>CAMOSH010000074.1 GCA_946624575.1 uncultured Verrucomicrobiota bacterium
GTCGGCCCGCTCCAGGGGCTCCCGGACGACTACGACACGACCGAGCTCTTCGCGGACGACGACGGCGCGCTCCACCTCTGGCTCCCGGAGGGCCTCTACGTCGCAACGAACGCCGTCGACGGCGCGAAATGGACGATCCGCATCGGGCCGGAGGGCGAGGCGACCGTCGTCGCGTGGAACGACGACTTCACCGTGAACGGCGTCAACATCGCGCAGCTCTCCGGCGAGGGATGGGACTACGCGACAAACGTCCTCACCCTCGTCGGCATCGAGCACTACACGCTCCACGGCACGAACGTGGTCGGCGGCGTCCGGGTCCTTGTCGCCGCGGACGCGACGGTCGAGCTCTCCGGCGTCTCGGTCCGCTCCAAACGTCCGTTCGCGCTCGGCGACGGCGTCGCGGCGACCGTCCTGCTCTCCGGCCCCGGCAACGCGCTCGTTTCGACGTATTCCTCCAACGCCGGGCTCTTCGTTCCGCATGGCGCCTCCCTGACGATCACGAACGCCACGGACGACGCGCGGCTCTACGCGTGCGGCGGCAGATACGGCGCGGGCATCGGCGCCAACAGCGGCCAGAGCGACCGGCCCGGCGACATCGTCATCGCCGGAGGCATTGTCGAGGCGCGCCCCAGCGAAACGAGCGAAGGATACGCCGCCGGCATCGGCGCCGGATACGCCGGATACAGCGGCCGCATCCGCATCACGGGCGGCAGGGTCTACGCCTACGGATCCCAGAACAGCAGCGGGGCTTCCGCCGGCATCGGCGGCAGCGCCGAGCCCTACGACGATTCCAACGGTCTGATCGAGATCTCCGGCGGAACCGTCTATGCCTGCGGCGGCTCCGCGAGCGCCGAGCGCATCGGCGCCGACATCGGCGACGGCACGAGCCAGCGCGACGCGCACGACAACAGGAACGCCGTCGTCATCACGGGCGGCAACGTCGTGCTCGCGCACTTCGGCTCCGAAAAGGGCGGCTTCACGCAGAGCCGGACGGACGAGGAGAACCTGCCGCACGACGCCGCCGGCCGCGTCCTCCACGCCGTCGTCGTCCCCCTCGGCACGCCCGACGCCGCAGTCTCGCTTCTGGTGAGCCGACCCTCCGATTCATCGGAGGAATCATCGGAGGTCTCCTACGGCACGCGCGACCTCTACGCCGACGCCAGCGGCGACCTCTACCTCTGGCTCCCCGACGGCGACTACGAGATCACCATCGGCGGCGCGGATTGGACCGCGACCATCGCTGGCGCCGACACCGTGGCGCAGCGAGTGAAGAGCGCCGCCCCGGACTCCCTCCACATCGACGCCATCGAAGTCTCCCCCGACTCCGTCACCCTGACAGTTTCGGCGGAGCCGGACGGCTGGCTCACGGCCGAAACCGTGCCGCAACTCCGCGTTCGCGCGGCGGAGGAGCTTCCGCTCCCGGTTGGCGACGATGCGCTCCTCCCGGTTTCCGACGTTTCCGCCACGCCGAACGCCGACGGCACCGCCACGCTTGAATTCGCCCCTTCCGGAGACAGCAGGTTCTACCGGGTGGAGGCACCGGGTAACTGATGCAACTCGTGGAGGTGGCATGAAGGCGCTTGTGTTCGGAGCCGGCGGCCTCGTCGGCCAGGAGGCGGTTCGCGCGTTCGTAGCGGATGGCTGGCTTGTGGCCGGACCGCCGCATGGCGCGGCCGACATTGCCGACGCCGGCTCGGTTCGCGCGGCATTCGACGCGGCGGGCGGGATCCCGGACGCCGTCGTGAACTGCGCCGCTGCGTCGAACGTGGACGCCTGCGAGCGCGACGAGGCCGCGGCCTGGCGCGCCAACGCCCTCGGCCCGCGGATTCTCGCGGCGGAATGCGTTCGTCGCGGAGTTCCCTCGTTCGTCCACGTGTCCACAGACTACGTGTTCGACCGTGCCGACGAGACGCCTGAAGAACCGATAGGTGCGGCGGACGGCGCGGAGTTCGTGGCTCCGGCAAACGCCTACGGGCGCACGAAGCTCGCCGGAGAACTTGCCGTCGTGGCGGAATTCAGGCGAGCCGCTCCGGGTGTCCGCCACTCGCTCGTCCGTACGTCGCGGCTTTTCGGCGCAGGGCGGGACACCATCGCCGACGTCGTGGTCCGGATGCGCGCCGCGGATCCCGGCGCCGCGCTGCGCTTCCATTCCGGCGAGGCCGAGGCGGCGACGTCCGCGCGCTGGCTCGCCCGCGCCATCGTGGCGCTTGCATCCGGGGCGACGTCCGGAGAGCGCGGCGGAGTCGAACACGTCGTCTGCGCGACCGCCCCGGACGAGCGTTCCAAGACGGCCTACGTCCGAACGGTCCTGAAAATCGCCGCCGAACTGGGCGTCATTCCGCCGGAAGCAGCCGGAAATGTCGCCGAAGTCGGCGACGACGGCACCGCAATGCGCGGCGAACGCGCCTTCAGGCCGCGCGGATCAGTGCTTCTTCCCACGGCCGCGTTCTCCAATCCGCCTGACTGGAAGGACGAAATGCGCGACTGTCTCGCAGGGAAATTCCGCGTTGGAGTGGCATCTTCCCGAACGCATTGCTCCGATGGCGGAGGTGCTATGGCCTAGGGACAGGGTGGCCTGAAGGGCCTCCCTGATCAAGTTGAAAATCCATGCAAAGCAGCTTTGCCAACCAACCAAACATGAGCCGGGCGGCCCTCCAGGCCGCCCGGGGGAGTAGCTTTGCCAACCAGACCAACATCCGGGGGAGCAAGCTCGCCAGCCAGGCCAACATGAGCAGGGCGGCCCTTCAGGCCGCCCGGGGTAGTGGCGAATCTCCGATTCGCCACTACCGGCGCTTTCACGGCTACGACTATTCACGCGGGGCGTCGCTTTTCATAACTTTCGCGGTCAGAGGGCGGTGGCCTGTGTTCGGGTGGGTCGAGGGTTGCAAAGTCGCGCTCTCGCCTGCCGGGCAGGCTGCCGTCGCCGCAATCGCCGCCGAGAACCGCCGACCCGGCGGCGCAGTTCGCTGCGTATCCAGCATCGTCATGCCGGACCATGTGCATCTGCGCCTTGTGCTGGCGCCCACTAACAACCCAGAGCCGTTGCGCCTTGTCGGGCAGTTTGTAAGCAATGTCAAGCGCTGGGCGCGCGTGCGTGCCGCCGAGGCAGGCGCCGTCTTCGAATGGGAGGAGAACTACCACGACCATATCTGCGTATCGCGCTTCATCAACGAAAAAGTTGATGCCTACATCGGCTACAACCCGCTGAAATACACCCTCATGCATGGCCCGGACGCTCCGCTCAAGGTTCGCGAGCCATTCTTTTCGCCACGCTTTCCCGATGACGAGTGGTGGACTGCGGCTGGAAACTCGGATCTGCTGGCACCGGAACGCAAAATCGCGGCGGTGAGCATTTCGCGCTCGCTGCGGGCTGGCGATTTTCCGGCGGTAGTTGAGCGGTTGCTTGCGGCGGCGCGTGGCGGGTGGGTTGTGGCCAGCACTTTCATTTCACCCGGCGAGATCGCGGTGCGGCGAGCTCTGGATGCGGAAAAACTGCCGTGCATTGTGGCGAAGCCCGATCCGCTGAAAATGGTTTACCGACCGCATGTGGATGAGACGGCGGCCTTTGCCGAAGGCCGGCTTGTGGTGATTTCCCGCGAATGCGCTCCGGAAATCACGCGATACGACGCCTGGCATGGCATGGTCGAGGCACTTGCGGCCATGGCTGCCGCAAGCGGTGGCGGCGCTGGCGCCTACATCCACCGCAAGGGTGGATTGCCCGCGCCCAAATGGGAGTTTCGCGGCCCGATGGGGCGCGGTCGTGAAACTCCCCCGGGTGGCCTGAAGGGCCACCCTGCTCAAGTTGAGCCTGGACCCGCCTTGCGGCAACATGAGCCTCCGGGTGGGCTGAAGGGCCACCCGGGGGAGCAATCTCTCCAGCCAGGCCAACATCCGGGGGAGCAAGCTCTCCAGCCAGGCCAACATCCGGTGGAGCAATCTCGCCAGCCAGGCCAACATCCGGGGGAGCAAGCCCTCCAGCCAGGCCAACATGAGCAGGGCGGCCCTTCAGGCCGCCCGGAGTGTACATGATGGCGCCGGAGTCCAAAACGGTCCTCTTCGCGATTCGTCTGGTTGGGGAGATACTGCCGCGGATCATGTCCGGCGTGTATCGCCTGGCGGAGGCGCGGCGATGGAATCTGCACACCGTGGTCTGCACGCGCGACCCCGATGAAACCCTGAGATTCGTGCGCTCCCCGACGTCGGGTTCGCTCGCCGACATATTCTCGCTGCTGAAGCCCGACGGGGTGCTCGACACCCAGCACATCATACTCCCCGCGGAGATTCGCGCCGCCGCCCGCGCCGCCGGAATGCGCTCCGTCCCGCCCGTCGTCCACCTCGGCGAGCCGGAGCCCGCGAAGGGGGCCGTTTACGTGCACGGCGATCCGGAGTCGTTCGCCAAGCTCGCTCTGCGCGAGCTGCTTCAGTCGGGATTCCGCGACTTCGCCTACGTCCCGCATTCCGCGAACGCGCCGTGGAGCGTGGTGCGCGGCGAGGCGTTCGGGCGGCTTGTCAAGCTCTCCGGCAGGCGCTTCCACCAGTGTCCGGTCGCCGCGGCGGTGTCCGAGCGCGGCGTAGGCGATGACTTCCACGGCGAGGTTTCGCGGTTTCTCGAAGCGCTTCCGAAGCCGTGCGGCATCTTCGCCGCGAACGACATCGTCGGGGAGATCGTCCTGAACGCCGCTCACGCCCTGGGATTGGGAGTCCCCGGAGAAATCGCCGTCGTCGCGGTGGACGATCTGGCGCACGTCTGCGAGGCCACCCGGCCCACGCTCTCCAGCGTCCGGCGCGACCTGGAGGAGGAGGGGCGCGCCGCCGCCGACCTCCTGGACAAATGGCTCGACGCCCCGTCGCGCCCGCCGCGCCCGCTTGCGGTTCCTGCCGTTTCGCTCGTGCGCCGCGCCTCCACGCAGTTTTCGGCGCTGCACGACGAGCGCGTGTCGCGCGCGCAGGAGTTCATCCGGAACCACGCCTGCGAGGACGGTTTTTCGCCGCTGGACGCCATCCGCACGATGTTTCTCTCGCGCTCCGCCGCCGACCATCTCTTCCGCCGCGTCGCCGGCCGTCCCATTCTTCAGGAGATTCACGCAGTGCGCATAGAGCGCGCGATGGAGAAGCTCCGCGCCGGCCTGGCCCCCGACGTCGTGGCCGCCGAATGCGGCTATTCGTCGTATCTCGATTTCCGCCGCGTCTTCCGCCGCGTCGTCGGCATTCCCGTCGGCGCCTGGACTAAGGCGGCGCTCAAAAGCAAAAATGGTATAAGAAGAAAAGCAAAAACAGGATACATTTCTTCTTCGGAAGTGCTATGATTCCCCCTGTCGGCCCGCGTGGGCCGAATTGTCGCTCTTTGAACTAGGTTTTTTTCTAGGAAGCTCTAGGAAGTCCTAGGGAACCTAGGAGCCCTAGGGAACCTAGGAGGCCTAGGAAGCCTAGGAGTCCTAGGAACCCTAGGAAGCCTAGGAGCCCTAGGAAACCTAGTCGCCCAAAAGCACACTACTGGAACACACACACAATCCGGATGATACACCCATGAAAACACGATTCTGTCGTTTGTCGCCCGTTGTCTCCGTTGCCCGCGCCGCCGCGCTGGTCGCGGCGTTCGCCGTTTTCGGCGGAGCCGCCTTCGCCGGCGTCTTCGACGACGCCAAGTTCATCCTCGACCTCAGAGGCGGTGAAAACACCTACGCGAAGCCCGGCGACATCGGCAACGCGCTCGAGTTCTCCGCATCCTCGGATTCGCCATGCGTCGGCTACATGGGCGACTTCGGCGGTGCCAAGACATACGGCACCGCCCACGACCGAGTTCCGCAGCAGTTGGAAACGGAGGTGGTGAATCCGTATTACCCCGCCACGTCATACACGCAGAACGCGCTCCACTTCTACCAGGACACGAAATCTGCCACAACATCCGCCCGCACGAGCGTATGCATCTCCAACGCCGCCGTGAACGCCCCGACCGTGACGTTCTACGTCCGCTTCAAGTGGGAGGGAGTCGCTCCAGGCGGGAAGGCTGCGACGCCATGCTACATCTTCGAGAACGGAAAGAGCGGCGATGGGTGGCACGATACCGGCGTGGCGCTCAACATCGACGGTGTCAGCGTCTCCGGCACCACGACAAACGCCTGCCTCGGCTACCGCGGCGCAAAGTCATCGAGCAAAATGACATCACTTGCCATCACGGCCGGAACGTGGAACGACGCATTCATCACCTTCGCCCAGAACGCCGACAACACCCAGTACACCGTCACGGCCAGCGTTTGCACTAATTCAGCCTCCAAGCCGACTCTCAAGTCCGAATCGGCGACGGAATCGTTCGCGCTATCCTTCGCCACTCCGAACATCGTTCTTGGCGCCTATCACAACAGTGCCGGTGGTGCCACTTATTCGCGCGGCTTCCGTGGTGCGATCGCGGAATTCATGGCTTGGGAGCGCGCTCTGACCGACGAGGAGAAGTTTGAGGTTATGGCGGCGCAGCACGGCTCAAAGTGGATGGTCGGCGCACTCAACGGCTCCGCCGACGAATTCGATGACGCCGCCCCCGCTGCGGTGTTCGAGCCGGAGTCGATGCCGTGGCGGCGGATGCGCAGGACCCTCACCGCTGCGAATCCCGTGCTTTCGCTCAAGTCTTCGCTCGCCTCATTTGAGGCGGAAAAGCCCATGATTTTCTCCGTGACGCCACTTCTTTCCGGGGTGTCCGCCGCGCCAGTCAGTCTTTCGGTGAACGGAACGCAAGTCGGCTCGGCCGTTCTCTCAAACGCCAGAACTTCGAACATTGTCATCCCCGGAAAACTCTGGACGCGCGACGGCGATGGCAATGTCACGGTCACGCTCGCGCGCACCGACACTGCCGGTTCCGTCGCCATTGACGCGCTTCGGCTTTCCGGCTCGTGGCAGAGCGCTGCGGCCGGCGATGGAGCCAGCGGCACCGACCAGTCAAAGGCCGCCGCCTACGCATTCGCCGGCGACGCCGACGTCAGCCACTTCACAAGATCCATGTCCGTGGGCAATCGCTCCACCAACTACGTATTCGGTGTCTATGTCCCCGCAGGGATGGGCGAAAGGTGCGGTTGGACATTCCGCACCAGGCTTACATCCCGCTACGACGCCTCGAATCTGACAGTCGCTGAAAGGCATGTCCTTTCCGTGAACGGGACAGCCGTGGCCACGCACGAAGGCAACTTTGGCGCAACCGAGTCGTTCGAGGCGGAGATTCCAGCCGGGACGCTGGTGGACGGCATGAATTACGTGAGCTTTGCGCAGACGGCGCCTTCCTCCGGCACGGACTGGATGTATTTCGACTACTGGGCGATGGATCTGATCCCTCCTCCAAATCCCTTTGTGATAGTCGTGCGTTAAGCCTGAAGAGCGGGGCGTTTCGATGCGAAGAGCAGCGGCGCTGGCGATTGCGGTCGGCTTCATAGGAGGTGCGGTTTCCGGCGCCATGCCTGGGAGCGCGGGCTTCCAGCCCGCGAATGCGGCGCGGCCGGAGGCCGCACCCCCCAGCGCCGCGGGCAAGATGCCCGCGCTCCCAGGAGACTTCCAGCCCGCGAATGCGGCGCGGCCAGAGGCCGCACCTCCTGGCCAGCCCCCACCAATCGCCCCGTGTGCGCCCGCCGTGCAAACGGCGGGTCCCTACGGCGTCTGCGCCCACCTGCACCGCGTGAAAGACCCGGCCGAGCGCGCCGACGAGTGCCGCCGCATCGCCGCGGCTGGCATCCGGCGCGTCCGGTTTGATCTAGAGTGGTGGCGCGTCCAGAAGACGCCCGGCGCGCCGCTCGACTTCGCTCACTACGACGCCGTCATCGCCGACGCCGAGGCGGCGGGCCTCACGGTCCTGCCCATCCTCTTCGACATCCCGAAGTGGGCCGAGCCCGTGTGGGAGCATCTCGACGCCTGGTCGAACTTCGTCTCCGGCGTCGTCTCGCGCTATGGCGAGCGCTTCCCCGACATCGAAATCTGGAACGAGGAGAACCTCCGCCATTTCTGGAAGCACGAGCCGAACCCCGCGCTCTACGCCAAAGTCCTCAAGGTCGCATGCGCCGCGGCGAAGGCCGCCAACCCGCGCGTCCGCGTCCTTTTCGGCGGCACGGCCGGCGTGCCGCTCGACTTCATCCGCAGGGCTTATGAAAACGGCGCGGCTTCGTCCTTCGACGCCTTGTGCGTCCATCCATACTGCCATCCGCGCCAGCCGGAAGGTTCGCTCGACGCGCAGCTGGAGGCGCTCCGCGCGCTCATGGCGGAATTCGGCGACGCGGAAAAACCTGTTGTCATCACCGAACTTGGCTGGCCGACGCACGACGCGCGGCTTGGAGACATCGGCGTCGTCCAGGCCGGGCTCCGCGTCGCGCGTCCGGAACAGACTTCATGGCGGGCTGCCTACGCCGCAACGGAAGCCGGCGCGGAAATTCACGCCGAGCTCCTGCAGGAGGCGCTGCCGCCCGGCTCCACGTGCGAGGCGTGTTCCGGGGCGCGCCTGCGCGAGCGGTTGGCCGCAGGCGACGTCGATGTCGTGATATACCCGTTCGACGAGACGTTTCCGATAGACACGTTCCCGGAGGTTTTTGCGTTCGTGCGGCGCGGAGGAGTCCTCGTGGATGTCGGCGGCATGCCGCTGTGGTTCGGCGTCAGGGAGCCGTCGCCCGGGGTGTTCGTTCGCATCGAGGACAAAACCGGCGAGGCGACTGCGCCGATGCGCAGGGAACTTCGCATCGCCGAGGCCGCGAACTGGACCGATCCGACGCTGCCGCGCGAGGCGAACAGGGCATTCCCGACCGCCGCCGCCGTGGCGGCCGGCTTCAAGGGCGACCCCGCCGGCGAGTTCGCCACGCGCTACCAGACTCCGGCGCTTCTCCGTGAAGGCGACGAGTTCGTCCCGCTGCTCGTCGCGAAGGACTCGGAAGGCCGCGACGTCGCCTCCGCAAGCGTCACGCGCCTCGCGGGCGGCGGTATCGTGATCGTTTCCGGGTCGAAAAAAAGCGGCGCCGCCGGATCGGCCGGAGAGGGCGGACAGGCGCGGTTTCTCGTGCGCGCCATGGCAATGGCCTTTGCCGAGGGCGTGGAGCAGTATTTCTGGTATGAATTCCGCGGCCGCGAGATCGACCCGCACTACAGCGAGCACCATTTCGGCCTCACCCACAGGGACTTCTCGCCCAAGCCGGCGCATGGCGCCTGTTCGACCTTCATCGCGATGCGCCCCGCCGGGTCCGTGCAGGCGCCCGGTCCGTGGCGCGACGAAGAGCGGCGGCTTTTCTTTCCGCAGTGGACACGCCCCGACGGCACCAAGGCCGGCGTCGTCTGGAAGATCGGCGAACCGCAGCGCATGAAACTGCGTTTCACGGATGCGGCAACGCGCGACGGGCTGCCCGGCGGTCGGCCCCTACCGGAGGCGGGGGCAGGATGTGGCGACGACGCCTCGTCATCGCTTCCCAGCATCCGCTTCTTCGACATCTTCGGCAACCCCGTCCGGCCAGATGACGCCGACAACGACGGAGTCTGCACTCTGACTGTCTCGGAATCGCCGATCTTCTTCAGTGGCGGAAACCTGGCCGCCGCCGAATAATAGCGTCCGGCGGCGCTAAATCGCGGCCGCGTCAGCGGGTCAGCTCGGCCAGCACGATGTCGGCGAGGCGGCGCATCCCGAGGTCGCCGGGGTGGTTGGCGACGCCGGAGTGCAGGAAGAGGCCGATGGCCTTGTTTTCGTCGCTGTCGCCAAGTGCGGAGGCGTCGGCGTAGCGGGCGCCAGTGAGCGCGGCGGCGCGTTCCGTGCACTGCGCCTTGGCGACATTGCGCCAGAATGGCGAGCGCAGGACAACGCGCGGATGGTTTGCGCTTTCCACGAGCGGTCGCGTCAGCGACGCGAGAAAGTCCGTGTAGGCCGGCGCGGACGTTTCGTCTATCGTCGGCGCGTTTTCGCCGATGGCGATCACGACGTAGTCCGGTGCCCAGGAGACGTCGTCGGCCAGTTCCGGGAACGTCGCAAGATCTGCAGTGTAGTTGCGTTCGAGCGTCGCCAGATTGCGGATGCGGAAGTCGGCGCGTTCGCCGCGCCGCGCCTCCAGGTTCGCCACCACCAGATGAGCGAAGTCCTTTTCCCGCGCGCTTGCGGCCATGCCCCAGCGGTTCGTCCAGCCGATTGAGGGCTTGGGACCGTGCAGGGCGATGGAGTTTCCGTATATCAGAACCTTGAACGCGCCGCCGCCGATGCGCTCCGTAGAAAGAAGCGCCGTGCCGGGGTTCATCTCCTCGGCGTTCATGCGAGCCGCGTCGCTCTGCGGAGTGGCGGTGGCGGAAAACGCAATCGCTGTTGAAAGAGTCATGGCAAGGAAGCTTTTCACGGGCGCGGAGGCTATCAGAACGCCCCCGACGCGGCAACTCCGTCGCCAGCCCAAGCCCCATAGCCATGATCGCTTTAGTCTCTTCTGTCTCTTTGGTCTCTTCAGTCTCTTTGGTCGCTCCCCCCTCCAGGCCAATCGCTGATTGGCCGGGCGGAAAAAAGTCGTATATACAACCATCGCATTCATGGGCGTGTTGCGATATGATGAACGCCGTCCGAGGCGGTGTGCCCGGAACGGGAGCGCGGGAAAAGTGCAAAGCGGAACGAAATGCGGAAGAATCGTCGAGACCCTGGCCGCGGAGATCGCGGAGGGGCGGTATCGCGCGCCGTCTTCCTTCCCGAGCGCCGAGCAGATCGTCCGCCGTTTCAAGGTCGCGTATCTCACCGCGGTCAAGGCGCACGACGAACTCAAGCGTCGCGGTCTGGTCTATTCGGTGCAGGGCGCCGGGACTTACGTGGCGCGTGCCGCGGGCCGCTCGGTGGGGCTGGTGGTGCCCGGCTGGTCCGGCAGCGATTTCTTCCCGGCGCTGTGCCGGTCGGTGTCGGCGGTCTGCCAGCGCTCCAGCCGTCCGCTGCTTTTCGCGGACATGCTCGCGGAGTCGGGCGAGGGCCTGGCGGCGCGCGTGGTCTCCATCGCCCGGTCGTTCGTCGATGCGGGCGTCGGCGGAGTCCTCTTCCATCCCGTTGATTTCTGCGCGGACGCGGCGGAGGCGAATCGCGCCGTGGCCGGAGTCCTGCGCGAGGCCGGTGTCCCGATGGTCCTGATCGATTGCGACATTGTGGAGGCGCCGGAGGAAAGCGGCTACGACGTGGTGGGCATCGACAACGCCGCCGCCGGGCTGCGCATGGGGGAGCACGTCCTCTTGCGCGGCGCCGCGCGGATTCTCTTCGTCTCCGTGTTCGCGGCGCACTCTCCCAACGTGCAGGAGCGTCTGGCGGGGCTCCGCCGGGCCGTGTCCGGTAAGCGCGGCGCGCGGGTTTCGACCTTCGACATCCCGCAGGGCGACGACGACGGGGCGGCGCTCCGCGCGGCAATCGCCGACGCGCGGCCGGACGCCGTGGTCTGCTCCAGCGACAAGGTCGCGACCGAGGCGCTCCGCGCCCTTTCCGCGCTCGGCCTGCGCGTCCCGGGGGACGTCATGCTTTGCGGCGTGAACGACGGCGACTTCGCGCGTGTGCTCTCGCCGGGCCTCACGACGATCCACCAGCCGTGCGACGACATCGCCCGCGTCGCTGTGGAGGCGCTCGACCGCCGCCGCGGCGATCCGGACGCGCCTCCGATGCGCATCTTCCTTCCGGCGCCGCTTGTGGCGCGCGAATCGACATCACGGGTTTTCCAAAAATGCCAAAAGAAGGCCAGACAATGAAAGCAACCAGACTTGGATCCAGCAGCGAAACGAATGGCAGCGACACGGGCATGATCCCGTTTCTCGCCATCACCGGGGCGCCGACCGAGGCGGAATGCCGCGCCAAGGTCGCCGCGATCGAGGCGGCGGGCGCGGGCAGCTTTCTCCTCTACGCGCGCAGCGGCCTCGCGCTGGAATACATGGGCGAGGAGTGGCTGCGCCTCGCGGAGTGGTTCTGCGACGAGGCTTCGCGCCGCGGCCTCCGCGTGTGGCTCTACGACGAATACAACTGGCCGAGCGGCACCTGCAAGGGCCGCGTCCCGCGCGAGAATCCCGCCTGGCGCTATCGAGAGATAGGCGTGTTCCCGCGCGAGGGCGGCGCCTGGCGCTGGGAGGAGGCCGTCGCCCCCGACGGCTGGGTGAACGTCTGCGAGCCGGACGCGGTCCGCCGCTTCGTCGAGCTCACCCACGACGCATACGCGGCGCGTCTCGCCCGCTTCTTCGAGGACGGCACGGTCGTCGGCTTCTTCACCGACGAGCCGGGGCATCCGACGCGCGTCCGCTGGGAATCCGGCGAGCCCGCCGTCTCGTTCCGGGTCTGGTCCGGGCTGGAGGACGAATACCGCGCCGAAACGGGCCGCGAATTCCGCTCCGACGTGGAGGCGTGGCTTGCCGCGCCGTCGTCGGCGCCGGATCTGCCCGCCACGTATGCCCGGCTTCTCGGTTGCCGTTTCCGCACGTCCTACTTCGACCAGATCCGCCGCTGGTGCGATGCGCACGGCGTGGCCCTCACGGGGCACCTGATCGACGAAAACGGCCTGTCGGGATCGAGCTGGCTCAACGGCGATCCGATGCTCTGCCTGCGCGGCGAGACCATTCCCGGCATGGACGAAATCGGCACCGCGTTCGATCCCGCCGGCAAGGCGAGCCGCCCGCCCGAATGGGTCACGTTCAACTTGGCGCGCCAGGCGATCCTGCACAACGGGCGCGGCGGCATGGCGGAGCTGTTCGCCTGCGGACCCGGCGATCTCCCGCCCGCCGCGCTCCGCCAGATGCTCTGGATGTGCGCCTTCCACGGAATCGACCGCTACGTGACGTGCATGGACGTGATGGACGAGCGCGGCTTCGTGGAGAAGCACGGCTACGTTTCCGCCGCTGGTCCCGTCCATCCGTGGTATGAGCGCCACGCGCGGATTCTCGCGGACGAGGCGCGCCGCGCCGCCGCATTCGCCGCGAAGCGCGTGTCCGGGCGCGAAGTCGGCGTCCGCTACCCCGACCGCGCGGCTGCGGCGGCCGCTTTTACTCGCGCCGCGCAGCTCCCGGACGCGCTGGCGCTCCTCGGCGCGCTGGAGACGCGCCAGTTCGTCCCGCGTTTCGTGCGCGAGGACGAGCCGTGCGACCTCCCGCTCGTCTTCGTCTGCCGCGCCGACGGCCTCTTCGACGAGGAGAAAACCGGTGCGACTGGACTCGACGCCGAGGGCGCGGTGGCGCTCTGCCGCGAGCGCCTTCCGGCGACGTTCCGCGTCTTCGAGGCCGACGGCGCGACCGAGGCCGACGCGCTTCTCGCTCGGACCTGCGAGGACGGCGCGAGCGCCGTCTTGAACATGCGCCCGTTCGCGACGCGGCGGCTCGTCGCCGAACGCGATGGCGAGCGCGTCGAGTTCACGCTGCCGCCGCACGGCGTCCGGGTCTTCGAGCCGGGGCCGCTTCCGTCCGGCGATCGGCCCGTCGCGGAGTCGCGCTCGCTCGCCGCGGTCGAATGGCGCGTCGTCCGCGACCGTCCGAATCTGCTGCGGGTGACGTTCGCCGAAGGCGGCGGCCGCGAGGGCTCCGTGACGTTCGCCGAAACGGTGGAGGTGCGGGAAGTGAGGCTTTTGCATGCGACGCAGCCTGGGAGCGCGGGCTTCCAGCCCGCGGTTATGGGGGGTGCGGCCTCCGGCCGCGCCGCACTCGCGGACGAGGCGCGGCAAGATGCCGCGCCTCCTATTGCGGCACTGTTCGCGCCGCTCTACCGCACGGACTCCGCGCGGCGCTTTGATGCTGGAATTCACCGGTTCGAGGTGGACCATCCCGACGCCAACTACTTCCTCCCCGCGCTGTGGCTTGCCGGCGATTTCCGCGTTTTCGGCGGAGCGGTCTTCGCAGAGCGCGCCGACGCACCCGCCGCGTTCGGCTCCTTCGCCGAGCTTGGCTATCCGCACTACGCGGGGGCGCTGACGTGGCGCGCGATCGTCGCGGCGCCTTCGGGCGGCGCGGGCTGGCGTCTGCGCGCCGACACCGGAGGCGCGGTCGCGTCCGCGCGCTTTTGCGGCGTCGAACTCGGCGCCCGCGCCTGGGCGCCGTTCGAGTGGGACATTCCCCCCGAGTTTGCCGGGCAAGCCGGCGAACTCGAAATCACGGTGTTTTCTTCCGCGCAGCCGATGTTTGGGCCCTACGACGCGCCCGGCGCCGCGTGGGACTGCTGCCTCTGGTTCGGCGACCACGCGCCCGGCGCCGCGTGCGGGCTCTTTCGCGCGGAGTGGATTCGGCGCTGACCGCGACTATGCCGGGTTGAACCGGCTTTTGGGCTGCTTGCAGCGCGGGCAGTGCCAGTCGTCAGGAAGCGTCTCGAACGGCGTTCCCGGCGCAATTCCCTGCGTCGGGTCGCCGACTTCCGGGTCGTAAACGTATCCGCAGACGGAGCAGACGTATTTGCCCGAGGCCGTCTTGAACGTGATTTCGCCAGGCGGGATGACGGCCGGCGGGTTCGCGAGATCGACGACGCGCTTTGCCTCCAGGCTTTCGAGCGCCTCCGGCGTGTGCGTCCCGAGATACACGGTCGGCCTGGCGCGGCAGAAGGCGCGTCCGCCGCCGATGCGCTCTACGTCGGCGACAGCGAGGTGGACGCCGACACGGCGAAGCGCGCCGGCCTTGCGTTCCGGCTCTGCTCGTGGGGCTTCCGCCCGCGCGAAGCCCTGGAAGCGCTGGGGCCCGTCCTCGACGCCCCGGGGGAGCTCCTGGCGCTGTTTCCGGGCGCCGGCGCCGCGGACGCGTGAAGCGTGGCCGGTTCAACCCTCGAGGTTTTCGAAGAACTCGCGCAGCGGTCCGAGCAGGACGGGCTTGAGCAGAACGCCGGCGAAGTTCTTCGCCGTCTGCGATTTGAGGATTTCGACGTCGGCCGTCACGGCGCAGACGCGCGTTCCGGCGAGCGCCGGATCGGAACGCACCGCCTCCGCGAGTCCGGCGCCGCCCGTTCCGGGCATCCAGAGATCGGTGAGGACGAGCGCGTAGCGGGCGGCGGCGCCTTCCGCGGCGGCCGCGCGCAGTTTTTGCAGCGCCTCGTCGGCCGATTGCGCGGTTTCGACGCGCCCGAGGCCGAGCTTCCGGCACATTTTCGAAAGCACGAGGAGATTGATGCGGATGTCGTCCACGAGGAGGATGCGGCGCCCGGCCCAATCTTCGATCCGCGAGCGGCCGCCGGCGCGGCCGTTTCCGCCGTCCGGCCCGGGCCTTCCGGCGCCTTCGGCGCGCGCGGAAGCGTCCTCGAACTCCACGCCGGAAAGCGCCGCCGTGAACACGCTGCCCTTGCCCGGTTCGCTCTCGATGCGGAGCGTTCCGCCCATCCGCGCGATCAACTGCTTGCAAATCGCCAGGCCGAGACCGGTGCCGCGCCCGCTCTGGCGGTCGAGCTGGACGAACGGGCTCCCGAGGCGCCCGATTTCCTCCGCCGGAATGCCGCAACCGGTGTCCGCGACCGAGATGTCGAGGCGGTCCGCGCCGACGCGCGCGATGCGCACGCGAACGCCGCCGCGTTCGGTGAACTTCATCGCGTTGCCCAGGAAGTTGAAAAGCACCTGCCGCAGGCGGTGCGGATCGACGAGGATCCGGGGCAGGTCCGGATCGGAATCGACGCCGAGCTCGAGCCCGCGCTCGCGCGCTTTCTGGGCGAAGACCGAAAGCGTCCCGTTCGCGAGCGCGGCGGCGTCGCACCAGACCGGCTTGAAAACCATCTTCCCGGCTTCCAGTTTCGAGAGGTCCAGTACGTCGTTGACGAGCTGCATCAGCATTTCGCCGCTCGACGAAATGCCGTCGAGGCACTGGACGCGCTCCTCCTCGCTTTCGGCGCCGAGTTTCAGGATCTGGGAAAAGCCGATGATCGCGTTGAGCGGCGTCCTGATGTCGTGCGACACCGTCGAAAAGAAGTAGTTGCGGGCCTTCTCGGAAGCGACGGCGGCGTCGCGCTCGCGCTCCAGCCGCTCCTTCTCCTCCGTGGCGTGGCGCTTCAGCGCCGCAGCCGCCGCGTTGGCGTTGTCGGAAATCGACGCGAATTCCTCGCACGACCTGCAGTCCACGACGCGGGCGAAATCGCCGGCGGCGATGCTCTTGAGGGCGTCGTCGATCCCCACGACGTCGTCCGTGACGATCCGCTTCAGCACGAAATGGAAGCAGACCACGAAAAGCATCGCGACCGGAAGGCCGGCGGCGAGGAGCGTCTGGAGCATCTTTTCGCGCGCGGCGAAGATTTCCGACGCGGGCTGGACGACGAGGACCGGGAATTCGCCGGCCATGTCGTACCAGCCGAACGACGGCACGCCGTGCATCGAAAAACGGAACAGCTCGCGCATCCCGCCGTCGCCGGAAAACCGCTCGCCGCGGTTTTCCGGGAAATCGGAAAGTCTGGTGCCGAGGAGGCCGGAAAGCCGTTTCGGGGCGCTGACGATCGTGCCGTCCGGCGTCGCGACGATCATGTAGCCGCCGATGCCCACGGGCGTCGTCTCCGTCACGCCGGCGGCGCGCGAAACGAGGCTCCTCCGGAACGCCTCCTCGTCGAGCGCGACCTGCAGGAAGCCGCCGCCCGGCAGCGACACGCCGGCGTACCGCATCACGTCGCCGCCGTTCGCCTTCGGCCGCAGGCGCTGCGCGAATTCGGTTTCGCCGTGCAGCAGGCGGAGGAATTCGGCCGACTGCTCGCCGGAATCCATGCGGTAGAACTTGTCGGCCGGAACCGTGGTCGCGACGATGACGCCGTTGGTGTCGATCACGTGCACTTCGGTCACCGCGAAGGCGTCGCGCTTGGCGCGCGCGAGCTCGTCCGTCGCCGTGGCGGCGTCGATCCCCGTCGCGACGAGTCCGGCCACCGAGATGAGGCTCTTGTCCGCCATGCGCGAAATCGTGGCGGCCATGTCGCCGCAGGCGCGCGCCGCGAGCTCGCGCGCCTCGCCGAAGGCCCTCCGGGACTCCACGGCCCAGACCGCGCAGAACAGGACGAAGAACAGGGCCACCGACGAGAGGCCCAGTGCGAGCTGGAGTTTTCTTGTGAGTTTCATGTGCCGGGCAGGTTGCGCCGCCGTTCCCGGAAAAACGCACCAGGCCGGGAATTATACCCGAAGCGGTCCGGGTGTCAATCAAGTTTCCGCGCCCGCACGGATTCCAAACCTGCGGCCCGGCGTAGCGCCCCATTCCGCGCCGGATCAGGCGACGGCAAGCCCTCCCGTCGCGTTCGGCTCCTTCGCCGAGCTTGGCTATCCGCACTACGCGGGGGCGCTGACGTGGCGCGCGATCGTCGCGGCGCCTTCGGGCGGCGCGGGCTGGCGTCTGCGCGCCGACACCGGAGGCGCGGTCGCGTCCGCGCGCTTTTGCGGCGTCGAACTCGGCGCCCGCGCCTGGGCGCCGTTCGAGTGGGACATTCCCCCCGAGTTTGCCGGGCAAGCCGGCGAACTCGAAATCACGGTGTTTTCTTCCGCGCAGCCGATGTTTGGGCCCTACGACGCGCCCGGCGCCGCGTGGGACTGCTGCCTCTGGTTCGGCGACCACGCGCCCGGCGCCGCGTGCGGGCTCTTTCGCGCGGAGTGGATTCGGCGCTGACCGCGACTATGCCGGGTTGAACCGGCTTTTGGGCTGCTTGCAGCGCGGGCAGTGCCAGTCGTCAGGAAGCGTCTCGAACGGCGTTCCCGGCGCAATTCCCTGCGTCGGGTCGCCGACTTCCGGGTCGTAAACGTATCCGCAGACGGAGCAGACGTATTTGCCCGAGGCCGTATTGAACCTAAATGTCGCAGTTGAAGTGTCACACAGAGGCACAGAGGCACGGAGA
>CAMOSH010000075.1 GCA_946624575.1 uncultured Verrucomicrobiota bacterium
CTATTTCCCTTGCGATCTTTGCGTTCCGCTGCACGGACAGGCTTTGGTCACACCCTGGAATAACGCGGGCGTTGAAAACGGCGGTCCGTCATGGTATTATTCCCCCCCGCAATCCCTTGCGTCGTTTTTTTGGCCTCTTGCGCCGTTTTTTTGGCCTCGTCCGTCGTTTTTTTCAACATCATCCGTCGATTCTACCGTAGATGAAACACACTTCCCAAAAAGTCGCTCTTGCGGCGGCGTGCTTCCTAGTCGCCTTTTCCGCGCAGGCCGCCACTTCCGCCGAGGCGCGGCGATCCGCAGTTTCTTCGGTTCCCGCCACCGCGACCGTCCGTAAAATCGAGATTCGCTCCCGCGGAGACGTCCCGCTTGACGAGACTTTCGTGCGGGGGTTCCTGTCCGTGCAGGAAGGTGCCAAAATCGACCGCGACGCGATTTCCGCGGACGTGAAGGCGCTTCTCGGTTCGAACCGCTTTTCTTTCGCGGACGCGAGCATCGAGGCGCTTGGCGACGGCGTCAAGGTGACATTCGACCTGACCGCGAGGCGCGTGCTTGCCGCCCCTCCGGAATTCAGCGGACTGTCTGAGGTCTCGCGCTCGCGCGCACTGAAGACCGTCGATCTCAAGGCCGGCGACTTCGTCGATGACGCGGTCGTCGCAGCGGCGGCTGCGAAATTGCGCGCCCTCTATCGCCAGCGTAGGTATTTTGACGCCAAGGTCGTCGGCACCGTCGTCCCGGCTGGCGGCACGAAGGCCGGCGCCGCTGTCTCGTTTGACGTAGTCGAGGGTAAGCGGGTGCGCATGGCATTTCCTGAGTTCCCGGGAGCCAAGGCGATATCGGAGGATTCGCTCGGACGATACGCGCAGCTGCACAGCTGGTTCAATCCGCAGTCCTGGTTCATCACGCCGCGGATAGCGCCGGAGGACCTTGACGCCATGCGCGCCGACGCCCGCAAGCAATATCTCGACGCCGGGTATCTCGACGCCGAAGTCGCGCCGCCGTCAATCAGCACAGTCGGCGGGCGCCGCCATGTTTCGTACGCAGTTCGCGAGGGGGCCGTCCACCATGTCGGGCAAATGTCATTTTCGGGCGTGAAGCTGTTTCCCGAAAGCGCGCTGCGCAAGGCCGCGGGGTTGCGTCCGGGCGACGTCGCTGGCGCCTCCGCGATCGACGCGGCGCGCACCGCGGTGCGCGACTACTATGCGTCGCGCGGCTATCCGGACACGACCGTCGAGACCGCCGCGATTCCAGGTCCCGGCGCGATCGTGTCGTTGTCGTTCCGCGTTACCGAGGGGCGCCTGGTCCATTTGCGCGATATACGAATCCGCGGCAACACCATTACCAAGGAGAAGGTGATACTGCGCGAAATCGGCCTCAACCCCGGCGACCCGTACGACACCGTGCAGAGCGAGCGTTCCAGGCGGCGTCTGATGAACCTTGGCTATTTCGAGGACGTTCGCACCTACGATTCGTCGGCCGGCGACGATTTGCGGGACCTGTTTTTCGAGGTGGACGAAAAGGCGACGGGCAATATTTTCTTTGGCGCTGGATTTTCTTCTGTCGACCATCTGATCGGGATGTTCGGCATCTCCCAGTCCAACTTCGACATCTTCAACTGGCCGACGTTTCGCGGCGCCGGACAGAAGGCGCGGCTCGACCTTACGGTTTCCGGCGACTCCTCGGACCTGGACGTCTCGTTCGTCGAGCCGTGGTTTCTAGACCGCCGGCTCTCGCTCGACGTGGACGGTTGGCTCCACACCCGCGAGTACAACGAGTACGACGAGCGCCGGCTTGGCGCGTCCGTCGGCCTGGCGAAGTTCTTTTCCGGAATTGGTAGACTTGGTCTGGACTACGGCCTGGAATCCGTCCGGCTCAAGGACGTGACCAAGGAGCGGTTCCATCTGCTTGACGAGCCCGACCGCGAATGGTCGTTCCTGGACGAAGACGATTCCTACCTGCTCGGCTGGATGCGGTTGTCGTGGACGTACGACACTCGCGACAATCCGCTTGTGCCGCGTCGCGGAACGCGCGCCAACGCCTGGGGCAAGCTGCACAACGCGGCGTTTGGGTCGGACTTCGACTTCTACGAGGCCGGCCTCAAGGCGTTCCACTACATTCCGATGCCGTTTGGCACGACACTGGCGCTCTCCGGCATGGTTTCGACCGTGGACGGAATCGGCGGCGACGAAGTCCCGATCGGATCGCGCTACTTCCTTGGCGGCGGCCGCAACATCCGCGGCTTCCGGCACCGCGACCTGGGCCCGAAGGCCATCAGCGATGACTACGACCACGACTTTTCGCCGGTGGGCGGCAAGACGAAGCTTTGGGGCACGGCCGAATTCTCGGTGCCGCTCGCGGAGCGCATCCGCTTCGCGACGTTCTACGACGTCGGCAACGTATGGGCCGACGAATGGGACATGGATCCGAGCGACCTGGCGTCGTCCGTCGGCATTGGCATACGACTTGATTTCGTCGGCTTCCCGATACGTCTGGACTACGCCAAGGCGGTGGACGAGCCGGACGACTGGGTTCGCACCCGGCGCTTTGTGTTCTGGATCGGATTCGACAACTGACGGCGGCGCGGCGTTTTCATGGAAAACTTGAGTGAACAGGAACTGGCTGGGACCGCGGTCGTCGAGGGCGCGGCGACTGTGGCCGCCGACACGGCGTCCCGTGGCGACTCGGCGGGATTCGCGTCGGCGATTGCCTCCACGTTGCACTTTGCAGCCACTGTCGTGGGCGCTGCCGTGCCGCTGCTTTCGCCATGGTGTTTCGGCGCCGGCGAAATGTGGTGGTTCTGGCCATTCGCGCTGATGATATTCGCCGCCGCCGCGCTTACCGGGGCGGGGCGGCTCGTCGAGGCGCTCGGCGGAGTCCGGGTCAGGGCCTCGCTGCCCGCCCGCGCCGTCGTCACGCTTGTGCTTTGCGTGCCGTTTCTGGTCTACGCTGCGTGGCGCGCCACCAAGCCGTCCGGGCCCGATTCGCCGCTCGTGTGGATGGAGGCGGAGCGAAGCCTGCTTCTTTTCTCGCTGCCGCTGCTGCTGGCGCTTTCGTTCGGGGTTTCTTCGACGCCGCGTTCGCGGGCAAACACGTTGCGGTTGCTTCTTGTCGATGCGGTGATTGCGTGCGCGAGCGCCGCGTATTTTCATTTTGCGACCGGGGACAGGCAGATACTGTGGGTCGCCACGAACGATTTCTTCTATGCGGGGCGTGCGTCCGCGCCGCTGTTCTGCCCGAACCATTTCGTGGACCTCGCCTGGAGTGGCGTCTTCATCGCCCTGGCGACGCTGCTGGCGCCGCGCGCCAGACCGTGGACGCGCGTTCTCATGGTGGTTGTCGCCGCGTGGTGCCTTGCGTCAGGATTCCTGTCGGCGTCGCGCGGAGGCCTTGCCGCGGGCGCGCTGGCCATGACCTGCGGCGTGGTGCTGTTCGGCTTTCGCGGGCGTCGTCCGGTCATGCGGTTCCTGCTGACGGTCCTGGCCGTCGCCGCGCTTGTCGGATTGGGCTTTGCCGCGCGGTACACGGACAATCCCATGATGGGACGCGTCAAGGAGCATGCGCTCTGGAAACTGTGGCTGGAAACGCCGCTCAAAGTCGAAGCTGTGCGCGATGAGAAATTCCAGAAGAAGTTCGACAAGGTGTTTTGGCGTGGATTTGACAGGATGCGGTATATTTCGGCCGCTTTGCGCGCATGGCGCTCCAATCCCGAAATTGGCATTGGTCCTGGCCAGCACACGCACCGCTGGGCGCAATTCGAGGCGACCGACCAGGGGGTGCGACCGGATCCTGCAAATCCAGACAAGACCGTAAAGTTCCCGAAGTTCCGCGACTACAGCATGCATCTTTACGAGGTGCACAGCGACTGGACGCAGCTTTTGGAGGAATACGGAAAGATAGGCATGATTCTTTTCGTTCTGCCGCTGGCCTTCCTGCTCGTTGCGCTGCCATTGCGCCAGGGCGCGGTGCAGGGGCTTGCGGCGTCCGCGATCGTCCGCGGCGCGCCCCTTGCCGTTTGGCTGTGTCTTTTCTCCCTTTCCCTGCACTGTTGCCTGGATTTTTCGCTTCAAGTGCCATGTCTGGGCTGGATGCTCGCATGCCTGACGTGCATTGCGCTGCTCTCCGCGGAAGGCGAGGGCGACGCGGCGCGCGGGCGTGATCCGGTGGAAAATGGCGAAGCGCCGGGAGGTCAGATCCAATGATTGCGATAATTGACTACAAGGCCGGGAACCTGACGAGCGTCCGGCTGGCGCTTGAGGCGGTGGGCGCGCCCGCCGTGGTGACGTCGTCGCCAGAACGGATGCGCGAGTGCGACCGACTGCTTTTCCCCGGAGTGGGCGCCGCCGGCGCCGCCATGGCCAATCTGCGCGCACTCGCTCTTGAGCCGGTGCTTCGCGAGCGCGTCGCCGCGGGCGTCCCGTTTCTGGGCATCTGCCTCGGGACGCAGGTGTTGTTCGACTTTTCGGAGGAGGACGGCGGCACGCAGTGCCTGGGGTTGCTGCCAGGCCGCGCCGCTCGCTTCGTTCCGCGCGACCGGTCGGACAAAATCCCGCACATGGGCTGGAACCAGATTCGAGCGACGCGCCCGCATCCGCTTTTGCGCGGGATACCGGACGGATCGGACTTCTATTTCGTGCATTCGTACTATCCGGCGCCATCGGACCCAGACTGCGCGATCGCGACCACCGAGTACTGCGGAACCGTGTTCGCGTCGATGGTCGGGCGCGGCAATGTGGCCGCGACCCAATTCCATCCCGAGAAATCCGGCCGCATCGGGCTGAAGCTTCTCGAGAACTTTGCCGGGTGGAGCGGCGGCGCCGAGGCGTAGCGGCCGCGTCTCCGCGGCAATCCACCGAAACGCGCCATGGACCAGAACCTGCTACGCTCGGACCTCCTTCCCGCGACCATTCCGGCGGCCGCGCTCTGGCTTCTGGCGCTGGCGACCTTCGCGGCGTGGCTCGCGGTGCGTTCCTGGGCGGCACGGCGCTGGGGCAGGGAGTCGCGCAGGCGTTTTCTCGCGGCCTTCGTGGCTGGGGCGGTTGCCTGGTGGGCGCTTCTTCAGGCCGTCGGGCGGATCGTGCTGCTATCGTCGCCGTGTCCCGTGGCGCTGGCAGCGACGATAGCGGCGGCTGCGCTCGAAGCGGTTTCGTCGCTCTACGCGCGCGACTGTTCGCGCGTCTCAGGCGGCGCGGTCCGGCGCGCCATCGTGGCGCTGCGCATGTCGGCCGTCGTCATTGTCGTGTTTGCTCTGCTGCGGCCTGTGGCGGTCGGCGAAAGGACCAGGGCGGTGCGCCGCCGCGTCGTGGTGCTGACGGACGATTCCGCGTCGATGCACGTTCCGGATTCCCATCGCACCGAATCCGAGCGCGCCGAGGCTGTGCAGGCGCTTGGCGCCGACAATCCTGCGGTCGGCGATGGCGCGACTCGCGCCGATTTCGTGCGCGCGCTATTGGGGAAACGTGATGGCGGAGGCGAGACCCCGCTTTCCAGACTCGCGAAAAAATACGACGTTTTGCTCTGGCGGTTCGGCGCGTCGGCCACGCCGGTGGGAGACGTCCCGTCGGGCCAGGAGCCGGATGGCGAAAAAAACGGCTTGGCGGAACTGGAGGACTCCGGCGACGCCGGCACCGGAGACGGCGATGGGGAGCGGCATGCCGAAGCGGCGTTCCGCTCCGCCACGGATCTGGCCGGCGCCCTTGAAACCGTAGTCTCGGAGACGCCTTTCGAAGAACTTGCCGGAATCGTCGTGCTAACGGACGGCATAGTCAACGGCGAGACTTCAACCGACGCCGTGGCGCGCCGACTGGGCGCGGCGGGGGTGCCGGTTCATTTCATCGTGGTGGGCGGATCGCTGCCAGCGCGCGACGCCTCGATTTCCGACGCCGCCGCTCCAGAATCGGTGTTCCTTGGCGACAAGGTCCGCATTGCCGCGACGGTGTCGGCCACCGAACTTGCCGGACGGCAGTTCACGCTGCGGCTTTTTCTGGAGCGGCCGGGCGTCCGCAAGGGGACGCCTCCGGAGGAACTCGAGGTCAGGGGGCCTGTTTCCATCGACTCCGCTGACTTTCATCGCGAGTTCAGGTTTGCGCACGTGCCCGAAAGCAAGGGAGTGCTGCGCTACAGGGTCAGGCTGGACCCGGTCGATGGGGAGGAGCGTCCGGAGAACAACGAATTCGCGCTCGACGTCTCCGTTTCCGACGATCGCACGAACGTGCTGCTTGTCGACGACAGGCCGCGCTGGGAATTCCGCTACCTGCGCAATCTTTTCTACGGCCGCGACAAGTCCGTCCATCTTCAGGAATACCTGGTGCATCCGGACAACGTCGCGCCCGGCGCGACGTCGGCCCCGCCGGATTCGGCGTCCGCCCCGTTGCCGCCGGCGTCGGCGCGTCGTCACTTTGGCGACAGCGAAAGCGGGAGCCTGCCGGTTTCCCGCGCCGAATGGCGCGCGTTCGACGTGATCATACTTGGCGACGTGGGGGACGACGAACTTGCCGCGCACGCGGCGGACATCCGGTACTGCGTCGAGGAGCGCGGCGCGCTTCTGGTGCTGATCTGCGGTCCACGCGCCATGCCTCACCGTGTCGGCAGTCCGGATCTTCGCGCCCTGATGCCGTTGGAGACGGAGTTGACCGACGAAAGCTGGATCCAGTCGCCGGAACCGACGTTCCGCGTGCGGCTTGCGCCCGACGGACGCGGGCATCCCGTGATGTCGCTCTCGGCGTCCAACTTGGAAAACGAGGGGCTGTGGGACTCGTTGAGGCCGTTTGACTGGCGCCATCCCGTGAAAGGCGTGGCGCCCGGCGCGGAAATGCTCGCGTACGCGGAGGACGAGGACGCGCAAAGTCCCGAAGCCGAGGCGCGGCGCGCCGCAGCGGAAATGTTCACGGATCCGGCCGCCGCCGCCGCGCGTCTTTCGGAATTGCGGGAGTCCATGAGGCGCAGCGCGGTCGCCGCCGCCGCCGCCCACGGGCGCGGCAAGGTGCTGATGCTGGCAACGGACCAGTCGTGGCGCCTGCGCTACCGCGTCGGCGACACGCTTCACCACAGGTTCTGGGGGCAGATACTGCGCTGGGGGGCAGGCGAAAAACTCCGGGCCGGGAACTCCTTCGTGCGTCTGGGAACGGATATGCTCCGCTACGCGCCTGGGGAAAACGTGCGCATCTTCGGCCGCTTTCAGGATTCGGAATCCTCGCCGCTCCAGGGCTTGAAGCCCCATGTGGCCATTCTCGACGCCGATGGCTCCGTGCTGCGCACTGCGGACTTGGAGCCGCGCCCGGATTCCAACGGATTCTACGAGGCGGACCTGGGCCCGCTTTGGGAGCCTGGGGACTACTTCGCGCAGATGGTCTGCCCCGCCGCGGAACGGCGTCTTGGCCAAAACTGGCCGACCGAGAAGTCCGCGGACGAACTCAAGACCCGTTTCTTCGTCGTGACCGGGCGCCGCCCCGGAGAGCTTTCCGCGCTGCGCGCCGACAGGGCGGTGCCGCGCGCCGTCGCCGCCGCCACCGGCGGTTCGGTTTTCCCCGCCACTGGTCTGGCGGACGCACTTGCCGACTTCGGGGAGGGGCGCAAGCTCTTTGGCGAACGCTCCGAACTGCCGCTTTGGTCGAGCGGCTGGCTGTTCTTTCTGCTCGCGGCGGCGCTGAGCGTCGAGTGGACGCTGCGCAAGAAATCCAATTTGAACTGAAAAACGCCATGCCAGTCCAGCTTTCAATGTTGTCGCAGATGGACGATCGCGACGGACGCTCCGCCGCGCGAGGCCGCGCGGGCGCGACTGCTCCGGCCGAGACCGCGCCGCAGCCGCTCGCGAGCCGGATGCGTCCGGTCACGCTCGACGAAATCGCCGGCCAGGAGCATCTGCTCGGCCCCGGAAAGCTTCTGCGCACGATGATCGAATCCGACAGGATCCCCTCCATGATCCTCTGGGGGCCGCCGGGCGTCGGCAAGACTACGATCGCCAGGGTCGTCGCGCACGTCACCAAGGCGTCATTCATCGATTTCAGCGCCGTCACCAGTGGCATAAAGGAAATCAAGGCCGTGATGGCAAGCGCCGAGCAGGCGCGCCTTTCCGGCGAGCGCACTGTGCTTTTCGTCGATGAAATACATCGCTTCAACAAGGCGCAGCAGGATGCGTTTCTCCCATTTGTCGAGCAGGGAAGCATCATACTGGTCGGCGCGACAACGGAGAATCCGTCGTTTGAAATCAACGCGGCCCTGCTGTCGCGCTGCAAGGTGTTCGTGCTGGAGGCGCTTGGCGAGGAAGCGCTTGTCTCCCTCTTGCGCAGGGCTCTCGTCGATCCCCGCGGATACGGCGGCAGGCCGCTGGTGGTTCCGGATCCCATTCTCGTAAAAATCGCGTCGTTCGCCAATGGCGACGCCAGGAAGGCCCTCGGGGTGCTTGAAACCTGCGTCGCCAATGCGGGCAGCGTGGACGGCGTCCCGACCATCACCGACGAGGTTCTCGCCGACTGCACGAGCCGCAAGGCGCTGCTGTACGACAAGGATGGCGAGGAGCACTACAACACGATCTCGGCGCTGCACAAGTCGATGCGCAATTCCGATCCCGACGCCGCCGTGTACTGGCTGGCGCGAATGCTCGAAGCCGGCGAGGACCCGCTTTACGTCGCGCGCCGGTGCATCCGGTTCGCAAGCGAGGACGTCGGGCTCGCGGATCCGAACGCGCTGCTGCTGGCCAATGCGGTCTGGGACGCGTGCAACAAGATCGGCATGCCGGAATGCAATTGCGCGCTCACTCAGATTGTCGTGTACCTGTCGCTCGCGCCTAAGTCCAACGCGATCGACGCGGCGTACATGGCGGCCGCCCGCGACGCTGCTGAACGCAGGGCCGAGCCTGTGCCTCTCCACATACGCAATGCGCCGACGCGCCTCATGAAGGAGCTGGACTACGGCAAGGGCTATGAGTACGCGCACGACACGGACGAGAAGATTGCGCGCATGTCGTGTCTGCCCGAGTCTCTTGCGCACAGGCGCTACTACAGGCCGGCCGGATTGGGCGCGGAGGCGCGCTGGAAGGCGCGCCTTGCGGCGGTGCGCGACTGGCGGGAGGGGAGGACCGATGTCCCGCCGTTTTCGTCGCCGGCTTACACCGGAGGCGCCCCTTCGAAATAACGGATGCGGTTTAAGTCGAAAGTCGAAAGATCAATTTCCGATTTTAAGGTTTCAGTTTCCATAATCTCAATTTTCAAGTCACGATTTCAGAATTTTTTCCGTTTTGCCATGCCACCACGAACTTCCAGATCCCAGCGACGTGACGACGCCCCGCCCGTCCGCATTCCCCCTTACAGCATGGAGGCCGAGCGCGCCGTTCTCGGTGCTATTCTCCTCGCTCCCGAAAAGACGTTTGAGCTTCTTTCCTCCCTGCACGTGGTGCCGGAGTGGTTCTACGTCGAGTCGAACCGTCTGATATTCGAGGCCGCTAGGTCCCTGCACGACGGCAAGGCGCAGGGAGTGGACGCGATCACAGTAGTTTCCGCGCTCCAGGAGGCCGGCACGCTTGAGTCCGTCGGAGGCCCGTCGGCCGTCGAGCGCCTGGTCGAGGGGGAAATCGTTGTCGCCCACGCCGAGTTCTACGCCGACATACTGCGGCAGAAGTACGTTCTGCGCCAGATTACCGACATAGCGTCCGACGCGATCGAGAAATGCTACGCCCCCGACCGCCAGGCGAGCGCGATCCTTTCCGACGCCCAGGAGGCCATGTTCGCGATTTCCGAACGCGAGACCCGGACTCTTCCCACGTTCAAGGAGTCGCTCATGGCGACGTTCGGCAAGATCGACCGCCTCATGTCCGATACCTCCGGCATGAATGGCCTTTCGACCGGCTTCAAGGATCTCGACAAGAAGATACAGGGCCTTCGCAATTCCGAAATGATCGTGCTCGCGGCGCGCCCGTCCATGGGCAAGACGTCCCTTGCCATGAACATCTGCACGTCGATCGCGCTCGACGTCGATTGCGACGGCAAAAAGCGTCCCGGCGCCGACCGCTCGGCACCTCGCGGCGCCAACCGGCTCCCCGTGCTGATCTTTTCGTGCGAAATGTCCACCGACGCGCTGGTGACACGCCTGCTGTGCACCCTTTCGCGGGTCCCGTTTTCCAAGATCGTGGACAAGTCCAACGTGCGCGACGTCGACCTGCCGCGCATGAAGAACGATCTTTCCAGGGCCGCTTCCGAACTCATGGACGCGCCGATCTACATCGACGACACCGGCGGGCTCGACATCAACGACCTCCGCGCCCGCGCACGCCGCATGAAGAAGCGCCACGGAATCAGGCTGATCATGATCGACTACCTGCAGCTTCTCGGGGCACGTGAAGCCCAGGGAGAAGGGCGGCAGCTCGAAACGACGAAGATTTCCGCGGGCGTCAAGGCGATGGCCAAGGAGCTGGACGTGCCGGTGATCGTGCTTTCCCAGCTCTCGCGCGACAGCGAAAAGCGCGACAAGGAGGCACGTCCGCGCCTTTCCGACCTGCGCGATTCCGGGTCGATCGAGCAGGACGCCGACGTGGTGATGCTTCTGCGCCGTCCTTGCAAGAATCCGGGTTCCACCGGATCGGAAATCCCGAATCTCGCCGTCGTGGACGTCGCGAAGAACCGCAACGGCGCCACCGGGGAAGTCAATCTCAATTTCGAGGATACGCTCACGCGCTTTTCCAATTACATCGCCGGCGGGGAGTTCGACAACCCGGCGGCCCGCTGATCAAGTTTTCACATCCAACCACAAGACACGAAAATGACACAAGACGAAGTTCTTCTCGCGCTCCGTGAAACCGGGGCGCTCCTTTCCGGCCACTTCGAGCTGCGTTCCGGACTGCACAGCCCCGAATTCTTCCAGTGCGCCAACCTCCTGCGCTACCCGCGTCGCGCCGAAAAGCTCTGCGCCGCGCTTGCGGCCATGATCCCGGCCGCCGCCGCGGAGCGCGCGACCACGGTGGTGTCGCCTGCCCTAGGCGGCATCCTAGTCGGCCACGAGGTCGCGCGCGCCCTCGACAAAAAGTGCATTTTCGCCGAAAAGAAGGACGGCGCGCTTGTGATGCGCCGCTTTTCCATCGAAAAAGACGAACCGTGCATCGTTGCGGAAGACGTGGTGACGCGCGGCGGTCGCGTTCAGGAGACGATTGACATCGTGCAGTCCCTGGGCGGGCGCGTCCTGGCGGTCGTGACGCTGGTAGACCGCAGCGGCGGAAAGGCGTCGTTTGGCGACATTCCCCATTTTTCGCTTCTCCGCATGGAACCCGTGACCTGGGAGCCCGACAAATGCCCGCTCTGCCGCGAAGGCGGCAAGGCGGTCCATCCCGGTTCCTGAATGCGACCGCCGCGCGGCGGCTTGAAGCCCGGTTTCGAGCCGCGCGCGGATTTTGCCCGACGAATTTGCGACATGACCAGATTTGCGATTGTGACCACGCTCACGCTCGCCCGGGCGCCGCTGGCGCTCGCGGGCGGCGCGACTTTGCTTCTGAACGCGTTCCGGCCGTCCCCCGCCGCGCTGGGTACGGGGCTGGCTCTGCTTGCGATTTCTTCGGCGACCGATGCGCTGGACGGTGCCCTGGCCCGTTCCTGGCGCGTGACGAGTCGCTTTGGCGCGATGGCCGACCCGCTCATGGACAAAGTGTTTTTCGCGTGCACGCTGCCGGTCGCCACGTTTGCGGCCCTCATGCTTGAGGACGTGCCGCATGCGCTCTCCCTGCTGGCACTCGACGTGCTTTTCGTCCTGCGCGACCAATGGGTGTCGTTCCTGCGTGGCGTTGGCGCCGAGGCCGGCGCCGACGTGCGCGCCTCTCTGCCAGGCAAGATCCGCACGTTTCTGGCGTTTCCCGCCATCATGTTCGTGCAGCTGCAGCTGGGTTTGGAGACGCTCGCTGTGCGGGAACCGGGGTTCGAGGGGATTTGGACCGCGCCGCGGGCCGTCGCGATCGCGCTTGAGTGCCTGCTGGCCGCGCTGACGGTGTGGACCGGGATTTACTACACCAGGCGCTATATGCCTGCGCTTCGCCACGCCGCGCGATAGGGCAGGGCCTTCAACAACTGGATTGTTCGTCCCATGCCTCGCTATCGCGCCACGATTTCATACGATGGAACCGACTTTTCCGGCTGGCAGACCCAGACCGGACGCCGCACCGTGCAAAGTACGCTTGAGGAAGCTCTACTTCCGCTCTCGCCGGGCGGCGCCCCGGTCCAGGTGTTCGGAAGCGGCCGGACCGACGCCGGCGTCCATGCGCGGGCGCAGGTGGCGCATTTCGATCTTGGGCGCGAACTGCCACCCGAGTCGCTTTGCCGCGCCGTCAACGACAAGCTTCCTCCCGACGTCCGCGTTCTGGACGCGGTTCCGGCCGCGCCTGATTTCGATGCGCGTCGCAGTGCTCACGCCAAGGAGTACCGCTACTTCGTGTGGAACGCGGAAAACGAAAACCCGCTTTTGCGGCGCTATCGCACGCGCGTTTCGCGCCGGCTCGACTTGTCGGCCATGCGCGCCGCAGCTGCGCATTTCGTGGGCGAGCATGATTTCGCGGCGTTCTGCGCTAACCCCCAGCGTCCTGTCGAAAGCACCGTCCGCACGGTGTTCTGGGTCGAAGTCGAAGGCGAGGCGCCGGATGTCGTGATCCGCGTTGCTGGAAACGGATTCCTTTACAAGATGGTGCGGTCGATTTCGGGCTTTCTCCTGTCTGTTGGCATTGGCAAGGAAAAGCCTGAAGCCGTGGCGGAAGTGCTGGAAAGCCGCGTCAGGACGGCGCGCGTGGAAAGCGCGCCGGCCCGCGGACTGTGCCTCTGGCAAGTCTGGTACGGCGCGGAACGCGGCGGTGTGCCGGACGACGTTCTCTACCCGACGTTTCGGAGCGGGTCGTAGGGCGCGGTCGTGCCGTGCGAATTCAGTCCGCTCCGGCCAGTCCAGTTGGGTCTTCGGGAAGCGGAACGCCGCGCAGCTTCGCGATCAGGACCCCGTAGTTGACGATCGGAACCCCCGCTTCGAGGCAATCCGAAACGCGCCGCCGCATCTCGCGGCGTGAGAGCATGCATCCGCCGCAGTGGACCACCAGGGCGTGGCGTTTCAATTCAGCTGCGGAGTCTGGCCAGCCGCGCCCCGACGTGAATTCGAATTTGAGTTTTTTTTCGGTTGCCGACTGAAGCCAGCGCGGGATTTTGACGCTACCGATGTCGCCGCACTGGCGCCTGTGGGTGCATCCTTCGGAAATCAGCACCGAGTCGCCGTCGCGCAACGAGGCCACGGCCGCCGCGCCGTCGCGCAGAGTCTCCCAGTCGCCCTTGTAACGGGCGAACAGGACCGAAAAGCTCGTGAGGGGCACGTCCGGCGGAACCAGGCGCCGCACTTCGGCGAAAACCTGCGAGTCCGTTACCACGAGCCGGGGCTTGCGCGAGAGCGCTTCGAAGACTCCGGGGAGCTGTGCAGGCTGCGTGACGACGGCGGTGGCCGATGAGTCAAGTATGTCGCGGAGAGTCTGCTGCTGCGGAAGGATGAGGCGGCCTTTCGGGGCGGCTGCGTCGATCGGCGTGACGAGGATGACGACATCTCCGGGGCGCAGTTTGTCTCCTACGATCCGAAGCCCGGATGTCGTTGCGGAATCCGATTCCGCGATGGCTTTCCGCAATTCTGCCACGCCGTCTCCGGTGGCGGCGGAAACAGGGAACACGGGCGCGGAGAATGCTTTGGCGGCGGCTGCAACGGTTGCCTTCGAGTCCGCCGGCGTCTGGGTCGCGATATCCGCCTTAGTGAGCGCGCACAAAAAGGGGACGCCTGAGCGGCGCATGGCGTCGGCCGCGGCGCGTTCCGGAGAGTCGGCCGCGAGGGCGTCTGGCGAATCGACCGGCAGCGCCAGCACAGCAATATCCGCAGCGCGGAGTTCGCGCATTGCGCGGCGGACGCGCTCCGGGCCGATTGCGACCTGGTCGTCGTCGAGCCCTGCGGTGTCCACAAGCAGGCACGGCCCCGCCGGGAGCCATTCGACCGCCTTGCGGACCGGATCGGTGGTCGTGCCGGCAACCGGGGAGACAAGCGAAACCTCCTGCCCGGCCAGCGCATTGACGAGCGCGGACTTGCCGGCATTGCGGCGCCCGACGAACACTATGCGGAAGCGTTCGCCCGCAGGCGCGGTCTCGCCCAGTCCCGCGTCGCGCATCGCGGCGCCATCCCCCTTTTCCGGCGTGTCGGCATTGCCGTCCATCTTGAAATCCCCGTCGTGCTGTTGAACGAATGCGCCACGATTCCGCCGCCGTCTGCGGCGGATGAAGCCGAATCCGGCCGGCCTCGGGCGACAGGGCGAAGGATTGCACTCCACCGCCCGCAAGTCAACCGAAATCCGCCGGATTCAGCCCGCCTAGGCCGCGCGCCTCGCGCGCTAGAAGGCAGCGGCTGCGGCGTCCACGCGCCCGCGACGCTTCTCGGTCGCGTTCTTGCGCGCCGCCGCGCGAAGCTCCTCCAGTTCGTGGATCGCGTCGGAGGAAACCGTTTCGTCCCATGCCTGCACGATGGTTTCGTAGTCGCGGGACGCGCCGGCCAGACACACGGAAGCGAACCGGCCCGGTCCGATGTTGAAGGCGAAGATCGGGCGGCGGTAGCTGCACGGGCGGGCCCAGGTGCCATAGCGCTTTTCGAGCGCTTCGACAAGGTAGTGCCTGCGCCAGCGCGGCCCCGGATCGACTGCTTCGCGGGCGCAGGCGCAGACCTTCGCCACGCGATGCGACTTAGGAGTGACGTAGACGTAGTAGTCGTCGAATCCTTCGAGCGGGGTCTTGGGTGTGAATGTCGCGCGCAGGAAAGCGGGTTCTCCGGGATCGGTCGCGAATTCCGCGTCGTCGTCCTCGAACGGTTCGCCGAACGCCACGCCGAGAAACGACGCCGTGTCGGCGGAGCCGGACTCTGTTGCGTCGCCAGTGTCTTCAGTCGTCTGGAACGTTGCGGCGCCGGGATCGCCAACTGTGTAGCTTTGCGCGAACTCGCTCGTGCTCGTTTCGAGAACGTTGCCGTCGGCATCCATGTTCGTGCGCGTTTCGCGGCGGCGCTCCGTCACCATGTTTCCGTTCGTGGATACGGTGCATTCCGTGTATGCGTGCGACACCACGCCGTTTTCGTTGGTTGTCACCGACGATTCTTCGGTGCGCGCTGACGTGTCCTTGCGCTCGGACGCGCACGAGGCCCCGTGCGCAAAAAAGGCCGCGACGGCGATTGCCGCGACTCCCACGGCCACAGTTGTCTTCGTGAATTTCATTTCGCTTCCCTTTCTTCCAGTTCGCTGGATGCGGCGGGGACTTTCCCCGCGACGCATCGGACAATACTCCGCGAACATTATGGGAATGTTAGCGCGGAATGCGAATTTCGAAGCGACTTCCGGACGGTTTGACAGGAAGCATGACCGCCTCGCCGCCATGGAGACGCGCGATGCCGCGAACTATCGCAAGCCCGAGTCCGGAGCCGTCTGCCGACGAGGCCCGGGAGGCCTGGCCACGATGAAAGCGCTCGAACACGCGCTCGCGCTCCTCTTCAGGGATGCCAACGCCGTGGTCTTCGACGGAAATCGCGACTTCGCCGGGACGCGCCTCGACGGAAATCGTGGCGGAGTGCGCTCCCGAATGCCTGATCGCGTTTTCGACAAGATTCGCGACGGCCTCGTCGACAAGGGCGGCGTCGCATCGGATGCTGCAGGGATCCATGCGTTTAGTCGCGAGCGAAAAGCCGGCCGCCTCCGCGCGCGGGCGTAGCCGCGCCATGGTCTCCGCGACGATCGAGGCGACGTCGTTCTCGTCGAATTCGCGCGGCGGCCCTTCCTGGTCGTGTTCGATTCTCGAAAGCGACAGTATGCCGCGCACGAGGTTGTCGAGCCTCTTCGATTCGTCTTTGAGGACCTGAAGGAGCGCGGCGCGTCCGTCCGCCGGAAGCGAGTCGAAATCGCCCAGCAGGTCGGCCGCGCCTAGGATTCCGGCAAGCGGCGTCTTGATTTCGTGGGAGACGTCGGCGATGAAGTCGCGGCGGAATTTCTCTATCCGGCGCATGCGCTCCACGAGAACAGCCTGAGCGTCGCGTTCTCGGGAAAGCTCGGCCATGCGCGAGGCCAGCCTGCGGGTCGAGAGAAAAACCAGCAACACGCCGACGCCGCCCGACAGCGCGGCCAGGAGCAGTCCCGTCCGCCCTCTGCGGATTGGCGCCAGGACGCGTTCGCGCGGGATCGCCAGGCGCACGGCGAAATTGCCTGACCTCCTGGCGCAGTACAGGCACTCGGACATTCCGCTCCACGAATTCCTCATGCAGGCTCCTTCGCCGTGCGCGAACGCCTCCGCCACTTCGGGGCGGTCGGCGCGACCGACGCTCCCTGTCGCCGCGAGCGAATCGAATACGATGCCGCCGGGGGGACTGAAGACCGTGAGGCGGACTCCGTTTGCGGTGCATTCGTCGCCGAATGCGTGGAGTCGTCTGAAATCGCCGGTCGCCAGCGGTTCGCGCAGCGCGTCCGCTGCCAGTTCGGCCCGTGCACGCAGGTCGCGCAGCGCCCATTCCTCGACAGCCGCCCTGAACGAGTCGCGCTCCAATGCGAACACCGCCACCAACGCGGCAAGGCAGACTGCCGCCGCGACGGTCGCCAGGCATGACGGCGGACGGCGCTTCACGGGCACACCCTGTACCCGACGCCGCGGATCGTCTCTACGTGATCCGCCCATGCGCCGAGTTTCCTTCGAATGCCGGCGATCTGCACGTCAACCGTGCGCTCGGTCACGGCGCGGTCGTCTTCCAGCACTGCGTCGAGAATGCGCGAACGCGTCAGCACACGTCCGCGGTTGGCGACCAGGAGCGCGAGTATGCGGAACTCGCCGGGTGCAAGCTTCAGGTCGACACCGTCAAGTTTGGCCACGTGGCCATCTCGGTCAATCAAAAGCCCGTCGAAGCCGACGTTTTCCGGCGCTGTGGCTGGAGCGCGCCGCAGAACCGCGCGGACGCGCGCCAGCAGGACGCCGCGGTCGAACGGTTTTGTCACGTAGTCGTCCGCCCCGGCGTCGAGACCTCGCACCACGTCGTCGTTCTGCGCAAGCGCCGTGAGCATCACGATCCGCACTTCGGAGAGAGCGGAATTCCCGCGCACGGTGCGGCAGACGTCGATTCCGCCCATTCCCGGGAGCATGATGTCCAGAAGCACCAGGTCCGGCTTGTGGAGCAGAATCGCGTCCAGCCCCTCGTCTCCGCGCGACGCGGTGACGACATGCGAATATCCGGCGGCTCGAAGCGTGAGTTCAAGCACCAGGCGGATGGCCGCGTCGTCTTCAACTATGAGAATCAGAGGGCGGGCGAGCGCTGGCATTTTCAGGCCGGGTTTGCTGCTGGCTCGGTTGGCTCGGCTTGCGCTGCGGGCTCGACAGGCTCGGCTTGAGCTGCGGGTTCGGCTGGCGTGGCTGGCTCGACAGGCTCGGCTTGCGCTGCGGGTTCAGCTGGCGTGGCTGGTTCGGCTGGCGTGGCTGGCTCGACAGGCTCGGCTTGCGCTGCGGGTTCAGCTG
>CAMOSH010000076.1 GCA_946624575.1 uncultured Verrucomicrobiota bacterium
GGTAGGGGCCGACCTCCGGGCGACCCGCAACGGGGCGGCGGTCTCCAGACCGCCGCGCGACGGCGATGGCGCCATCGCCACATCGGTAGGGGCCGACCTCCGGGCGACCCGCAACGGGGCGGCGGTCTCCAGACCGCCGGAATCGCAAGTTGTCCAGACCCCCATCTCCTCGCTCCCGCCGCTCGGGCCGCTGTCCTGGCGACTTCCGGCGAAGTTCGCCACGATTGAGGGCGATCGGCTCGTGATCGACATCCCCGAGGGAGCCTACCCGACCGACGCCGTCGCCGAGGCGGAAGTGCCGGTCGAGCTTTTCAAAGAAGCGCCGGGATTCTCCATGTCCGTCTCGGCCACCGGCTCAAATCTCAAAAAGCCCACCAATAGCTGGCTCGGCCTGAAGTTCCAGATGCACTGGAAGGAAAACGCCACGGGCCGCGAAGCCTGGCCCAACTGCGCGGGCGAACTCGGCAACTTCGCCGAAAAGACCCTGGTCACCGAAGTCAACTTCGCCGGCGCCAAACCCGACTCGCTGACTCTCATGCTCGGGCTTCAGGGAACGAGCGGGCACGTGGAGTTCGACCTCTCCACGCTGCACGGCGGGGCCTCCTCCGGACTCTTCCGCCTCGTAAACCAGGACTACATTGTCCGGTACCCCCAAGCGGCGGATAGCGCCGGGAGGACGGGCGGGACTGGCGGGACCGCCGTGGAGACGCCCGTCATCCACGCTGCTGGCGCAGCCCACCGCCCGTTCCGCGGATGCATGCTCCCCGCCCGCCCCACGACCGAAGACGACATCGCGACGCTGGCCTCTTGGGGCGCGACCATGGCTCGCTTCCAGATCATGCGCAACTGGAGCGCCCGCGACGACAATCAGGACCTCGCCGAATACGCCGCCTGGATCGACTCGCGCCTCGACAATCTCGCAAACGTCCTGCGCTGGGCCGAGGCGCGCGGCATGAAGATTGTCGTCGATCTGCACACCGTCCCCGGCGGCAAGCGCGCCAAGGACGGCCAGATGAACATGTTCGAAAACGACGTGTTTGCGGAGGCGTTCATCGACACGTGGAAGCGCATCGCCTCGCGCTTCAGGGGCGACCCGGCGATCTACGGCTACGACCTCGTGAACGAACCCCACCAGAAGGAACGCGTCAAAAACGACTACTGGACGCTCCAGCGCCGCGCCGCGGAGGCGGTGCGGCAGATCGACCCGGACACGCCCATCATCATCGAATCCGACGGCTCGGACTCCCCACGCGCATACGCATGGCTTTCGCCGCTGCGCATGGACAACGTGATCTACCAGGTCCACGTCTACGCGCCGATGCTCTTCACGCACCAGGGCGTCCACGGCCGGGCGACCGGCGAAAAATGGCCCGACCCCGAGAAGAAGTGGGACAAGGAATTCCTGCGCGAGACGCTGCGGCCCGTGATCGAATTTTCGCGCCGCCACGGCGCGAAGATCTACGTGGGCGAATTCAGCGCCATCGCCTGGGCGGAGGGCGCGGAAAACTACCTGCGCGACTGCATCGACCTGTTCGAGGAATACGGCTGGGACTGGACGTACCACGCCTTCCGCGAATGGAAGGGCTGGAGCGTCGAGCACGAGGGACCCGACGACAAGCACATGGTTCCCACCGCCGACACACCGCGCAAGCGCGTGCTTCTCGAAGGATTCGCGCGGTAGTCGCGCGCTTGGGAGGCAATCTACGGCAGGAATGCGCCGTCGGCGCGCAACGCGGCGGCGACGGCGAGGCCGTCCAGCGCGCGCGGCGCGACCGCCTCGCGCACGGCCATCGCCGCAGCCACGCCGGCGGCCTGCCCCGTCGCCATCGCCGGCGGCATGACGCGCGCAGACGCGGCCGCCGCCGAAGTGGCGCTGATGCAGCGCCCCGCGACAAGCAGGTTTTCCACGCCGCGCGGGACTAGGCACCAATACGAAATGCCGTAGAAATCGCCGTCGGGCACGACGAAGCGCGTCCCGGCAGCGTCCTTGCCGCCGCTGTGCTGGTCGATCGGATACGAGCACAGCGCGATGGAATCCTCCGGAACGCGGCCCTCGATGACGTCGCGCTCCTCCAGCACGCTTTCGCCGAGCACGTGGCGCGACTCTCGGATGCCGACCGTAGCCGGGAGCGCCATGAGGCGGACTCCCTCCGCTCCGGGCACGTATTTGCGCAGGAACGCCATGATTTCGCGCACCTGGCGGCGGCCCTCGGTCTCGGCGGCGCTGAGCGACGCGGGGTCAGTGGCGTCCACTCCGTTGAGGCGCGAGACGTTCACGAACCATTCGTCGTCCTTCACGCTGCGGTAGATGTTCACGTGCGGGCGCGGGAGAGTCCAATCGCCGTTTTCGCGCGCCTTCGCAACGAGGGTCTTGAAACAGAGACCGTCCTCGGGATACTGCGCGCGCACCGCCTCGACCGCCGTCTCCGGGAGGCCGCAGATGCGGAAGAAGGTGGTGGCCGGCTGCATCGCCCCGCCGCGCTCCGAATCGCCGAGAACGCAAGGCGCCCCGGCGCGGAAGGCCACGTCGCCGTCGCCAGAGGCGTCGATCACGACCTTCGCGGCGATGCGGCGCGTCCCGGCCTTGGTGAAAATGTCGGCACCGGCAACCGACGGGAGCTGCGCCCCCGAACCCCCTGACGCCGAGACCTGCGCACCCGGCAAGGCTGCGGATGCGCCGCCTTCCATCACCGGCGCGAGGAACGTCGCGTGGAAGAGCACCTCCACGCCGGCCTCGGCGCAGAGGTCGTCCAGTACGAACTGCAGCGCGGACGGCTCGAAGGGCGTCACGTGGTCGTGACCGGGGACGTGCCAGGCGGCGAACGACGTGCCGGCGCGCACCTGCGAGGGGTGGATCGCGCCGCCGACCGCGACGAGACGCCGCACGATTTCCTCGAAGAGGCCCCGGATGATCTGGGTTTCGCCGCGCCGGTCGTAGCACGTCATGAACGGGCCGACAAGACCGCGCGTGGCCATGCCGCCAAGGCAGCCGCCCTGCTCGACGACGAGCGTTTTCGCGCCATGCCGCGCGGCGGCGATCGCCGCGCACACGCCGGCGGGTCCGCCGCCGATCACCAGAACGTCAACTGATTGAGGTTTGCTCATAGTTTCCCTGATTCTCGATTCCTAGGATCCCTAGGCCCCCTAGGATTCCTAGGCTCCCTAGGATCCCTAGGATTTCTAGGATTTCTAGGATTTCTAGGGCCCCTAGGATCCCTAGAATTCCTAGGAGACCTAGACCACTAGGTCTATCTTATCACCATCGTAAATGCGGCCGGAATGTAGATCTCGTAGGCGCCGATGTCAACGTTTTCGCCGTAGATGCGCTTCTTGAGACCTGCCAGATCCTGAGCGCCGTCCGCGAGCATCCACGCCTCGTTGAGGCCCTTGCCCTTGCAGGGCGAATTCTCCGAGAGCCGGTAGTCGCCTTTGGCGGCGTCCACGAAGAGCGGATCCACGTGGATGTTGCCGTTTGCGGTCTTGAAATAGTTGCTCGCGATCTTGGAGTTGGAATCAGGATACACGCAGTTGTTGTAGTTGGCGCCGGCATATCCCCAGTCGGTGGAATCATCCGTCAACTCCACATCGGACCCGCGCTTTACCTTGTTGCCGGCGATCACGCTGTTGGTGATCGAGCCGCCCCACTTGTGGTAAACGGCGCCCCCCATGCCTGCGGATGCAGAAGAACTCTCGGCCGTGTTGCCCGCAAACGTGCAAGAGTCGATGGAAGGCGAAAAGTTGTCGACGAAATAAATTGCGCCGCCATTCGCCACAGTCTGCTTGTCGCCCACATTGGCGGTCTTCTGGTCGATGACCTTGTTTCCCACGAAAAGGCACTGCCGGAAGAGACACTCCTGGGCGCCGGTGCGGTCGGCGATCCCACTTTTCTCCACCAGGCATGCCGCTCCGCCCCAGTAGACGCCCGTGTTTTCAAAAAACTTGCAGTTCACGAACTCCATCACGGCCGCACTGGCAAGAGAATGCGAAACGGCTCCTCCCGCAGAAGTCGAAGAGTTGGCCGTGAACACGCTGTTGGAAACCCAGCAGCCTCCCCAAACATCGTTCCCGTCGCATGTCGTGTTGCTGCACATGATCGCACCGCCGCCGCATGTCGTGAGGACGTTGTTCATCGGTTTTGTCGTGTCGGTGGCGGAGTTGCCCGTAAACGTGCAGCCGTCGGCGGCGAAGCGCCCGTGGCGGTAGAGCGTGACCGCGCCGCCCCATTGCGCTGTGTTTTCGCCAAAGGAGCAATCGACGGCCGCGAAGGTGGCGGAGTCCGGAACATAGACGCTTCCGCCGCTTGCGGCAGCCCTGTTTTCCGAAAACGAACACCCCGTCGCGTTGAACGTGCCGCCTTTGTTCGTTCCCGCCGACGCGAAAGACACGGCACCACCATTCGAGGACGCCGCATTCCCGGCAAACGAGCAGTCGATGGCCGTGAAAGTCGAATTCTCGAAGAAATACACGGCACCGCCATCCGGACCGGAGTTGCCGGAAAAGACGCTGTTCGTGGCGTTGAATGCCGTTCCATATTGGAGATAAACCGCACCGCCGCCGTTTGTTTTGTCCGTGTTGTCCGCGAATGTGCAACCCTCCGCATGCAATGCCGCGCGGTTGCCGTAAAGGCGAACGGCTCCGCCGTAGGTGGCGCTGTTGCCGGAGAACGTGCAGTCCTTGGCAACGACCGTGTCACCGGTGTATATCGCAAGCCCGCCGCCATAGCTGCCGCTTGCCTGGTTGTCGACGATCTCGCAGTTCTCCAGCGCAAGCGCGATGCCGCTCTTTCGCAGACTGATGCCTCCGCCGGCGCCTTTTGAAACGTTGTTGGTGATGAGACTGTCCTTGATCGTGAGGCTCGAAGCCGTGCCGATGCACACCCCCGCGCCGTGCGAGGCCGTGGTGTTATCGCGGATCGTGCAGCGGACGATTTGTCCTCCGCTTTGGGCCACGTTGACGCCCGCGCCGGCGCCCGCGCTTGTCAACCCCGTGGTATTCGACGCTTTGGTCCCCGTGTTTCCGCACACCACGGAATCGACAAGAAGGCCATTGCCGAAGAGGACGACTGCGCCGCCCGGCTCGCCAAGCGTGTTGTCGCACGCCGTAACGACGCAGTTGGAGACGACGGAGGCCGCAGTTGACGAATCAGACCCCAGCCGGATGCCCGAAGCGTTCTTCGCTGTGTCGTCGAGCGTGGCCGAAACGCCGTTCGTGACGGTGAGCGAATGGACGAGAACGCCGCCCGCAAGGCGCATGACCGGACATTGGCCTTTGGCGTCGATGACGACATCGCGGGGATTGCCCGTCGCCCCGCGGATGACGGCACCGTCGCCGCTGAGCGCGAGCGACTCCGAAATCTCGTAGGTGCCAGGCCCGATTACGATTTCGTTGGCATTGTTCCACGCCTTGCCGAACCCGGTCGCGATGTCGAGCGGATCGGCGAGGGTGCCGGCGGCGGTGGAGGTGCCCGTCGTCGAGACGTAGAAGGTTTTCGCGGCGGCGGGAAGGGCCGCCAGCGCGGTCGCCGCCAGTGCGGCGAAGAGGATTCTGGCTGATTTCATTTTGTCGCTCCTGTGTTGTTGGCGTCGAATGCGAATTGCGTGGCCATAGCCTCGCGTCACCGACAATCATACACCGGAAGCAAAATGAAAAACGACAGTTTTTATGAAACTTTTTTTGACGAACCTCGCCCCCGAAACTTTTCAACCTTTCAACTTTTCAACCTTTCAACCTTTCAACCTTTCAACAGCACGTGCGCTTCGCGCACGTGCTGGGCGCGCCACTGCCGCATGGAGACTCCGAATCGCGCCTTGAAGAGGCCGCGCAGCTCAGATTCGGAACCGAATCCGCACCGCCCGTGGACGGCCCCGATCGCGACGTCGCGCCGGGAGAGCAGCGCCTGCACGGCCTGAAGGCGGACGTGCAGAATTTCGTCCAGCACCGAGTGGCCCATCGCCTCGCGGAAGCGCCGCTCGAAGAGATTTCGCGACACCGGGAAGCGCGCGGCCAGCTCGGCCGCCGAAAGCCCGGCCGCCGCCTCGCGGCGAATCGCCTCCACCGCGTCGAGCACGAACGGAGCGCGCCGCCCGCGCCCGCGCGTCGATTGCCGCCGTTCCACTAGCAGCGGCCCGACGAGTATCGTCTTATCGTTTGATCGTTGATTCGTTGGATCGTTGCGCCGCTGAGCGACGCGCGGCCCGCCCCGGCGGTCTTGAGACCGCCGCCCTTCCGCCGCAGCCGACCCAAGTTGCGCCGCCAGCGCCCTGGCCGACAGAAAGCCAAGCTGCTCGTAGTCGAGTTTCACCGAGGAGATCGTGACGTTAGGGATGTATTCGTCGTCGGGGATAGTGTCGAAGCCATCGACGCCGACGATCGTGGCCGAGCGCGGAATGCTTCGGCGAGCATCGGCGAACGCGCGCGCTGTTTCGCGGGCCTCGAAATCGTTGACGGCAAACACGGCGACGCGGTCCGGGAGCGCGGCGGCCCATGCCGCGCGGCGCGGGCGGCGCTCGGCGATGTCGTCGCTGTAGCGCTGCGCGAAGACGTGGCACGGCCTGCCCGCGGCGCGGCAGAGCGCGACGAACGCCGCGACACGCTCGTCCGACCACTGGCGGCGAAAGTGATACGGGGAAACCGCGTAGGCCGACGGCATCGACGAAGCCAGTTCGCGAAACGCGGCCTCGGCCACTGCGGCGTTGTCGGTGCGCACCACCGGCCCGGCGCGCCGGAGGCTTCCATGGGAATCCAGCCAAACCACGGGTGCACCGCCGAACACCTCCACCGGGGGGATGTTCTGCGGAATCGAGCAGGCAACCACAAAACCGGCAGGACGCAGCCGCGCCAGCGCCGCGCGCGCGGCAGCGGCGTCAAGAGGCGGAAGCGCGGAAGCCACGCGCGCCGGAAGCGGCGAGGAGGTGGCCACGCTACCCATCGGCGGAACGGCCTCGATGCGCCATCCGACACCGCGCGCGAAGCGGCGCAGCCCCTCCAGCAAGCGCCGGAAGCGCTCCTTTCCGGCCAGGTAGCCGTAGAACACGATTGTCCGAGTGGGGTCCATGGGAAATCTCGCCCGCGCCGCGAATAATCCGGCAAAAACCGCATCCGGGTCAAGGGCCTCAAAGGCGCGGAGGAATGAGGCCTCGATTCCGGAGCTCGGCGCCTCCACTTGCCTTTGGAGCAAAAAATCGGCGCCGATAAAAGTTTTTCTTGACATTGAGTGTCATGAAATGTATCGTTGTGGCACGAAAGGGCAGGAAATGTCACAAGATACACCCCCAAGCGAGCGGAAAACACCTTCAGAAGCGGCTGAAATGCAGCCGCTTCTGGGGCGTGCCGACCACAAGCTGGATCCGAAGCGCCGCTTCACGATTCCGGCCGACTGGTGCGCTCGGATGGGAGAACCCGCGCAGGTCTATGTGATGCCCTCGCTTTCGCATCTGCATGGCCCTGCCCGGTGCCTGGATCTGTTCTGCCCGGCGGAATTCGACCGCCGCATGGCGCGCTTTCGCGACATCGCGCTCTCCGACGCGTCAAAGGCCGGCTTTGCAAGCCGCCTCGGCGAACTTGTCACGTGCGTGTCTCTCGACACGATGAACCGCATCCGCGTCAAGGACTCGCTTCTCGCCTACGCCGGCATCACGGAAAACGTCGTACTCGTCGGCACCGGGTACCACGTGGAAGTGTGGTCGCTGGAAAACCGCCCGAAGATCGACGGTTCGGAAGGCTCCGTGCTCGATCAAATCGCCGCCGAAGCGCAATCCCTCGGATTCTAGTTTCCCCCCCTTTCCTCCCAAACGCGATGCACATTCCAGTCCTGCTAAAAGAGACGCTTTCGGCGCTCGCCCCTCGGGCGGGCGGCGTCTATCTGGACTGCACCCTTGGCGGCGGCGGGCACGCGGAGGCGATTTTGGAGGCAAGCGCCCCGGACGGAAAACTGCTTGGACTGGACCGGGACGCGCAGGCAATCGAACGTTGCCGCGAGCGGCTCGGTCGCTTCGGCGCCCGCTTCACTGCCGTTCACGCCCCATTCGCGGAACTTACCGACGCCCTGTCGCGCGCAGGATTTCCGCCCCCGGACGGCATTCTGCTCGACCTTGGGGTTTCCTCGTTCCAGCTCGACGAGGCGGATCGCGGCTTTTCGTTCAGGCTCGACGGCCCTCTCGACATGAGAATGGACCGCACGCGCGGAGTCACGGCGGCGGAGCTGCTGGACTCCTTCGCGGGCGACGCGCCCGGGCTCGCCCGTCTGCTGCGCGACTTCGGCGAAGAGCCGCAGGCCATGCGCGTGGCGCGCGCGATCGTCGCCGCGCGCGCCAAAGGTCCGATCGACCGCACCGCGCAGCTCGCCAACATCGTCGAAAAGGCTCTTGGCGGCCGCCGCGGCGCCGCGCGCCATCCCGCCACCAGAACGTTCCAGGCGCTCAGAATCGCAGTCAACGACGAGTTCGGACAACTCCGGGCCGCGCTCGAATCCGCGTTTGCCGGACTCGCCCCGGACGGCGTCCTGGCGGTGATTTCGTTCCACTCGCTCGAAGACCGCATTGTCAAGCAGACGATGCGCGCGCATGAGGCGCGCGAGGTCGCGCTCCCGCAGGGCGGCACCGCCATCGAAGGCGCGCTTCCGCGAGTGGCCAGGATCCTGCGCCGCGCTGTCGCGCCGTCGGAAGACGAATGCCTGGACAATCCCCGCGCCCGTTCCGCGAAATTGCGCGCGGTGCGCAGGCTTCCGGAAACGGTCGCCGCATGACCCGACGCGACTCCGCGACCCTGATTCCAATTTTCCTCTCCCCCCGCCCTTTCCCATTTCCACAACCCCGTTCACGCTCCTTTCGATGACCCGCAAAACGAACAAACGCAGAATCACGCGCGCCTCCGCCAATCGCAACAGGCTCTGGGACACGCGCCAGCACACGTTCGCGTTCACCGGCAAAGGCTCGGCGTTCATCGTCGTAGCCGTAATCGCCGCCATCGTGCCCTTGGTCCTGAAACACGCCAACGAATCGATCTACGACGAAATCAAGGCCGAAGAAAGCCGCCAGTCCGCACTCATGGAGGAATACTCCCACGAAAACGTGAAGTGGAGCCGCATGAAGACGCCCGCGCAAATCACGTCGGCGCTCGCACGGCACGGCATCAAGATGAACAGGCCGCGCAGTTCGCAGTGCATCGCCATGCACACCATCCGCACGGGCGGCGCGGTCACCGCCGCGAATACGGCATTCGCATCGCTGCGCTAGTGTCTCGCGGCGCCCGGTCACTGCCCGCCCGAATCACGCAATGCGCCCGTTGAAGTTTTTCAGACGCGCCGATTGCGCGATTTCGCGGCTATTCGCCGGCGAGAAGCTGCGCTTCAACTTCCTGGCCGCGTGCTGCCTGCTGTTTTTCATGGCGATGGGCGCGCGGCTCGTCCGCGTCCATCTCAAGCCCGATCCCGACCACATCGAGAGCGCGATTCCGTACGAAATGGTCCTCCCGGCGCACCGCGGTTGCATCTTCGACCGACATGGCGCAGACCACCCCCTCGCGGAAACGCTTTCGATGTGGCAGATACACGTCGATCCGGAAAACATCCCTGACGGCAAGACGCGCGCCGCGCTCTACAAGGCGTTCGCCAGGCACGGCGCATTCGAACCTGAGCGACTCTTCACCGCCCTATCCCCGGGCAAGGGACACTTCCGAGTCCTAGGAATCACGTCCGATTTCGACCTGATATCCGACATCCGAACCAACCGCGTGTTCAGGTTCCGCGTCGGCACCACGGACATGGTCCGGCGCGTCTACCCGCTCGGCCGCGGGCTGTGCCACGTCCTTGGCATGGCCAACTCGCGCGAAAAGCCGCTCATGGGGCTGGAACTTACGCTCGACCGGTGGCTGCGCGGCACCAACGGAGTCGTGAGAGGCGTCGCCGACGGGCGCCACCGCGAAATCCGACAGTACCGCGACGAGGACGCGACCGTCCCCGCCATCGACGGCTGCGACATCGTCCTCTCCATCGACCAGAATCTCCAATTCGCGCTCGACGCGGCGCTGGACGAGGCAATGGCCACGAATCTCGCCCCCCGAGCCGCCTGGGCGCTCGCCATGGATCCGCGCACGGGGGAGATACTGGCCATGTCGTCGCGACCGGATTTCGATCCCGGAGCGTATCGCGGCGGAAATCCGCAGGCAGAGTTCAACCGCTGCATATCGACGATCTACGAGCCCGGTTCCGTCATGAAGGCTTTCGCGGCCGCGGCGGCCATGGACGAGGGGCTGGTCACGCCCGAAACGATTCTCGACGTCTCCCCCGGCCTCTATTGCGGACGCCCTCTGAAGGACCACACGCACGGCCAGAACAAGCTCACCGTGGCCCAGATGCTGGCCTGGAGCTCCAATCGCGGGGCCGCGCGCCTCGGCATGATGCTCGGCAAGGCGCGCCAACAGGAGCATCTCAAGGCGTTCGGGTTCGGGAAGGCGACCGGCATCCCACTCCGCGGCGAAGGAGTGGGCCAGACAATCGGCGACGGTTCGGAACTCAACAACATCCGCATCTCCATGGGCCAGGGCATGACCGCCACCGCGCTCCAGCTCTGCCTCGCCTACGGTGCCATCGCAAACGGCGGAAAGCTCATGCGCCCCATCCTCGTAAAGGAAATCCGCCGACGCGACGGAGAAGTGGTTCTGCGCAACGACCCGGAAATCGTCGGGCGCCCGCTGGGGGAGGAGACCGCCGCGGAAATACGCGAAATGCTCAAGGCCGTAGTTTCCCGCAACGGCACCGCGCGTCGCGCGCGAGTCGAGGGATACTCCGTCGCCGGAAAGACCGGCACTTCCCAGATGGTCGTCAACGGACACTACTCACACGAAATGTACCGCGGTTCGTTCATCGGAATGCTTCCGGCCGACGATCCGCAGCTCGTGGTGCTCGTGACATGCGAGGCCACGCCAAAGCCTCGCACCGACGGCGGCGTCTGCGCGGCACCGGTGTTCGCGCGCTTCGCCGCCGACGCCGCCAGGATTCTCCAGATTCCGCCGGAAGAGGAGCCCGCGCTCCCGAATTGACGAACCGGCAATGGTCGAAAAGGCGTTTCCAAAATATGCAGACATAGGCGAGGCCCGCGTGGTCGATCTGTCCGCGGACGGGCTGCCGTTCATCCCGGTCCTCGGCGAGGCTCACTACACGAAGACCCGCCCCGGTGGCGACGACCGCCATGTCCATCCGGGCATGGTCGAAATCCTGCTGTGCCGGCGCGGGCGTGGCCTGTCCATCGACTGCGGCGACCGGGTCCATCCATTCCCACCGGGAACCGTCATGGCCCTCCAGCCGGAGGTCCCGCATGTCATCACGCCAAAGCCCAAGAGCCTGCTCACGAACTGGATCTGGTTCAAATTGCCGCCGCATGGCAGGTCGCTTCCGGGCATGACTCTCCCGCAGACGCGCTGGCTCGTCGCCCGCCTGATGCAGCTGCCAGTCACTTTCCCCGCCACTGGCGAGTGCGTCCAGTCCTTCCGTCGCCTCTGGCGGATTTTCGACGAGACGCCGCGCAAGGCCCCGGAGCGGCGCCTTGTCGTCCGCGAGGCGCTCATGCGCCTTCTCATGGACGTCTTCGATTCGGCCGACACCATGCGCCAGCCGACTTCCGACGACTCCCGGCTCAAGGCCCTTGTCACGGAAATTCGCGAACGTCCGTCCCGCGAATGGTCGCTGGAGGAGCTTTCCTCGCGCTCCGCCATGAGCGTCCCGCTCCTGGTGGAGCGCTTCCGCCGCCTTACGGGTCTGCCGCCGCACCAGTTCGTCGTCGCCTGCCGCGTCGAGAAGGCCAAGGAATTGCTCTCGGAGACCGATCGCAGCGTGGGCGCGATCGCGAACGAGCTCGGCATCGCCACGGCGCAGCACTTCGCGACGGTGTTCCGCCGCGAAACCGGAATGTCCCCCGGACGGTGGCGAGCCAGCAGCCGCGCGCGCGAATGATGTTCGCGTTTTTATGTTTTTATTTTTACGAACCTTTTTGGCGGTGCGTGTTGTATAATCGCGCCCGTCATGTGGAAACTGTTTTCTCCGGGCGTTTTCGCCGCATCCGCTCTCCTGTTCAATCCGCCACGCAGCTTCGGCGATTCGTGGCGGATTGAAGGCTTCGAGGCGTTTCGCGGCGGCTCTTTCGGAAACGCCGGGCAGAACATCTACGTATCCAGGGCCGGCGTCCTTCAGCGCATCTTCCGCTACGATCTTGACGGCGACGGCCGTTTCGACATCCCATTCGCCAACTGCCAGGAGCATCACGAGTCGGCTCCGAGTTTCATCTACGACGCCGCCTCCGGCGAGCGCATCGCGACGCTGCCCGGGCAGGGCGCGCTCTGCGGCGAGGTTGCGGATCTCGACGGCGACGGAACGCAGGACGTCGTGATCGCCGGCCATCACGACATGGTGTCGCCGTTCGCCGCGGCCGACATTTATTTCGGCGGCGCCGACGGCCGCTGGGGCGAGCGCCGTCACATCCGCCTCCAGTCGCCCCGCGCGCTCGACTGCATGACAGGCCGCTTCGACGCCACCGGCCGCCCAGCCATCGTCTTCGCCATGCCGCGCTGGGGGTTCGTCCGCATCTACGCCCAAAGCGAAATCGGCTTCGAGTGGGGGCGCTTCACGGACTTCAAGACCAAGTGCGACGCCATCGCCGCCGGCGATTTTGACGGCAATGGCTTCGACGACCTTGCCTGCCGCGACGACGCCACGGGAGAAATCGCCGTGTTCTGGGGCGCTCCCGAAGGGCTCGATCCGGCCCACGTTTCTTCGACTCCGCCCGTTCCGGAGGGAGAGCTGCTAGGGCCGGAGCAGAAGGCGGGCCTGCGTTCGGAGCTGGAGGAGGAATGCCCGCCCTCGCGTCTCATGAACGCGGTGCGCCTCGGCGGCCGCACCTGCTTCACGCTCTCCACCGGCACAAAGCTCGTGTTTTTCTCGGCCCGCGCAGACCGCGAGTTCGAGCGAGTCCTCGAACTCGACGCCCCGCTCGCAATGTCCGCCGCCACGGGCGACTTCGACGGCGACGGCTTCGAGGACATCGCGATCGCCGCCCGCGCCCCGGCCGCCCCTCAACTTGATAAGTGCGACCCTTCAGGCAACTCCCCGGCCGCCCCTCAACTTGATAAGTGCGGCCCTTCAGGCAACTCCCCGGCCGCCCCTCAACTTGATAAGTGCGGCCCTTCAGGCAACTCCCCGGCCGCCACTCAACTTGATAAGTGCGGCCCTTCAGGCCGCACTTCCGTCAGCTGGATCTGGCGCGGCTCCGCAGCCGGGTTTCTGCCGGAAAACCGTATCGCAGTGCCCACCCGCTCGGCAACCGACGTAGCGGCGCTCGGCAACATGGTCCTCTTTTCGCAGTGCGCCTGGGACGGGCTTTACACGAACGACGCGCTGCTCTACCACTTCGAAAACGGCGAGTTCGTGCCGGAGCCGCGGCGCTTCGCGGGCGAGGACGCCCGTCGCGCACGGCTCTTCCGCACTCCCGGCGGCGAAGTTCGCGTTGCGCTTATCAACCACTACGGTCGCCGCTCCGACGGCTACGACAAAGTCGTGGTTTACACGGGCGGCCCGGACGGCTACTCCCCCGACCGCCGGATCGAGGCCCCCGGCTGGTGCGCGATCGACACGTTCATGGCCGACCTCGACGACGACGGCCGAGCCGAGCTGCTTGTCTGCAACGATTCCGAAAACTCCTTCCACAAGGACCCCGGCCTCCTGATCCACCACTTCGCCCCCGGCGCCGGGCAAATCGCCAAATCCGAGGCGCTTCGCGTGGACATCGGCTGGGGTGCGGTGGTCGCCGACTTCGACCGCGACGGACATCTCGACATCGTCTCCGTCTGCGACCACTGGAACGCGCTCGCCATCTTTTCCGGCGGCCCGGGCGGCGCCTTCACCCGCACCGGGACGCTCGACCTCTACCCGCTCGATCCGGCGCGAATCCGCCACAATGTCGCAGGCGCGGGCCTCAAGCGCCCCGACGCCGGCCCGCTGCGCTGGATCGCGACCGCAGATCTCGACGGCGACGGCTGGCTCGACCTTGCGCTCCCCACGACCGGCGCCCGCTCGCTTGTCCTCTGGGGCGGCCCCGATGGCTTCGACGCTTCGCGCCGCCAGGAGTTCGCGGCCCCGTTCAGCACCGGCGCCCGCGTCGCCGATCTCGACCGCGACGGCCGCCCGGAGCTGATCTTCGGCGGCCACACCCGCCAGGCGAGCGGTGACGGCACCGCGCCCGCCCGCCAGCCGCACCACTCATTCCTCCAAATCTACTGGAACGGCCCCGACGGCTTCTCCGAAAGCCGCAAGTGCATCCTGCGCGCCGACGCCGCATCCCAGTTCTGCATGGGCGACTTCGACGGCGACGGCTGGCTCGACATCTTCGCGTGCAGCTACCAGGGCGAAATCGACCGCGACATTCCGTCGTTCATCTACTGGAACCGCGAAGGCGAATTCTCGGGCACCAACCGCCTCGATCTCGTCACCCATGCCGCATCCGGATGCATCGCCGCCGACTTCAACGAGGACGGCCGCGTCGATCTCGCCGTCGCGAACCACAAGATATTCGGCGACCACGTCGGCTATTCGGAAGTCTGGTGGAACGGCCCGGAGGGCTTTCTGCCGACGCGCACGACGCATCTTCCCACGCGGGGGCCTCATTCCGTAAGCGCCATCGAGCCCGGCGATATTCTTGACCGCGGTCCGGAGGAATTCTGGATCTCGCAGCCGCGCGCCGTGGAAGCCGCTTCGACCGTGAAGCGCGTGGAAGTCGCCGCGGAAACGCCGCCCAAGACTTGGGTGCGCGTCGAAGCACGCGCCGCCGCCACGCTCGAAGCGCTTGAATCGGCAACTTGGCGTGCGCCGGAGGGCCTCGCCGTTCCGGCTGGCGGCGTCCTGCAGCTGCGCCTCGCTCTCGGAGCGAAAAACTCGCTTTCGTCCCCGCGCGTCAGGAGCGTAGAGACGTTCTTCAAATAAACACAATCATCACGCAATCCACAACGAAAACTGGTCTCATCAAAAACAGGAGCAGAAAATGAAACACACGACAATGCTAGTTTCCGCAGTCCTCGCCGGCGCGGCCCTCTCCGCCCCGGCCCTAGAAACGCGCGACTCGTCGCAGTTCGACTACAAGTATGAAATGCTCAAACTGCCGACAGCGGAGGATGTGGACGAAAACGGACAGATGGATTTTGGTGGCGGCGGATCGTGGCTCACGCTCGGCACCGGAGTCAATGCAGGGTCGAGTTATATGACCATGAGCGGAGGTCAATACCTCAAGGCCGATGCGGCAAGCGTCGGGGCCACCGGTGACGTGTGGCGCGTTATGGCCGCGACGGCAGGAGAGGGTGGCACGGGCTACACCGTAGAGGCGCGTTTAAAGGTCACGGAGAGCACCGGCTCGATTGGCGCTATGCTTTTGAACGCGTCCACGGGTGATTCGTCGATCAACTCCTGGCTTGTGTTCCGGACCGACGCTCTCTACTGGGGCAACGGGACGGACCGGAAGATCATGGACATCGACGCCACCGATTGGCACAATTATCGCATCGTGCGGGAGCCCGGTTCGTTGTTGCATTCGGTTTTCGTCGACGGCACTCTCGTCGCGGATGATCTGCCCAATGGGATTTCGGCCAGCGTGAACCGAATCATCATGGGCTCGACCGGCGGCGATTACAAAGGAAAGGCGCAGGTTGCCTATCTTCGTTTCTCCAAGGGCGCATACGCGCCGCCATCTCCGAACGACAAGTCGCGCCGCAAGGCGTCGACCGATTTTCCGGTCCAATACGAAATGAAGTCCGACGACACGAGAATTTCAACAACAGGAAACACAGACGACTGGAAAAAGGGAGGGTCCGGCGCCACGTCGGAAATAAGCGGCGGGATTCTTTCCGTGACAACAGGGGGAAAAAGCGCCTATTGGGACACCCAGGATGCGAAATGGAAAAATATCGTCGATGCAGACACGCCATATACGATTGAATTTCGCGTGAAAATCAACAAGACCACGCAATCCGGTGCGGATCGAGCGTTCAATTTCATGGCGGGCACTTATGGTCCCGTTGGCGATCTCTTTGTCGGCACAAACAGCGTCCAGTGGTGTTTGAACACCAGCGGAACCGGAACATTCCTGACTCTCGACGCCTCGGACAACACCGATGCCATGCACTCTTTCCGCATCGCATATTCCGGCGGTGGCCGGCACGCCTTCACAATTTGGCGCGACGGCGTTGTCATTGGTGAAAATCTTGTCGATTGCACGAATTTTTACAAACTCAATAAAGCCAACGCGCTCGGCATTGTCCGTTTCGGCAAGGGAGGCGGATTGAACGATGGCTCGTGGGATCTAGACTATATCCGCTGGGACATCGGCCACGTCTGGGACTGGAAGGATCCGCCGAAAGGATTCACGATGGTGATCCGGTAGAATCCTAGGAACCCTAGGACCCCTAGGACCCCTAGGGAACCCCTAGGACCCCTAGGGAACCTAGAAATCCTAGAATCCTAGAAACCATGGCACAATGGTGCAAAAAAAATGAAGCCATTTCCTTTCGTTGTTTTTGCACTAGTTGCGATTGTCTCTGCAACTGCAGAGGAATGTGCCATAACGCAAGGATTCAATCCGGTCTATTCCCCGGATGGCACCCGCATTGCCTTCCAGCGGCTTGAGGGCGGCGTTTTCAAAATCGGCGTCGTCGAGTTGCCGGAGCGATGGCGGCTCGCCAGCGGATGTGGCGACGGCGCCCCCGCCGTCGCGTCCGCTCCACTCTCCGTCGAGTGGATCGAGGCGGGGCCAGGCAACGCCGCCTACCCCGCATGGACCCCGGACGGTGCGCTCATCTACACCTACGGCCACGATACAGAGACCGCCCACGAGGCTTGGAAAAATGGTTCGCAAAGCGGCTACGGCCTGCGCATTTGCGAGCCGGACGGCACGAAGCGCGACCTCACGCGCGGCCGCTGTCGCGACTATGCGCCGTGCGTCTCGCCCGACGGCCAGACCGTCTTTTTCGTGACCACGCGCGGCGTGGAGTCGGAGAGCGCTTCCTTCAGCAAGGCCGCCGCCACGCGCCTTGCGGCGCTCGACTTCGCGCGTGGAGGCGAAGGCGCGCAAGCCCAGGGCGCAAAGGGTGGGGCGAGCCCTCTGGGCGAGCCGCAGGCGGCTCAGACGCTTCCGCGCATCATTCTCGATTCTCCGCACGGCAGCAATTCCGGCTACGTTCAGCCCGCCATTTCCCCGGACGGCCGCTTCCTCGTCTGGGGCCAACTCGACGACTTTTTCGAGGGCTGGTGCATCTATGGCGCACGTCTCCAGGATGTGGCGACGACGCCCTCGTCGTCGCAAAGCGAGATGTCGCGCCAGTTCGCCCCTTGCCGCATCACCCCAGCCTCTCTCACCGCCCTCTCGCCGCGCTGGCACCCCAATGGCCGCATGA
>CAMOSH010000077.1 GCA_946624575.1 uncultured Verrucomicrobiota bacterium
TGGTTGCCTCTCCAGGATTCGAACCTGGACAAACTGATCCAGAGTCAGTTGTGCTACCGTTACACCAAGAGGCAATGATGCGAACGGCGGGGGATACTACTCCCTTGCTTTACCGAATGCAAGACATTTTTTCGAATTGGCGAAAAAATCGCTTGCCCGCCTGCGGACGCGGTGGTAGACTTCGTCGCGCTTTCGCGACATCCAGAGCCGGGGCCTTTCGGTCCCGCCCCAACCGAGCGGCGATCTCGCCGCCGCGGTGGATCCGGAACCAAATCCGGGATGCGCCCAAAACACACGGGAAAATCAACAGATGACTAAGTCAATGAAGTACATGTTCACTTCCGAGGCCGTTTCGGAAGGACATCCGGACAAAGTGGCCGACGCGATGAGCGACGCCATTCTCGACGCCGCCCTCGCGCTGGATCCGAACGCCCACGTCGCGGCGGAATCGTTCGTCGGTCCGGATTTCGCCGCCAATCTCGGCGAAATCTCCATGAGCCGCCGCGACGGGCTCGACACGGAGAAGATCGTGCGCGGCGTCGTGCGCGACATCGGCTACGACCGCCCAGACGAACGGTTTTCATGGGACACGTTCGAATACGAGAACAGGTTTTCCTCCCAGTCGCCCGACATCGCGATGGGCGTCAGCCGCGGTCGCCCGGAGGCGCAGGGCGCGGGCGACCAGGGCATGATGTTCGGCTACGCCGTGCGCGAGACGCCAGAGCTCATGCCAGCCCCCGTCGCCTGGGCGCACCGCCTGATGCGCCGCTTCACTGCGGAGCGCAAAAGCGGCCGCATCCCCTGGCTTCGCCCCGACGCCAAGAGCCAGGTCACCGTCGGATACGGCGACGACGGCCTCCCCGCGCGCATCGACTCGGTCGTGCTTTCCCACCAGACGACCGACGAGCCCGACATCGACCGCGTAATCCGCCCGACGGTCGAGGCCGTGATTCGCGACGAACTCGCCGACACCGGCATGATCGACGGCGAAACGCGCTTCTACGTCAATCCGACGGGCCGCTTCGTGATAGGCGGCCCCGCCGGCGATTCGGGACTGACCGGTCGCAAGATCGTGGTGGACACGTACGGCGGCGCATGCCCGCACGGCGGCGGCGCGTTTTCCGGAAAGGATCCGTCCAAGGTGGATCGCTCCGCGGCCTACTACGCGCGCTACGCGGCGAAGAACTTCGTCGCGGCGGGCGTCGCCGACCGCTGCGAAATCCAGGTGGGCTACGCCATCGGGGTCGCCGCCCCGGTCGGCTGCCGCGTGGATTTCTTCAACACCCAGCACGGCAACTGGTCCGAGGAAAAGGCGGTCGCGTTGCTGGAGTCCGGGGAGATCTTCGACTTCCGTCCTGGCCGGATCGTCGCCGAGCTCGGCCTTCTGTCCCCGAAGGGCTGGTCCTATCTGGACACCGCCAACGGCGGGCACTTCGGGCGCGACGTCTTTCCGTGGGAGCGCACGGACAAGGTCGAGGCCATTCGGGCCGCGTTCAAGCTCTAGCACGCAAATCCGCGCGGGCGGGCGGCGCGCGACTGCTGTCGCCCGGCCCAGCGCCTGAGACAAACGACTGCAACAATCCAATCACTTCCACGCAATGCTCGCTTCAAGGAAAAAGGAAAAGTCGGCCGAACTGGCCGCTCTGCTCGACGAATACGAACAAAAGGCCGCACCCGCGCCGACGCGGACCCTTTCGGCCGGCGACCATGTCTCCGGTACCGTCGCCGCCGTCGGCCCGCGCACCGTGATCCTCGACATGGGCGCAAAGATGCAGGGCCTTGTCGATCGCGCCGAATTCGACGAAAATCTCCCGCTTCCCGCGGTGGGGGACAGTCTCGACGCATATTTCGCAGGGATGGAGGACGGCGCCATGCGCCTCGTTCTCACCGGCGGCGCGGAAGGCATCTCGGTCGATGAGTCTATCCAGACCGCCCTCGCCGCCAAGCTCCCCGTCGAGGGCACTTTCGAAAAGGAGGTCTCCGGCGGCTACGAGGTGAAGGTCCGCGGACAGCGCGCGTTCTGCCCGTTCTCGCAGGTGGCCATGCACCGCCCGCGCGAAGGAGCGCCGTCTCCCGTCGGAACTTCGACCTCGTTCCTGGTCATGGAGTACGACCCGGAGGCGAGGAACCTCGTCGTGAGCCACCGCGCGCTCGAGGAGCGCGACGCCGCCACCCGCCGCGAGTCTCTCAAGTCGTCGCTCTTCGAGGGGGACACTCGCTTCGGCACCGTCACGAAAATCATGCCGTTCGGCGTCTTCGTCGACCTGGGCGGCGTCGAGGGGCTGGTCCCCAATTCGGAGATTTCCTGGGATCGCGCGGTCAAGGCGTCCGACATCCTGCACGAGGGCGACGGCGTCCAGGTCAAGATTCGCCGCGTCGACTGGGAAAACGACCGCTTCACGCTTTCTCTCAAGGATCTTTCCTCCGATCCCTGGAAGGATTTCTGCGAGGACTTCTCCGCAGGAAGCTGCGTTTCCGGAAAGGTCGTCAAGCTCATGCCCTTCGGCGCGTTCGTCCAGCTCGTTCCGGGCGTTGACGGTCTCATCCCGATTTCGTCGCTCGGCCGCGGGCGCCACATCGTCGATCCCGGCGAAGTCGTCAAGCTCGGCCAGGAGGTCAACGTCAAGGTTGAATCGATGGATCCGGTGGCGCGCAAGATCGGGCTTTCGCTCGTGGACAGCCGCGTCGCGGCCCTCAAGCCGGGCGAAATCGCCGTCGGCGCACGCATAAAGGGCATCGTGGAATCGTGCCGCGACTTCGGCGTTTTCGTTCGCCTTTCCGAGGAGAAGACCGGTCTGCTGCACGTTTCCGAGTCCGGCCTTCCCAAGGGTGCCGGCAACCAGGCCCGCCTCGAAGCCAAGTTCCCCGTCGGCTCGGATCTGGAGGTGGTCGTGAAGGGGCTGGACGGCGATCGCGTGTCGCTGGCGCTGCCGTCAACTATCGAGGCTGAGGAGCAGGCCGCCCGCGACGCCGCAGAATTGCGCGGGCTGCTCCGTCAAAACCAGGCGGAATCCGGCAACGCGGCGCTGGGGTCGCTCGGCGCCCTGTTCGACGCCGCCCTTTCCTGACGCGCTCCCCAGCGTCAACGCACTCTTTCGGCGCCATGTCAAACGCTTCCAGAGGAAGTCTTCACCTGTGCGGCGTCGCCGGCACAGGCATGAGCGCGCTGGCGGAGGCGTTGCTCGATTCCGGCGCCTCCGTTTCCGGATCGGACAGATTCCTTGATTCCTCTACGCCGGTGCCGGCTCTCGACGCGCTCCGCGCCCAGGGCGTCGCCCTTTTCCCGCAGGACGGCTCCGGCGTCCGCTCCGGCGAAACGCTGCGGGTCGTCGCGTCCGCGGCGGTTGAATCGGACAATCCCGACCTTGCCGCCGCACGGCGGCTTGGCGTCCCGGTCCGCGCCCGCGCGGAGGAACTGGCAGTGCTCTTCCGCGCTTCTGGTCGCAGGCTCGTCGCCGTGGCGGGAACAAGCGGCAAGTCCACCACGACCGCGCTGCTGGGGCATCTGCTGGAGCGCGCCGGCATGTCGCCGGCTGTCGTCGGCGGCGCGCCGTGCCTCAATTGGATGCGCCCGGGCAGAACGGGCGCCGTGCTTGCCGGCGACGGCGACATCTGCGTCGCCGAGGCCGACGAAAGCAATCGCCAGTTTCTCGCGTTTTCCCCCGCCGCCGCAATCGTTCTCAACGAATCCGCGGATCATTTCCCGATTTCGGAGACGCACGCGCTTTTCGACGAGTTCGTCCGGAAGACTTCTCCCGGTCCTGTGCTTGACCTGCGCGGTGCGCCCCCGCCGGAGGATGTCGAGGAGGGGGATTGGAGCGTTTCGTTCGGTTTCGACGGCGCCCGGTTGTCGCTGTCTCTGCCGGGTGCGCACAACGCCGCCGACGCCGCCGCGGCGTGCCGCATGGCCGTCGAGCTCGGCGCCCCGCGCGAGGCGCTCGCCCCGGCGCTCGCGTCTTTCCGCGGGCTGGCTCGCAGGATGCAGTTCGTGGGTGTCCGGCGCGATGGCTTCCGCGTCGTGGACGACTACGCGCACAACACGGAGAAGATTCGCGCCGCGCTCCTTGCCATGCGCGGGCGCTCGGAACGGCTTTTCGCGATTTGGAGGCCGCACGGCTATGGTCCGCTGCGCTCGATGTCCGCCGCGCTCGCCGGAATGTTCGCGGAGACGCTTCGCCCGAGCGACGTGTTGGTGCTACTTCCGGTTTTCGACGCCGGCGGCACCGCCGATCGCGGCTACGGTAGCGCCGAGTTCTTCGAGTCGCTTCGCGCGGTCGGCGTTTCCGCGCAGTTGGCCGCGGACGGTGCGGAGGCCGCGCGCTTCGTGCGCGGCCAGGCGCGCGGCCGCGACGCCGCAATCACCCTCGGAGCTCGCGATCCGGCTTTGCCGGCTCTCGCGAGGGCGCTTCTTGTTTGATCGGGGAATCACACCATGAACGATATGCAAAAGCACGAGTTTCCCACGGAACGAATCGAGACGGATTTCTGCGTCGTTGGCGGCGGCATGGCCGGACTGTGCGCGGCGCTTGCGGCGGCGCGCCGCGGTGTGCGCGTCGCGCTCGTCCAGGACCGTCCGGTGCTCGGAGGCAACGCCTCCTCCGAGATACGCATGCACATTCTTGGCGCCAATGGCTCCAATCGCCGCGAAACTGGCATCCTCGAAGAGATCCAGCTGGAGAACCTTCGCTACAACGGCGGCTCCTGCTGGAGCGTCTTCGATTCGCTGCTCTGGGGCGTTGCCGCCGCCGAGCCGAATCTGACTCTCGTGCTGGACGCAGGCGTCTGCTCCTGCCGCATGGATGGCGCCGCGATTCGTTCGGTCCGGGCTTGGCAGGGCACGACGCAGCGCTGGATCGAAGTTTCCGCGATTTTGTTCGCCGATTGCTCCGGGGACGCCGTCCTCGCCCCGCTTTCTGGTGCGGAGTTCCGTGTCGGCCGCGAAGGCCGCGACGAGTTCGGCGAGAGCGAGGCTCCCGAAAAGGCGGATCGCTGCACTATGGGCAACAGCATTCTTTTCCAGACCGCCGAGTTTGCCGGCCCGCAGGAGTTCGTCCCGCCGCCGTGGGCGTACGATTTCACCGAGCCGGACAGGCGGCGCTGGATCGAAAACCGCTTCGCCGACCCCACGCGTACGAACATGTGGTGGATCGAGGTCGGCGGCGCGGACGATTCGATCGGGAACACGGAGCTTCACCGCGACGAACTCCTCCGCATCGCGTACGGCGTCTGGGATTGGGTCAAGAACCATTCCGACATGCGCGAAAGGCTCCGCAATTTCGGCCTTGAGTGGATCGGGTCGCTTCCAGGCAAGCGCGAAAGCCGCCGCTACGTCGGCGACCACATCCTGACGCAGGGCGACATGCAGTCCGGCGGCCAGTTCCCCGATGTCGTGGCCTACGGCGGCTGGAAAATCGACAACCACTATCCCAAGGGCTTCTACCACGACGGTCCCGGTACCAAGTACACGGACTGCCCAAGCCCGTTCGGGATCCCGTATCGCTGCCTGTATTCCCGCAACGTCGAAAATCTCTTCTGCGCCGGGCGTGACGTCAGCTGCTCGCACGTGGCGCTCAGCGCGACGCGCGTCATGGCGACGTGCGCCATCGAGGGCCAGGCCGTCGGCACGGCCGCGGCAATCGCCGTGCGCGATGGCGTCGGCCCGCGCGAGGTCGGGCGCCTTCGCATCGCCGAACTTCAGGCCGCCCTCCTCGACGACGACTGCTTCCTCCCTGGCTTGCGTCGCGAAACGCGCGGCCCGTGCGCGGACGCTGCGCTTTCCGCGACGGCGGGCGAGGGCGTCGGGTGTCTGTGCGACGGCATGGACCGCGACTGGGACGACGGGCCCCACGCCTGGACCGCCCCCATCGGCGCCGCCGCCGAATACCGCTTCTCCGCCGCCGCGCTGCTGCGCGAGGCTCGCATCGTGTTCGACAGCTACCTCGATCGCAGCGAGTCCGACCGCCCGTTCGGGGGCAATTCCGAATGCAGCCAGGGCCGCTACTACAGGGCTCTGGCCGACAAGCCGCGCGCTGTCCCCCACACGCTCGTGCGTTCGTTCCGGATCGACCGCCTGGACGCCGATGGCTCATGGTCCGAGGTCGCCGGAATCTCCGACAACCACCAGCGCCTCGTGCGGATACCGCTGGATTGCACCGCGCTTGGCGTCCGCCTCGTTCCATTGTCCACTTGGGGTGCTTCCGCCGCTAGGGTGTTCTCTTTCGAAGTCAATTGACCAGCAAAATGAAACCGACAGCCAGACAAACCACAAAGCTCTCCCTTCCCGGATGCTGTTTCGTCGCGCACCGCGGCCTTTCGGGAATCGAAACCGAAAATACCTGCGCCGCATTTCTCCTGGCTGCGACACGCGGCTACTGGGGCGTGGAGACCGACGTCCATCTTTCGTCCGACGGCAAGTTCGTCATCTCGCACGACGCGTCGCTTTCCCGTGTGTCGGGAGTCGATTTCGATGTGCGCCGCCACTCCGCCGGCGCATCGCGCAGGATCCCGCTCCACGTGACGGCCCCGGCCGGCGAAAAGGGCTTCGCGCAGGCTTCCCGTTCCGATCTGCGCGTCCCGTTGTTCGAGGACTATCTCTCCATTTGCGCCAAGTACGGCAAGTACCCGGTGATCGAAATCAAGGATGCGTTTTCCCGTAAGACGGCCGAGCGTTTCGTCGGGATTGTCGCCGATTTCGGGCTTCGGGACGACGCGGTCTACATCGCGTTCGACTGGAACAACTGCCTCACGATCCGGAGCCTCCTGCCCGATGCCCCCGTGATGAATCTCAACGGCTTCTCCGAGGTCGCGACGCGCGAGGCCCATCTCGCCAATCGCATCGGCGCCGATTTCGAATTCCAGAAGCTCGACGAGGAGACGGTCTCGTTTTTCCTGGAGGCGGATCTTCCGGTCTGCGCCTGGACCGTGGACAGCCCCGAGGTCGCGGTTCAATTGGCTGAGCGCGGGGTGCAGTACATCACTACCAACATCCTCGAACCGGCCGACGACGACGAATGACCGGCTCACCGGCGCATCGTCGCGCCGGCGGGTCGCTGCGGTCGTGGAACGCCGCGGCGGCCGCGTTGACGAATCCTCAAAACGCAATTTTTGGAATTGAAACCTGAAGTCTCCGGACAAGGTGTGTTTTTCTTTTCTGGGACCGATACCGGCATCGGCAAGACTGTTGCGGTCGGTCTCGCTTCGCGCTGGCTGCTTTCCCGCGGCGTCGATCACGTCACGGTCAAGCTTGTCCAGACCGGTTGCGACGGCTTCTCGGAGGATCTGCTCGCGCATCGCGCGATCGCCGGTCTTCCGGAACAGCCCGAGGACCGCGAGGGGTTGACGGCCCCCCAGATTTTCCGGTTCCCGGCTTCCCCGGCGCTCGCGGCGGCGCTTCAGGGCGCGGCCGTGGACACAGGCGCGATCGACCGCGCAGTCGCCGAATGCCGGCGCAGGCGCTCGCTGGTGCTGGTCGAGGGCGCGGGTGGCCTGCTTGTTCCTCTTTCCGACTCCCTTTCGACCGCTGATTTCGTGGCGCGCCGCGGCTGGCCCCTTGTTCTTGTCGCGACCGACAGGCTCGGTTCTATCAACCACATCCTGCTGTCGCTTGAGGCGGCGGAAAGGCGTGGCATATCCGTGGCCGGCGTCGTCCTTCACGCCTCCCCGGGGGAGGATCCTCGCATCGCCGATGACGCGGAACGCGCCACGCGCCGCGCACTCGCCGCCCTTGGCGTCCCGGATTCTCTGGTGCGCGTTCCTCGCATCCCGGATGGCGCCACGCCTCCGGCAGTCGATTTCTCCCCGGTTTTCGGGCCGGTTCACGGATAGTGTGCGATGGACACGAAACTGCTTCTGGATTGGGACCGCGACCACGTCTGGCATCCGTACGCGCCATTGCGCAAGGCGCCGCCGGTGTTTGCCGCGGAACGTGCTTCCGGCTCCGTTGTTTACCTGCGCGACGGCACTGCGCTGATCGACGCGGTGGCGTCATGGTGGTGCGTCGCCCATGGTCACAATCACCCGGCCATTGTCGAGGCGATTCGCGGGCAGGCCGAAAAGATGACGCACGTCATGTTCGGCGGCTTCACTCACGAGCCGGCGGTTGAGCTTTCCCGCCGCATCGCGCGGCTCTGCCCGTCGGGCCTGGATCGCGTGTTTTTCGCGGATTCCGGTTCCATCGCCGTGGAAGTTGCGGCCAAGATGGCGGTTCAGTACCAGAATGCCGTCGGCCGCCCGGAACGCAACCGTCTGGTGGCCCTCAAGGGCGGCTATCACGGCGACACCTGCTGCGCCATGGCGCTTTCCGATCCCGACGGGATGCACCGCCTTTTCCGCGGCCTCATGCCGCGGCACTTTTTCGCGGAGCGTCCAGCGACGCGCTTCGGTGACGTCTGGAATCCGGCGGACGTCGCGTCGGTGGAACGGCTTCTCGACGAACATGGCGGCGAAATCGCCGCCGTGATTTGCGAGCCGGTCTTTCAGGCCGCAAACGCCATGTGGTTCTACCATCCGGAATTTCTTGCGGCTCTCAGGAGGCTCTGCGACGCGCATGGCGTTCTTCTCGTGTTCGATGAAATCGCCGCCGGGCTTCACCGCACCGGGCCGCGCTGGGCTCATTGCCACGCTGGCGGCGGCGCGACTCCGGACATCATGTGCATTGGAAAGGCGCTCACCGGCGGAGCTCTCACGCTGGCGGCGACAGTCGCTTCCGGTCGTGTCGCTGACGCGATTTCGGCGGGCCGTCCCGCCGCGTTCATGCACGGACCCACCTACATGGCCAATCCCGTCGCCTGCGCTGCCGGTTGTGCGTCGCTTTCGCTTTTTGAAAATGGCGACTATGGGGCGAAAGCCCGCGCCGCCGAAGCCGTTTTCAACGAGCGTCTCGCGCCGCTGCGCGCTTTGGAGAACGTCCGCGACGTGAGGGTCCTCGGCGCGGTCGGAGTCGTCGAACTGCGCGCCATGCCGAAGCAGGACGCCATCCGCCGCGTGATTCTCGAATCGGGCGTATGGTTGAGGCCGTTTTCCGATTTCGTGTATTCGATTCCGCCGCTCACTGCCACGGAGTCCGAGTTGCGCCGCATCTGCGACGCAATCGCCGCCGTCAGCGCGCTTCCTCCGGGACCGCCCCCGGACGACCCGGATTTCCACGAATAGCCCGCGCGTCCGCGCCGCGTCCCTTGCGCGCGTTCCCTGTGGCTGGCTCCGGCGTCCGTCCGGTGCTTTGCGCGCGTCTAGTCGCGGCCCATGCGGCGTGGGCTGTCGTCCCGTTGTGGCGTCGGATCAGACGTCTTCGAAAAGCTGCCCCTTTTCGGGTATGTCCACGCGCTTGATGCCGAGCGAAAGCAGCGTGTCTCGATGTGCCTGGCAGTACTTTTCCTCGCCATGTACGCAGAACGCGCGCCGCACCGACGGTCCGAGCGACTTGGCGAACGAGGCCAGCCCCGTGCTGTCGGCGTGCGCTGAGAGTCCGTTGATTGTGAAGACAGTAGCCCGAAGCGGGTACATTTCGCCGTAGATTTTCACTTCCGGCGCTCCGTCGACTATCCTGCGTCCTAGCGTCCCTTCCGCCTGGAATCCGGTGAAGAGGACGATGTTGAGGGGATCGGTTATGGTGTTCTTGAGATGGTGGAGGATGCGGCCGCCCTCGCACATTCCCGATGCGGAAAGTATGATCATCGGCCCGGGCTTGGAATTCAGCGACATCGACTCCTGGACCGGCCCGACGAAATGCAGGCCCGGAAAATCGAACGGGTCGTTCCCGCGCGCAAGAGTCTCCCGCACTGAGTCCTTGAAGCATTCCGGATGCTTTTTGTGGATTTCGGTGGCCTTTGACGCGAGGGGGCTGTCGACGTACACTGGTATTTGGGGGATTTTTCCGTCCGCGCGCAGTTCGTCCAGAAAGCGCAGCATCTGCTGTGTGCGCCCGACGGAAAACGCAGGCACGACGAGCTTCGAGCGATGCTGCACGATGAAGGCTACATAGTCCCGAAGCCGTCCGCGGATGTTCTCGTCGGCCGGATGGTTGCGGTCGCCGTATGTGCTTTCCGTAATCAGGGCGTCAACCCCCTCCACAGGTTCCGGAGGCCGAAGGAACGGCTTGTCTCCTGACCGCCCCAGGTCCCCGGTGAACAGCAGTCTGCGCGGCTTTCCCCATTTTACGTAATCGAGGGTGACTGTCGCCGAGCCGAGAATGTGGCCTGCGTCGTGGAACGTGGCCTTCAGCCCGGGCGCGATTTCGCGCGTTTCCCCGTATTCGAACGTCCGGAACAGCGTCATGGTCCGTTCGACGTCCGGGATGTCGTAAAGCAGCTCGAACGGGGTTTTGCGCTGTTCGCGCCTTTTGCGGTTGACGTATTCCACGTCCTTTGCCTGTAGGTAGGCGCTGTCACGTAGCATTGCGTCGCACAGGTCGCGCGTGGCCGACGTGGCGTAGATCGGGCCGCGGTAGCCCGCTTTGACGAATGCCGGAATGCGCCCGCTGTGGTCTATGTGAGCGTGCGACAGGATGATTGCGTCGATGGAGTCGGCGGGGAAGGGGAGCTTCCGGTTCTCCTCGAATGCCTCTTTACGGTGCCCTTGGAGCAGCCCGCAGTCAAGAAGCACGCGGTGTCCGTCGTATTCGAGGCAGTGCAGCGATCCGGTGGTGGTGCGCGCGGCACCGAGAAATCTTATGTTCATCATGGTTGGGATGCGGGTTGTGGCGATTGCGTGGTCGCGACGGAATGCCGTGAACGCGCAATGCGGGAATTGTAGCCGGAAACACCCCCGATTGCCAAGAACTTTTGCCGCTTCTCCCGTCTCTTTCCTCCCAGCACTGTTTGCACACCATTCCAACCATAGTTTCAATTTCTCTCTACTCCGGCCGTCACTTCCCTCCCAGTGTTATATCCTTACCATTCCAACCGTAGTTTCAATTTCGCTCTGCTCTGGCCGTCACTTCCCTCCCAGCGCTGTTTCCGCACCATTCCTACCGTAATTTCAATTTCGCTCTGCTCCGGCCGTCACTTTCCTCCCAGCGCTGTATTTTCACCATTCCAACCGTAGTTTCAATTTCGCTCTACTCCGGCCGTCACTTCCCTCCCAGCGCTGTATCTTCACCATTCCAACCGTAGTTTCAATTTCGCTCTGCTCCGGCCGTCACTTACCTCCCAGCGCTGTATCTTCACCATTCCAACCGTAGTTTTAATTCTGCTCTGCTCTGGTCGTCACTTACCTCCCAGCGCTGTATCTTCACCATTCCAACCGTAGTTTCAAATTAATTTTGCGCTGCTAGTTCTTGTTTTGGTCTGGGCTTTTGTCCTGCGCCTGCGGCGCTAGCCGCAGGTTTCTTCCACGCATACTTGCGGAATCAGGGGGCGGGGAGTAGTGTGCCGGGCATGAATTCGCAAATGCGAGATCCGGTTACTTCGGCTTTCGCCGGGCCGGCGGTTGTCGGGCGGCTTGCTCCCAGTCCCACGGGAGCGTTGCATCTTGGCAATGCGCGCTCGTTCCTGCTTGCGTGGCTTTCCGTGCGTTCGCGCGGCGGGAGGCTTGTCCTGCGTGTCGAGGACCTTGATCATCCCAAGGTAAAGCCCGGCGCCGCAGATGCTGCAATCCAGGATTTGCGCTGGCTCGGGCTGGACTGGGATGAGGGGCCGGACTGCGGAGGCCCCTCCGCGCCGTATGTCCAGAGCGAGCGCAGGGCGTACTACCGGGCGGCGCTCGATGGACTTCTTTCTGAAGGTCTCGCCTATCCGTGCGTTTGTTCTCGCCGCGACGTGGCGGATGCCCAATCTGCGCCTCATGGTCGCGATCCGCATACTCTTGCCTATTCTGGAACTTGCCGCGGCCGTTTTCGTGATTGGGCCGCCGCCGCTGCCGTGCTGCCGCCGCCGCGCATTCCCGTCTGGCGTTTTAAGACGAATCCGGGTCTGTCAGTTTTCGATGACGCGGTTCTCGGTCGGCGTTCGCTTGATCTGGCCGCCGAGGTGGGCGATTTCGCGTTCGCCCGGGATCCGGACGGCGCCGGCTACATGCTAGCCTGTGTCGTTGACGACGCGGCAATGGGCGTCACGGAGGTGCTTCGTGGCGACGATCTCGTCGATGCGACTCATTGCCAAATCGCCTTGCAGGCGGCACTTGGTCTGCCGCGTCCCGCGTATGCGCATGTTCCGCTTGTTGTGGCGGAAGACGGGCGCCGTCTCGCCAAGCGTCATGGCGACACGAGGTTGAGCACGTTGCGCGAGGCCGGGATTTCCTCTCGGCGGGTTGTGGGGCTGTTGGCCTGGTGGAGCGGCCTGGCGCCTTTTGGCGCAGAATGCTCTCCGGAAGACCTTCTCGACGGTTTTTCCCTGAAGCGCGTGCCACGCGCGCCCGCCGTGCTTGACGGGCGCGCAAAGAGCCTCCTGCGCGAGGCATTTCCATAAAAAAGCGAACCCCGCGGCCGGGATGCGGCTACGGGGTCTGCCTGCCAGCGCCCTTGGTGAGCCGCGTTCACATGCGCGGCAAAACGTGGCTGGCGGTTGCGGCGTTGGCGCTCTACTTCGCGTCCGGCACGACGGAAACGACGGTGCCTTCTTTCTCGAATTTCACGCGGCCGGCGGCCACGGTGAAGAGCGTGTCGTCTCCGCCGCGGCGCACATTGGCGCCCGGCTTGAACTTGGTCCCGCGCTGGCGGACGAGAATCTCCCCCGCCTTGACGGCCTGGCCGCCATAGCGCTTCACGCCAAGACGCTGGCCGGCGGATTCGCGACCGTTGACTCCCTGATGGCTCTTGGACATCTTTTTTTATCCTTTCCTGACTGGCGTTAGAGCGACTTTACCGTGACAACCGTCAGTTCCTGGCGGTGCCCGACGGTGCGTGAATAGCCCTTGCGGCGCTTCTTGTCGAAACTCACGAGCTTCGGGCCGCGGATGTTGTCCGTGACTTCAAGCGTGACGGCGGCGCCGTCGACGTACGGGGTGCCGACCTTGAGGTTGGTGCCGTCGGAAACGGCGAGGACTTTGTCGATTTTAACCTCGGCTCCTTTTTCGGCTGCCAGCTTCTCGATTTGGAGAGAGTCGCCGACTTGGACGCGATACTGCTTGCCGCCGGTTTCAATTACTGCGTAGGCTTGCATGGATGGAACTTTTCGCTGTGTTGAGTTTACGATGGCCCGGCGAACGGGGGAGAAGACAGGGCCGGTGCGCAACGCGCAACGAGGGATTTTGCGCGAGCGCGGCGAATGGTAGCAGAACGCCTTGCCCAAGGCAAGGGATTTTTTGTGGCGAAGCGATTCGGTCGCGGATGGGAATGTGCCGATTCCCGTCGTTTCCTCCTGATTTCATGGCCTTCGCCAGGGGTGAGCGGTGTGTTTTGCGTGCGGTGCGCGGGTGTCGTGGGATTTGCAGACGCCTGAATTCCGGTCTTCTGGTTATGTTCCTCTGGGTCCGGCCCGCCCCCGGCCCTAGCGATGGTACGCTAGCCGTACCGTTCGTCCACTCCGCCGACGACGATGTCCAGGTCGGCTGCGTTTTCGACGCGATCGACTTTGCCTCCCTTGATCCAGACGATTCTGTCCGAAGCCTTCAGCATTTTGAAGTCATGCGTGGCTGACACAACGGTGACGGATCGGCTGTGGCATAGGCCGGCCATAAGTTCGATTATCTCTGCGCCTGTCTTCTGGTCCAGGTTTGCCGTTGGCTCGTCGGCGAGTATGATCGATGGATCGTTGGCAAGGGCGCGCGCCACGGCGATGCGCTGCTGCTGGCCGCCCGAACACTCGCCGGGAAGATGGTCCAGACGATGCGCAAGTCCGACGGATTCAAGGAGCTCGCGTGCGTGCTCTCTGGCCCGATCCTCCGGGACTCCCAGAAATGTCATGGGCAACATCACGTTTCCCGTGGCCGTGAGCCACGGAATGAGATTGTACGACTGGAACACGTACCCGATGTGGCGGCACCGGAAATACGCCAGATGGGAGGATGGGAGCGACGGCAGCGAAACTCCTCCCACGGACACCTCCCCGGCTGTCGGCACGTCAAGCGCCCCGATCATGTTGAAGAGCGTGGATTTTCCCGAGCCGCTTGGCCCCATGATCGACAGGTATTCGCCGCGGTAGACGTCGATGTTTATGTCGTCGAGGGCGTGCACGGTTTCCCCTCCCTTTGAAAAGGTCTTGTGCACACCCCTTACCCGGACGAGGACTTCCCGTTCCCGCGATGGTGCAGGCCGGATTCCGGGCCGATTCTCCGTTTTGGCCTCGTTCATTTCCGCGTTTCGTAGTTTTCGGAAATCCATTTCTGGTATTCGCCGCTGCGGACGGAGTCAGTCCAGGCGACGTTGTCGAGATACCAGCGGACCGTAGATTTGAACCCGGAGTCGGCGTCGAACGATGGCTTCCAGCCCAGGTCGGCGGCTATTTTCGAGGCATCGATGGCATAACGGAGGTCGTGCCCGGGCCTGTCCGCCACGTGCTTTATCAGACTGGACCGCGGCTCGCCCGACGCCAGCGGCGCCGCCAATTCGTCCACAAGGGCGCAGATGCGCGTCACCACGTCGATGTTGCGCATTTCGTTGTGTCCGCCGATGCAGTACGTCTGGCCGTCGGCGGCGCGGGTCGCGACCTGCCAGATCGCGTCGCAGTGGTCTTCCACGTGCAGCCAGTCGCGCACGTTGAGACCTTTGCCGTAGACCGGGAGGCCCTTGCCTTCCAGGGCGTTCATGATCATTAGCGGGACGAGCTTTTCGGGAAACTGGTACGGGCCGTAGTTGTTGGAGCAGTTCGTGACTGTGAGCGGCAGCCCGTATGTGTCGTGGAAGGCGCGCGCCAGATGGTCGCTGGCCGCCTTGGATGCGGAATACGGACTGTGCGGTGAATATGGCGTCGTTTCCGAGAACCATCCCTCCGGCCCCAGCGACCCGAAGACTTCGTCCGTAGAAACATGGTGGAAGAGCTGCATCGCGCCGCCGCGTTCGCGTGCCGCCTGAAGCAGGTTGAACGTGCCGACGATGTTTGTCTGCACGAATGCGTCCGGCCCGACAATGGAGCGGTCCACGTGCGATTCCGCCGCGAAATGCACTACGCCGTCGATGTCGAACCGGTTCATTGCCTCGCGCACTGCGGATGCGTCGCGTATGTCGCCGCGGAGAAGAACGTACCTTTCGCCAAAGGCCGTGGCGACGTCGTCCAGGCTGTGTGGGTTTCCGGCGTATGTCAGGGCGTCGAAGTTGACAATCCTTCCGGTGAATCCGGTCTTCCTGAAAACATGGCGAATGAAATTCGATCCAATGAAGCCGGCGCCGCCGGTGACTAGCAGATTCTTGAATGCACGCATTGCGGAAAATGGTAGGGAGTGGGGAGAATGGGGATTTGCGGTGCCGCTAATTGAACGCGGCGGTCATTTTGCGGCGGCGCCTTCGATTTTCACCCGCAGGGCGCGTTCCAGGGCCGGGTCGCGGCCGGCGCCGCGCGAAAGTGCAGTTTCGTAGTAGGAGACAGCCGCGGCGCGATTGGCTGCTGGATCGAGGAGGAAATGCGCCCATGCCAGATCGACGTAGGCGTCCGCCCAGTTCGGATTTTCGGACACCAGAAGGTGGAGCTGGAGTATGGCTTCGGCATATTTGCCACGGGCGGTCGCCAGTGCCGCGCGCAACGACCTTACGGCTGGGTCGGCGGAGGCGCTTTCGGGAAGGGCGGCGAGTTCGTCTCCGGCGCGAGTCGGATTGCGGCATTCCAGAAATGCGCGCGCCAGAAGTGTCCGCATGGTCACGGCTTGAGGCGATTCCTGGTTCGGCAGCTCTTCGAGCGCATCTTCCAGTATGATCACTGCTTCGGAGGCCTGCCCGGATTCAATCAGCGAGCGAATTGTGCGAATGTGTACTTCTGCGGTGACGGCGGTGCCTGATCCGCTAGGTGTGGCCTGAAGGGCCGTGGCATCAAGTTGACGGGGCGCTGAATGCGCTGGGGATTGCTCCGAAGGTTCCGGATCAGCCGTGGCTGGCGCTGAAGGCGCTGTGGAAAATTCTGGAATCTCCTGGAGTTCCGTAGCTGGTACGGAGGACTCCGTGAGTTTCGCGGCTGGTGCCGGGGACGCTTGGAGTTCGGGGACGGCGTGGGGGGGCGGGAACGTCTCCGAACTGCTGGTGAAAAATGGATTGGGGATGGGGGCTTCTAGTTTGGCGAGCAGCTCCGGATCCGGCGCTGCGGCTGTGTCTTTCGCGGCGTTGTCTTCAGGCTTGTTTTCTTCCTGGTTCGTCGCTGAAGAGGGTGGTTTCGCGGACGTGGTTGTCACCAGCTGCGGTATTGGATAGCGGTCCGCGCCCGTGGCCGGTGCTGGCGCCTGCTGCGCGGGTTGTGCGGTTTGGGGGCTTTCCGACGCTCCAGGGGCGACGTCGTCCGGATCCGGGACCGCGATCGTTCCGTTTTTTATTCCTTCTGAAAGCTCGATGAGTCTGGCTCTTGAAGATTCGCCTTTTTCCAGAACTTCCTCGGTGCGGTGTTTGGGGAATTCCGCGGCCAGCCTGTCGAAGTCGCGCACCGCGAACACTAGTGCGTCGTATTCGTCGAGCACGCGGCCCTCCTTCGCGGCAGTTTCGGCGGCAAGCCTCATTTGTTCCGCCTTGCGGAAAAGCGATCCGGCCTCGGTTCCGAAAAGCGACCAGGCGGCCTGCACGGGAATCGCCGCTAGAATGGCGGCCGCGAGGGCAGCCGTTTTTATGGCATTTCGTTTCATGCGCCAAATCATAGCCCATTTGGATTGCCGCTTCAACTCCCATCCCTAAAAAAAACGGTGGCCGAGGCCTTTTGAAATGGCAATCGCAAGATCCGGTTTCCGATGGCTCGCGGTGGCAGAACGCACAGCCGCCTTCGATTTTCAGGTGCAATCTCCGTCGCGCGGCGAAAAGAAGTAAGGTGGTCATTAAGCAAGTTGTTCGTCGTTCGCCGATACGTCAGCTTTTTTTCGGACGTATCCGCTTGACGTTCTCCAGCTCCATCGCGATTTTATCGGCACTTGTTCGGTATTGTAGCGAAAATCGCTCCGGAAGTTCCAGAGAGCCCAGCCGTTCAAGGTGGAGCTTCGCGATGCCGTTCTTCAAACTGGACTTCTGCTGCCGGGTTCCAGATTCGCTAACAGGACGGAATAGTTGAACTGGTGTCGCGGGTTTGCCGTTGTCATCGATAGTGCATTGCTGCCGATTGTGTCGTCCTACATAGTTCTCACACTATCACTTTTTCTCGTTAATTATTCCTACCGTATTTTTAATTTTGCATTGCCTCTGCCATCCAGCCTGAATTTCCTCACTTCCATGCCATTGCTTTTCCCAGCTTATTATTCCGACCGTAGTTACAATTTTATTT
>CAMOSH010000078.1 GCA_946624575.1 uncultured Verrucomicrobiota bacterium
GCTTGCAATCCGAAATGTCCCTACCCTGGAGGCATTTACTCTGACAGGGGGCGGAGGGCGGCGTGGTGGCTCCAGGCGAGAAAGGGCTTCACGAGCGCGCGAAGGCCGACCTTGCGCCGGAGGACGGAGCCGGAGGCGATGTTGAAGCGGTAGAGGCCGACGGAGAGACCGTCGGACGTGGTGAACGCGCCGAGGTAGGCGCCGCCGTCGTCGGCCGGTGTTGGGGGTAGGGGCTGGGGCCTTGCGAGAAGGCCGTCGCGCGCGCCGAAGAGGTCGGCGAGAAGGCCGGTCCAGCGGCCGGCGGCGAAAGGCGAGGCGAAAGGGGCGCGGAGGTCGGAGGCGGAGAAGGTCATTGCGGGAGGCACCAGTGTTCGGGTTCGGAGAAGGAGGCGGTGACGCCGGGCATGGTCGGTCCGGAGTAGACTACAAGCCCCGGATCCGCTTCGGGGCAGAGGGCGGAGAAGGCGGCAAGGTGCCGGGTCATGGAACGGTCGAAGGTCGAGGAGGCCTTGATTTCGACAGGGCGCAGCCGGGACCCGCTTTCCATGAGAAGATCCACTTCGAGGGTGCCGGCGGCGTTTCGGTAGAAGGACAGATCCGGCTCCAGCCCGCGATGGAGGCGCCATTTGAGGGCTTCGGAGACGACGAAGTTCTCGAAAAGGTTGCCGAGGAGGGGATGCGAGGCGACGTCCTCCGGGGAGCGGATGCCGAGCAGATAGGAGACGAGACCGGTTTCGGTGAAATATATCTTCGGGGCCTTCGTCTGGCGCTTCCCGAAATTGCGATGGTAGGGATGCAGGGGGAACACGACATACGACGCCCGAAGGACGGAAAGCCAGTTGGCCGCGGTCCGGTCGCTGATTCCGGCGTCGGAGGCCAGGGACTGGTAGTTCACGAGCTGCCCCACGCGTCCGGCGAGGAGCTTGACGAACCGTTCGAAACGGTCCAGATCCGAAACGGCGAGCAACGAGCGGACATCCCGTTCCAGATAGGTGCGAAAGTAGTCCGAATAGAGGCGAGTGGGCGGAATCCCGGAGGAGAACAGCCGCGGCATGGTTCCGCGGAAAAGCATCCTGTTTCGGTCGGAAACGTCCTCCCCGGCCGCCGCGAGTTCCTGCGTCGAGAGCGGGAGGAGTTCCGCTATGCCGGTCCTGCCGGCAAGGGATTCCGAGACCGCCCGGGCAAGCGCGGGCTGGTGCGATCCCGTCAGAATGAAGCGCCCCGGCGCGGGATCCTCGTCAACGGACGCCTGGACGTATTCGAGAATGGACGTGGCCTTTTGCACCTCGTCGAATACGAAACCGGTCCGCGACGATGCGATAAAGCGACGTGGATCGGACAGGACGGCGTCCCGAACGTCCGGCGCTTCGAGGTTGACGTAGACATGTCCGGGGAAGAGCTTCTTGGCCAGGGTCGTCTTGCCGGACTGCCTCGGCCCCGTCAGAGTCACGACCGGATAGTAGCCGGCCATTTCGGAAATGGCGCTGGAAAGGGTTCTGTCAATCATTTCTAGGCTTCCTCGCTTGGCCGTCGAGACTAGCAGATTCCGCATCAGATGGCAAGAGAAAGAACGTGAAAATCCGAAATTGCAATTCGGATTTTCACGGTCTAACGTCTCCTTTCATTCATGGCGCGAAGGTCTCCGAAAGGACAACGACTGGGTCGGATTCGCCTTCGGGAAGCGAGGCGGGGGCGCGGCTTGCGCAGTATGTGGCGTGCAGCGCGCGGAGCGGGGCCTCGATCGCGGCGACGGCGGAGGCCGGAAGCGGCCCCTTCCTTTTCGGGAGCGAGGCGGCAAGGTCGCGGAGGGCGAATTCGAGTTGTGCGTAGGTGCCGGCGGCAAGGGCGGCCGAGAGTTCGGAACAGAGCGGGCGGAGCCCGGGGGGAAGCGCGCCATGGGCGATCCAGAGCGACACGTTGCCGAGGAACTTGTTCGCCGCCTTGAGGGCTTGCGAGGCCTGGCCGCCGATGCCGATGCGGACGGGAGGCTCGTCCGCGGCGGCGTCGCCGGTCTCCGCCTCGCGGCGGAATGCTTCAAGCGCGAGCGCGACGTCGCGGTAGTGGGAGGAGGCGTCGGCGTACTTGGAGAAGGCGAGCGGCTTTTCCGTCTCCGGCGCTTCGAGGAGGGCGGATGCGGCGAGAAAGTCGATTGGACGAACCTTGCCGCCTTCGACGCTGTAGAAGCCGGATTTGCGCGAGGAGCGGAGATGGACGACGGTGCCGCCATTTCCCTTGGCGGCCTTTCGCAGCACGCGGCATTTCGGCGGAAGCTCCTTGATGCGGCGGTAGTCGTCGGGGCGGAGTTCTGACGGTTTTCGCAACCGGCGGCAGCTGGTATGCGGAATTGCGCCGGACCGCGAATGCGCGGCTCCTGCCTCGCATTCGCGCGGCTCTGGACCCGATACGGGTTTCCTCGTTGCGCGTCCTTCCCGCGCCGGCGCTCGCCGCGCGATAGCGGCGCACGGGGCGGCGGTGGCGTTATCGGATCCTCGGCGGCGGCGTTGTTTTCGGCCGTGTTTGCGGTTGGCGGCGAACCGAACCAAAGCTCCGATTCCGGCGTTTAAAAGGCGAGATGAATGACAATCAGCCGCCTGCGGTCCGCGCGACCGCTTTAGTCAAATCGTTCGGAACCGGGCAGAACCGGGTCCGCGTACTTGAGTCGCTCGATTTCACGCTTTCTGGCGGCGCCTTCGAGGCCGTCATGGGCGCGTCCGGATCCGGCAAGTCCACGCTGCTGCATCTGATTGCCGGACTGGAGGAGCCGGATTCCGGGTCGGTGTTCGTGGGAGGCAGGGAGATTTCCGCGATGGGCGACGGCGCGGCGACACGCTTCCGGCGGCGGCACGTGGGCGTGGTGTTCCAGAACTTCAATCTCGTCGATTCCCTGGACGTCGCGGAGAACGTGGTCCTTCCCGTTCGCCTGGATGGCGACCGGCCCGACGCGGCGCGGCTCGCGGCGCTGCTCTCCAGACTTGGGCTTCCCGGCAAGGAAAAACGCCGTCCATCGCAGCTCAGCGGCGGCGAACGCCAGCGCGTCGCCGTCGCCAGGGCACTTTTCGCCGAACCTGACGTGCTGCTTGCCGACGAGCCCACTGGCAATCTGGACGCCGTGGCTTCGCGTTCGCTCTGCGAACTGCTGCGCGAGCTGCACGAAGGCGAACGCAAGACCGCGATCCTGCTCGTCACGCATGACCCGGTGGTCGCGGCGACCGCGGACAGGGTGCATTTGCTGCGCGACGGTGCCATCGCGGCTTCTATCGACACCCGGCACGATCCGGCCGCCGTCGCGGCGCGCTATCTGGAGCTTTGCAGATGATCGCGCTTCTGGCAATTCGCGGAATGGCGCGCGGCAAGGCGCGCTTCCTGTGCGCGATCGCCGGAGTGGCGGCGGCGGTCGGCGCGGCGACATTCGTCTTTTCGCTTGCCGCGACGAACGCGGCTCAGGCGCCGGCTCTTGCGCGGCGCTCCTGCGCACCCTGGGGAGCCTGGCGCTTTGAATGGGGCGGCCGTCCCGGGGCATCTTCCTCAGCCGCCGACGCTGGCGCCGCCGCCGATAGTGCCGCAAAGGGGCGGGTCGGGAAGAAAGACGGAGACCTCGCCCTCGATGTCGTGTCGCTGACAATCGACTTCCGTCCGGATGGCAAAGTTCTCCAGGGCCCGCCGATGCGGGCAATCGCGGCTGCGGCACCGGATTCGCCGCCGTGGGCGGTTGCCCCCCTCGTGGAGGGCGTCTGGCCGAACCACGATTCCGGCGACTTTCAGCTGACGTGCACCCGCGGCACCCTCATGCGCTTCGGACGCGGGGAGCCGCCGCCCGTCGGATCGACAGTCAAGTTCGTCGGCATGCGCGGAACAGCGAATGTCAGGATAGTCGGCTATCTGGAGGAGGCCGTCTTGCCGCCAGGCTGGCCAACCGCGTTTTTCAACCGCGCGGCGTTCGAGGCCTTTTCCCGCGAGCCGCATGGTACTTTGATCCTGCGGCGGACTGGCGCCGCCGACGACTGGCTCGGACCGGACAGCCCATCGGTCGTAGCCGCGTTCGCCGGCGACGAAAACCGCCGCATGGACTATGCCAGGCCGCTTCTGTTCGCGGCTGCTGTCCTGACTGCGCTTGCGCTCCTCGTCAACACGCTTCTGCTTTCCGTGGAGGCCAACCGCAGGTCGCTTGCACTGCTGCGCACCGCCGGCATGACGCGCGGCGGTGTGGTTGGGCTCGTCGCGGCGGAGTCCTTTCTTTCGGCGCTTGCCGGGTGGGGCGTCGGTTCCGTGGCCGCCGTGGTCGCGTTGAGGGCGTGGGTGGGTGCGGACCACGTCGCGTTTCCGGTCGGGATGTCCCTTTCCGCGCGCGTGTTTCCCGTATGCGCGGTTTGCGCGCTCGTCGTAGGCGCGGCGGCGGTGGCATTTGCGCTTCGTCCCGCGCTCGCGGTGCGACCGCTCGACGCGCTCTTGGAGAGGCCCAGGCGGCGACGTCGCGGGATGGCCGTCGCATTTGCGTTCGGATTCGGCGCTTTCGTCGCGGTTGAAGTCTGGGGTGCGTCCCTGATGCGCGGCTTTGTGCCGTCGGCGGAGTGGCCTGACGCGATCGTGTCCGTGCTTCCTGGCGGGTTTGATCCCATCGACAGGCCGAAACTCGACTCTCTCGACGGCGTCAAGCGCATTTCCGAGCTCTATCCTCTCCAACTGCCATTCGAGCCCGAGCTGGAAATGCGCCGCCCCGGTGGCGCTGGTGCGGGCGCGCGCCAGACAGGTGCTGGTGGCGGCCCCGGCGGCGGCCATGGGGGGCGCGGCGGGCGGATGCTCCGCAACGTGCTTTTTCTCGGCGCGGAGTGGTTGCCGCACTTCAAGTTCGTGGAAGGCACGTGGGAGAACGCCAGCGCGGCCGTTTTCGGTGGTCGCGGGTGCGTGCTGTCCGAAATGGTGGCGCGGGCGCATGGGCTTCACGTGGGGGATGTGTTGCGCGTGGCTTCGGGCGGTGGGCGCTCTCCGAAGACGGTCCATGAAATCCCGATCGTCGGCGTCGTCGACCTGAACTGGCACATGGTGACAAGCCGCGGACTGGTTCGCGGCCTCAACGGCGCGCCCGTCATGACGGATGGTCCGGCGTTCGTGTCGCTGGACACGGCAGGGGCCCTTGACCCGCGCCCTATGCTATCTCTCGTGCCGGCAACGCATCTCTGGGTCGAGTACGAACCGGAATTCCTTGCCGAACACGGCGTCTTTCCGTCGGGACGCATTGTGGAGCGCGAAATCGACGAGGCTCTGGGCCGGCCGTCGGACGCCACGGTGCGTCTGCACGCGCGCGACGAGATTTCCGACGGAACCCTGGCGCACGGCAACGACATGATCGGCCAGACGGCGCGCGTTCCGTTTGCGTTTCTGGCGATCCTTTCACTGGGATTCGTGGCGATGCTCGTGGCGGACGCGGACGCGGCGCGTCGCGAGCTTGTGGTGCTGCGTGCCGTCGGCGCGACGCGCTGGCAGCTGGCGCGCCGTCTTGGCAGCGGCGCAGTCCGCACTGCGCTTGCGGGGATTGCGGCGGGGCTGCCGGGCGGTGCCGCCGCAGGGTGGTTGTTTTCGATCAAGACCGCCGCGCTGTGGCCCGGCATGCCGCATTATTTCGCGGTGCCTTGGCGGGTGCTGGCGGAGGGGGCGTTCGGGTCGCTTGCGTTTGTGCTGGTCGTTGCGGTGCCCACAAGCATGGCGCTTGTTCGTCGCAAGAATAGCTGAATGGCTAGGGCCGGCACATACAACCGCTTTTACGCCGGCTCTGATGGATGTCTAGGGCCGACGCATAAAAACCGCCACTGCGCCATGCAGGGCGCAGTGGCGGTTTTTTATGAGCCTGAAATGTCCAAGAAGCCAGCAACCAGCATGGCTGACGCCTGCCATGCGATTTGAGGCTTTTTGCTTTTCTATGGGATAGTAGTGAACAGAAATGGTCAATTGCAAAGAAGGCATTGTTTCAGCAAAGTCATACCACAAAAGATCTCTGGCAAGTATATCCGGTAATGTATTTTCATTTCCGATTATAAATCCCAGATTTACTCCTTTTATGAAAAAAAGGGAACAACGCTCGTAGAATTATTCGGCGCTCCTACATTTTGCATTACATGCCTTTATATGTCACGAGCAGATATGCAAGATAGACGGCTAGGAAAAGTGTCATAACTGCCGCTAAAATTGAAGCCGTTGCCTCTCCATTTTTTTTGAATCTCAACATTCTTCCAAGAATCAATTTGATCGCTATCCCAAAAATGGGTAAAATTCCAAAAATGACAAGCATCGAATTACTCCTTTGTTTGTGATGAAATTTATCGACTGTTATCTTCGTCTGCTGTTTGCAACTCCTTATTGCTTTGTGGGAGTTATCGACCTATCTGCATACTAACATTGAAATTGCACTGGACAATTGAATGCGCGGCATCATGATTTTCACTTCACACTTGCTGAAATCATCAGACGTTACGGAATGATCGATGGTTAGTATTTGCAGTATGGTATTTGGTAAAGGAAAAAATACAGAGCACCGAAAACAAAACAGATTAACCCAATAATGGCTGCGACGGCCAGTTTCGTCAAAGGTTTGAATCTAACATGCTTGCAACGAAACATAATCCATGAAAGGAAGCAAACCAACAGATATGATTTGGCGAAAAGTAGCGGGAACAACATGACGAAAACACGCCATGTCATGTATAAATAGTGTCTGCCCATCAAAGATCGATTTTCGTGTGGGCGCCGGGTTGGGCCGGGCGCTAGGCTGCGTGCGCGGGTCGTTTCAGGCGGCATCGTCCGGAATCTCCACGAAGTGGACCGACGGGCGGGCGACGGGCCCGTCCACGAAGAAGAGGACAAAAAAAGAAAGGCCGCATCCGAAGAGGTTGGCCACGAGCACCGACAGCGCGATGCTGCCCAGCGCCGTCTCGGTGAGCTTCGTCACCACGAGAGCGGCGCCGCACGTGCGCTTGTCGCGGCTGAAGAAGCGCTCCACCTCGATCCGGTCGGCGTCGTTGCGCCGCTCCTTCCGCTCCTCGGCGCGGCGCTTCTTCGCGTCCGACGACGGCCGCCCCGGCGTCCGTCCGGACATCCGCACGCCCCGCTCCTCGCAATATTGGCGGTTGGCCTTCGTCCGGTACACGCGGTCCACGAGCACGCGCCGGGGGTAGCGGCCGGTCCGCTCACGATAGCGCTCCAGCACCTCCTGCAGGACCGTGCATTCGTTGTAGGGATCGAAGGACGCCTTCTCCAGCCGGGCGTGGCCCTTCTCGTCCACGCTCACGTCGTACTTCGCGCCGAACTCCACCGGCGCCTTCGCCTTGCCCCGCACGACCGGGCGCACGAACGGCTGCGAGAGGCTCACGATCCGGTCCGCCACGCGGTGCTTGCCCGCGTCGAACATTTCTTTCTGCTGGCGGAACAGTTCGCGAATTGTCGCGAGAAGGGCCATTTCCCTTTTGTCCTCCAAAAACAGACCGGAGGCAAGGTATCGGTCTACAAAATCCAAATTCCGCCTAACGGCGCACAGCAGGACGTAAACGAGCCCGCGCATCTTCTTCACCGGCCGCTTCTTGGCCTTGGCCATCGCCAGGAACTTCTTGCGCAGGACCCTTCGATACGTGCGGGGGCGGCGCGCCTCCCGCGTCTGGGCATGAAGCTTGTCGATCATCGTGTCGAGTTTCTCCCTGGCCTCGTTCAACAGCGAGAAGTCCTGCGGGAAGCGGATGTTCGACGGAGAGCAGGTCGCGTCAAGTATCATCGTGCCGGCGTTTTCCCCGTCCGCCGATTTTGGGGCGGCTTTCGGCGTGTGTTCCGGCGTTGGCGGCAGTTTCTCCAGCACTCTCTCATTGACTTCCATGAGGAATTCCTGCCCGAACCGATGGCGCAGCTCCGGCAGAACTCCATGCTTGAACGGACACGACGTCTGGTAGCTTTCCAGCCCGATGAAGAACTGGTAGTACGGATTGCGGGCGATCTCCTTGACAAGCTCCCGGTCGCTCAGCCCCATCCGGCGCTGGATGATCAGCGCCCCGAGCGCCTGGCGCGCATTGACGGCGGGGCGCCCCCTCTTCGAGGGAAAACGCCGCATGTACTGCGCTTCGACTTCCTTCCAGTCCATGCGTCCTGCGATGACAACCCATTCGTCGCGTGGGTTGAGTTTCATGCCGCAGGACTGGTTGAAGCCCTCGAAGGTCAGTTGGACTGCCGGCTCGGTCTTGTACATGGCGTTTCGGCGGAAAGTGCAAAGGTTTTGACGTTTGTCTTTGATTTTGTTTGCACAAATACTGTCATAAACCGCTGAAAAAGTCAACAAAAACTTATTAACAGATTTTATGGGCAGACACTAATTAGTATGCGTATTGTCAGATTTTACCGTTCCATCGGAAAAGAATCCAAGATTTGATGGACTTTTTCCGTCTTCAAAAAACAAGTGTTCATGTCCTATTACGGAGTTTGCCCGATCGTCTTCATACGAGTCCACAACTCCTAGTGGATTTAGAAATCCGTCAAGTGGACGATATGCAAAAAAGGCGCGTCCGTCTTTGTCGAATTTCCACAATGGATTATTTTTGCAAAAGGCATAAAGATTTATTCCGCCATCCTCTTCAATCGGATACCTGTTGAGCCAGCGCATGAGGGTGGGCGAATAGTACCGGTAGCCGTAGTAGTAGAGGCCGGTTTCAGGATCGAAGTACTTGGTGGAAAAGCGGTGCGGGAAGGTATCGGCGAGAGGGCCGGTGGCGGTGACGGTGCGGCCGAAGGCGTCGTAGGTGTATGAGGAGTCGTGGGAATACGTATGCGTTGTGGATGGAGTGCTTTTGCTGACGCGGCGGGATTTCGCGTCGTAGGCGAATGTTATGGCTGGCATGAAACAGTTCATTACGATGAATCCCAAGTTAGCAATTAAGGAATTGAAAAGACAATCGCAAAAAAAAGAATGATAATTGCTAAAACCCAAACGTTGATCCTACAGTTCTGTTGACTCTTACCAAGAGTGGAAACAGTTAGTCCAGTTATGAAAGAAACCAATGAAGCAACAATCATTTCAGCAATTTTCAAGTTTAAATACAGCCATTGATCTGTGGTCCATACGATAGTAAAATCTCCTGCCAATATCAATAATAGGAGCAATGTTTTAATTTCAATTCTTCTTTGGGTTGCCGATAACCTTACAATGATTTTTCTTAATAAATACGCGCATAACGTAGCCAAAGGGAAGAAGGCAATTAGATGATGTTCTATCGCACACAGCAAAGGAATGAATCCAAACCATGAAAAAAAAGACAATATGGTTACCAGGATAACGCAGGCGAAATGAGACTCTGCTATGATTTCCTGTGCAAATGAAACAACATCGCTCACTGCAAAAGTTCCCCATAGTTTGGTGCATAGTTTGCACTGTAAAAATCGAATAGCACAAGCAGTTCATCAACCGTCAACGCAAAAAGATGGCTTGCTTCATGTGCCATAATGTTTTGAAGCGAATAATTACCGCGATTGCTGAACAATATGCAATTGGGGCCAATATTACCTGACAAATGGTTTGCCAAACCGCTCAACCTTGAAGTTGAACTTTTACTAACTTTCCACCCTGGCACATCCGCATCCGGCAGCGCAACGCCCTCGCCGGAAACGATCCTACGCTCCAACATAGCCGCCAAATCCATTGGAGACAGCACGGCGTCGGCATGGCCAGCGCACCGCGCGGGTGTTGCCACCGCGAGGGCATCATCCAAATCCTCCGCGCAAACTGAAATCGGACACAAATACGTCCAGACCGCAGCATACGCACCGACCGTCAGCGTAAGAAACCGAAATTTCATTGAAGCTGGCATTAGTTTGGCGAGCCGACTTTTCTTGACAAAATGAACCCTGCGAGGAATGCTATCTTCCTCGGCATTCGTTTGTCAATACAAATCAGCCATCCATCAGGGCCGCGCATAAAAAACGCTTTTGCGCCGGAAATGTCCAAGCCGACTGCAACCAGCAACCAGCATGGCTGACGCCTGCCATGCGATTTTTTGCTCTTCTGGTTCGCAACTCGGTCATATCGAATCTTTTTTTTGGTCCACTACCATCACATATCCTGTATCATTCTATTTTCCGTCGGAAAATAAACATCTTCTCTGCTAATAATAAATCATTCGGGGGGCTGGCGCTCGCCGTCCCCCCCGAAGCGGGCCGCCTGGAGGTCGGCCCCTTGTCAACGGTGTCTGTGATTCAACCTTGCTTTTTCGGCCAGAATTTCTCGGCCACCTCGGTGCGTATGCCGGTTTCCGAGGGTTCGAAGCAGTCCGCCAGAATCTCCCATCCGAGATCCAGAGCCTTTTCGAGCGGGATGTTCACCGAAATGTCCATCATCTCCTTCTCGAACCGTCGGCCGTACTTGAGGAGCTTTTCGTCCCAGGTGCTCATGCGGAAGCCCATCGACTGCTTTTCGAGCGTCGAACGGTATTGGGCGAAAAGCTGGATCATCGTGTCCATTATGACGCGGTGGTCGGCTCGCGTGTTCTTGTTCACCTGCTGCTTGAGTCGGGAGAGGGAGCCGAACGGCTCGATGCGGCCGCCTTCCAGGTAGAACTGGCCTTCCGTGATGTATCCGGTGTTGTCCGGCACGGGGTGCGTGACGTCGCCGCCGGGCATGGTCGTGACGGCCAGGATCGTGATGGATCCGGCACCCTCGAAATCGACGGCCTTCTCGTAGCGCGCCGCGAGCTGTGAGTAGAGGTCTCCGGGGTAGCCGCGGTTGGATGGAATTTGCTCCATCGTGATGGCGACTTCCTTCAGGGCGTCGGAGAAGCTCGTCATGTCCGTCAGGAGTACCAGCACCTTCTTCCCGGCGATCGCGAAGCGCTCCGCCACCGCGAGCGAAAGGTCCGGAACGAGCATGCACTCAACCACGGGGTCCGCAGCCGTGTGCACGAACATCACGGTGCGCGCGAGGGCGCCGGAGCGGTCCAGCGCGTCGCGGAAGTACAGATAGTCGTCGTTCTTGAGCCCCATGCCGCCCAGGACGATCACGTCCGTCTCGGCCTGCAGGGCGATGCGCGCAAGAAGCTCGTTGTACGGCTCGCCGGACTTGGCGAAGATCGGGAGCTTCTGCGATTCGACGAGTGAGTTGAACACGTCGATCATCGGGATGCCGGTGCGCACCATGTTGCGCGGGATGACGCGCTTGGCCGGGTTGACGGACGGGCCGCCGATGTCGATCATGCCGTCGCGGAGGGCGGGGCCGCCGTCGCGCGGATTGCCGCCGCCGTCGAACACGCGCCCGAGCAGATCTTCGGAAAACGCGACCTGCATGGGACGCCCGAGGAACCGGACCTTCGCGTCAGTCGCGATGCCGCGGGCTCCGGCGAACACCTGAAGCGAGACGTTCTCCCCGTCGATCTTGATCACCTGCGCGAGCGAGACGACCCCGCGCGAAGATATTTCGGCCAGTTCGTGGTAGGAAACGCCGGAAGCGCGCAGTGAGACGACGCTGCCGGAACTGGAATCGATGCGATGGTAGACAGTGTTCATGGTGAAACTCCGCAAGCGCGGTCCTGCGCATGGACGCCCAAACCGCGGACTTGGATTGGCACGGCGCGGATTCTAGCAATTTCCGGGTCGTTTGGAAAGAAAAAAGAACCGCCGCTAAAGACCGAGTGATTCGGCGATTTCGTGGACGCCTGGTTTCTGGCGCGCAAGCCACGCCGCTGCGCGCAGCGCACCGCGCGAGAGGCAGGACCGTGACGTGGCGCGGTGCGAAAGGCGGAGTATTTCCCCGTCCGCCGCGAACAGGACGTCGTGGTCTCCGACGACATCGCCACCGCGGAGGGCGTGCACGGCGATTTCTCCGCGCGGGCGTTCGCCTGTCAGACCCTCGCGGCCGAAGCGGGCGATTTCGGAAAGCGGGGCGTCGCCGCGGCCGGCGGCGACCGCGCGGGCGAGGGCGAGAGCCGTGCCGGAGGGCGCGTCCTTCTTGTGGCGGTGGTGCATTTCCGTGATCTCGACGTCGTATGCGTCGTCGAGCGCCTGCGCGGCGCGGCGCACGAGCGCGAGAAGAACGTTCACGCCAACCGACATGTTGGCCGCGATCATGACTGGCGCCTTTTCGCCCACGGCGAGGACAGCGGCGCGTTCGGCCGGCGAAAGCGCGGTCGTGCCGACAAGCAGAGCCTTGGAGTGCGCGGCGCACAGCGCGGCGTGCTCCGGCACTGCCTCGTGGAACGTGAAATCGACGGCGACGTCGCAAGCGACCACTGCGGCCGCGGCGTCGGCGGTGATCGTGACTCCCGGGGCGGCTGGGCCGACTGGTGAGCCGACGGCGGGGTGGCCGGGCGCCTCGACGGCTGCGACGAGGGAGAGTTCGGGAAAGTCGCCGAGGTTTTCGGCCATGGAGCGGCCCATACGGCCGGCCGCCCCGAATATCGCAAGCTTTTTCACGTGGCGCGGTTTAAGTTCGTATCCTTGAGCGGCAGACCGAGGGCGCGGAGCGTCGATTCGAGTTTCCGGCGGTTTTCAGGCAGAAGTTCGCAGAGGGGGAGACGGTAGGATTCCTGCGCCGTGCCGAGCATTGCCATCGCGGCCTTCACGGGCACGGGGTTCACCTCGATGAAGAGGTCGAAGAAGAGCGGAAGCAGCCGCGTGTGGATCGCTAGCGCGCCGGCGAAGTCGTTGGCGAGTGCCAGATCGACCATCCTGACCACTTCGGCGGGAACGATGTTGGACGCGACCGAAACGACTCCCTTCGCGCCGGCGGCCATCATCGGCAGCGTCAGCGCGTCGTCGCCGGAAAGGATGTCGAGCGCGTCGCCGACGGCCGCGCGCAGGAGATTAACGCGATTGGCGTCGCCGGCGGCCTCCTTGATTCCCTTGATCATGGGGTGCTGGGCGAGGCGCTTCGCGACTGCGACCGGTATGTCGCGCGAAGTGCGCCCGGGAGCGTTGTAGAGAAGGACGGGAAGTCCGACGTCGGCGATCTCCGCGAAGTGGCGGTAGACGCCTTCGGGGGATGGCTTGTTGTAGTACGGCGCGATCTGGAGCGTGGCGTCGGCGCCGTCCTCCTTCGCGTGGCGCGTGAGTTCCACCGCCTCGCGCGTGGAATTGGCGCCGGTGCCTGCCACCACCTGCATTCGTCCGGCGGCGTATTCGACGGTCTTGCGTATGACCTCGGCGTGTTCGTCGTAGTCGAGAGTCGGGGATTCGCCCGTGGTTCCCACGGGGCAGACGCCGGCGATGCCGGCCGCCGCCTGCGCGTCGATCAAGTCGCGCAGCGCGCCGAAATCGACGGCGCCGGAGCGGTCGAAAGGCGTGACTAGCGCGGTGTAGGTTCCTCTGAACATCGTGATGGTTTCCGGATTGGTTTTCTGTGTGATTGTTTGTATTCGCGGCCTGTGCGGAGACGCTAGGGTTCGATGTCGAGCAGTTTCTGGACGTCGGCCCAGGTGAGCTTGGACATGGTCTGTTCGTCTCCGCCCACGACGGAATCGATGACGGCGCGCTTGCGGCGCTGCATCTGGAGAACGCGCTCCTCGACTGTGTTGGCCGTGATGAGGCGCAGCGAGTAGACAGTGTTTTTCTGGCCGATGCGGTGGGCGCGGTCCGTGGCCTGGTCCTCCACCGAGGGGTTCCACCACGGGTCGAAGTGGATCACTTCGTCGGCCCCGGTGAGGTTGAGACCCGCGCCGCCCGCCTTGAGCGACACCAGGAACACAGGCACCGACGGGTCGTTGTTGAAGCGCTGCACCTGCTCCATGCGGTCCTTGCTCGCGCCGTCCAGGTAGCAGAACGGGATGTCGCGCTGCTCCAGTTCGTCTCGCAGTATCCCGAGCATCCGCACGAATTGCGAGAACACCAGGACACGGTGGCCGCCGCTGATCGCCTCGTCCAGAATCTGCATCATGTGCTCGAGTTTCCCGGACGGGCGCTCCGCTGAGGTTGAATCTTCCACGAGCCCGAGGTGGCAGCAGACCTGGCGCAGGCGCAGCAGCACCGTGAGAATGATCATGCGGCTCTTCTCGAAGCCCTGGTCGTGGACAGCCCCGGTGACCTGCCTGCGCGATTCGTCGAGGATTCGGTCGTACACGACGCGCTGTTCGGGCGTGAGTTCGCACCAGGACGTCTTGACGATCTTCGGCGGCAGTTCCTTGGCGACTTCGCGCTTGAGGCGGCGCAGGATGAACGGTTCGAGCTTCTCGTGGAGGCGTTCGGAGGCGTCCTGGTATTCGCCGGTGTCGGGCGGTCCGGAAAGCGGCTCCTCGTAGGTGCGCTTGAATGCCTCGTAGCGGCCGAGATAGCCGGGCATCAGGAAGTCCATGATGCTCCAGAGGTCGGCAACAGTGTTTTCCACCGGGGTGCCGGTGACGACCAGCCGCGCGGCGTCTGAATTGAGCTGCTTGACGCTCTTGGCGTTCTGGGTGTTGCGGTTCTTGATGTTCTGCGCCTCGTCCAGGACGACCGCCGTGAAGTGGATCGTCTTGTAGAAATCGACGTCGCGGCGCATGAGCGCGTAGGACGTGACGACGATGTCCGCCTGCGGCACCTTGTCGAAGAGTTCCTTGCGGCCCGCGCCGGCCATGGCGACGATCTTGAGCTCCGGCGTGAAGTGCGCGGCCTCGTGCGTCCAGTTGAAGACCAGCGACGTCGGGCACACGACGAGGGCGGGGCCGGTGCCGCGCAGGCGCTTGAGCGAAATCCAGGCGAGAGTCTGGATCGTCTTGCCAAGGCCCATTTCGTCGGCGAGGATGCCGCCGCGGTCCTTGGTTTCCAGGTAGCGCAGCCATGCGACGCCGATTTTCTGGTACGGGCGCAGCAGCGACCGGATCGGCTCCCCGAGCACTGCGGGCTGGAGTTCGGCACGGATAGCGTCGAGATCGGCCTCGTGCAGCCACGCCGGCGGGGCGCTTTCGAGCACGACGCCGCTGGAGGAGAGCGAATCGATTACGCTCTTGATGAAGTGCGTGTACGTGTCCGCGATCTGGCGCGGGGCGCCGGGATCGGAGGAGCGGCCGGACCGGCCGCGGCCGCGGGAGGTCGTGCATTCCGCGAGGGCGGCGTTCAGGTCGTCGATCGCCTCCCGGTCGAATAGCACCACGCAGCCATCGTGGTAGCACCAGGAATGCAGCGGTCCGGAGGATGTGTATTCGTCGGCGGAGATTTCGGTCTTGCCGTTGGCCGATGCGAGGCGGTACCCGATTTCGAAGCTGTTGGATCCCGGCGTGGCGGACACCACGATGCGCGGCGCCACGCGCACGAACGTCTTGACCCAGCTTTGCAGCGAAGGCGCCAGGACGATGCGCCAGTTGTGGCGGGAAAGCGATGGCACGGTCCCGCCGAAGAAGTCCAGCACTCTGTCGTCGCCGACGATTTTCGGCAGCGACCAGACGCGGTTTTCGGGCGGCACGGTCTCGTCGCCCTCCGCGACCGCCAGCCCGACGCGCGCCAGGCGCTCCAATGCCCGGCGCTCGCTGGCCAGGTTGCGCCCGTAGTAGAGAAACTTGTCGTCGGGATCGGGAACGGAGAACTGATCCGATGCGTTCGCCGCTATGACGTCCACCACTATCGGCGCGGGCGCCTCCTCCGAGCCGTCGGCCGACGGCAGTCCGGCGTATATCGCCTTGAGCGAAATCGCGATCGAGGCCGGGGATCCGGCAACTTCGAGCAGGAAGCGCGGACGCCCTGGGCGGATGTAGAACGCGGATTCGTCCACGGAGGAGACGATGCCTTCCTGGCCGAAGATCTGGCGCAGCGTCTTCATCGTGCCGGCCGCGCGCGCCGCCGGGTCGAGCTGCCTGCGCACGAAATCCACGGTCTCCCGGCGCGGGAGCAGTATTTCCGGCTGTTCGTAGATCGCGCCGTAGGCGACGGGCACGACTTTGTCCAGTGGGCGCAGTGCGCCTCCGGCCAGGACGTACGCCCGGTCGTTGCGCCAGTCGCCCGGATCGCGGCAGACGAGAACCCGCATTCCTTCGGCCGGGACTCCTTCTGGCAGGTCGATCTGCACCGAGAGCGCGATGCGCCCCGTCTCTTCGTCCATGCGGACGTGGAGGTGCGAGTGGAGCTTCTTTTCCTGCGGAAGCACGGGCACCGTAGGCGCGTTGACCGGGTGCAGGGGAATGTCGTTTTCGGCGAATCGTTCGAGAAGCGCGAAAAACGCCTTGCGGTCGAGGGGCAGGGTCCTGGCCCCCGCCGCAGGCAGGGAAGCCGGGAACACGCGTTCGAGAGTGAAGAGTATGTCGTCCTCCTCCGACGTGGGCTTGAGCGGCGTCCGCCGCGTCACGATTTCGCGCAGGGTGCACGGATGCGGCTTGTCGCCGTTGCGGTGGATGGACAGCGCAAGCGGGACCACGCCCTTCTGGAAGAAGCGGACGTCCCAGTCGTCGGGCAGGAAGAAATGGAGCCTGGGCTGGTCGGGGGAGGGGATTTCGCGCGGGGGGCGCAGGATGGTGGCGGCGCGTGGGGCGCGGCCGGCGCGTGCGCGCGGGGGAGGCAGCGCCGTGAGCCGCCCCGCAGTCGGGGCCGCGCTGGACACGCCTTCCCGCAGTTCTCCGTCGCGCCGGAGCGCTAGGCCGATGGCCGCGGCTAGCATGTGGACGCAGATGCGGCCGTCGCGCTGAGAGGAGGCGCACGGGCAGAGGTTTTCCACCATTTGGCGGCGACCGGGCAGGGTGCGGAACCGCGTGTGCAGCGTGTGCCCCGCGTGCGTAATGTCCGCTTCTCCTATGCCGTTGGCGAATCTGGCGTTCAGCACGTCGCCCTTGTTGGCGTACTGCTCGAGCGCCTCCACGTACTGGCGGTCTCCGCCCCAGATCCGGATTTCATCCAGGGTGAAGTCGAATTCGTTTGCGTTGTCTTTTTCTTTTTTGGACATGGAGAGCTTGGGGGGGCCTGGGGGCGCAATGCGATGCCATGCGTCTGGCGGGATGGCCCGTATCTTGCCAGATTTTATGCGCCATTGCAAGCGTTTTTTTTCGAGCGATTTTTTTCGAGTGTCCGAAGCCGAGCCTTCGCGTCCGGGCGCGAGGGCCGCTACAGTATCTGGCGGAAAGTATTCGGTCAGGGATAGGGGTTATTGCTGATCTCGCGCTCGGAGGCGAGACGGA
>CAMOSH010000079.1 GCA_946624575.1 uncultured Verrucomicrobiota bacterium
CCCCCGCCGATGAATCGGCGGTTCGGCGCACGGGGCGGCGGTTCGGCGCACGGGGCGGAGGTTCGGTGCTCGGGGAGCTGCCTATGAATCGGCGGTTTGGCGCACGGGGCGGTTTGGGGCACGGGGCCGGAGGCGGACTTTCTGGAGGAATCAGCGGACGCCCCTGAAGGCCTACGAGCTGAAATGGAATTCGAAGAAGTCGCGAGGAGCGGTTGCCAGAATTCGCCTGGAAGCTTGTCCGTAAGCGGAATGAGGCGCTGTCACCACGCAGGACTTCCCTCTGTTCCTTCTCTGAGGACAATCCGGAAATGCTGCCCGCCACGGGAAAGTTCACGTGTCAGTGAAATCGTGAATTGCCTTGCAGGCGGGGTTCTGGTAGCATTCGCGCCGTTCCCGCAAATAATCAACAGGAGAAAAATGTCATGATACCAGTCACGAAAGAAAACTTTGATTCTGAAGTCCTGAAGTCCGATCGGCCAGTGCTCGTGGACTTCAACGCAGGCTGGTGCGGTCCGTGCAAGGCCATGAAGCCGATCCTGGAGGAGTTCGAGGCCGCCACGCCCGGCGTGAAGTTCGTCTCCGTCGACATCGACGACCAGGACGAACTCGCCGAGGACTGGGACGTCGCCTCGATTCCGTGCCTCGTCTTCTTCAAGGGCGGCGAGGAAGCGAAGCGCAGCATCGGCCTCGTGTCGCGCGACGCGATCGCCGAACTCGTCGGAGCCTGAAACGCCATGTACGACATAGTCATTGTCGGCGGCGGGCCAGCAGGGCTCACCGCCGCCATCTACGCACGTCGCGCCGCGCGGTCCGCACTCGTCCTTGAGGCCTTGAGCTGCGGCGGGCAGATTCTGAACACGCCGGACATCGAGAACTATCCGATCGAGGCTCACGTCTCCGGGTTCGACTTCGGCGAGCGCGTCGAAGCGCAGGCGCGCGGGCTTGGCGCGGAGATCGTCTTCGAAAAGGCCGTGGGGCTGCGGCGCGACGGCGCGGACTGGGTCGTCGAAACGGCCAACGGACGCGAACATCGCGCCCGCGCCGTGATTCTCGCGACCGGCTCGGAAAACCGCAAGCTCGGGTTGCCGGACGAAGAACGCCTAGTCGGCCGCGGCGTTTCCTACTGCGCCACGTGCGACGGCAACTTCTACCGCGGCAAGGTCGTGGCCGTCGTGGGCGGCGGCAACACCGCGCTGGAGGATGCGCTCTATCTGGCTGATATTGCGGAAAAGGTGTATCTAATTCACCGGCGCGACGCCTTCCGCGGCGAAGAGACGACTGTCGCGCGCCTGAAGGAGAAGACGAACGTGGAATTCGTCCTAAACGCCACGGTCAAGCGCCTTGTCGCGGAGAAGCGCCTGCAGGCGATCGAAGTCGAGGACGTGCGCGACGGATCCGTCCGGACGATCGAATTGAAGGGGCTTTTCGTTGCGGTTGGCCGCATTCCGGAGAACCAGAACTTCGCCTCGGTCGTTGAACTCGACGCGGCTGGCTACGCCGTGGCCGGCGAAGACTGCCACACCGGCGCACCCGGCGTATTCGTAGCAGGCGACAATCGCGCCAAGCTGCTCCGCCAACTCGTGACCGCCACGGCCGACGGCGCCATGGCCGCGACTGAGGCGGTCAAATACATCAACGGCCTGCAACCGTAGTTCGCGCAGTCGGGCCTCGCAGTCGCTTGGGCGAACGCGCACTTGCTTGCGGGACGCGCAGTCGTTTGCGGGCCTAGCAGTCGCGCGGGCGGGCCTAGCAGTCGCGCGGGCGGACGTGCCTGATCAGGCGAGTCCGCCCGCGATCTTTCCGGCCATTGCGCTACCGGCGTCGCGCGCTTTTGCAAGGTCGTGCTCCCAGTGGGCGTCGTGCCAGGCGAGATGGTCGTCTGGGCGGAGGCCGTCCATCGCGTAGCGGGAGTAGTCCTTGACCTGAACGGTGGAGTACGCCTCGACGAACGACGGCTTGGGATCGCCGAGGGCGCGTGACGTCGCGTTTTCGAGGATAGCCAGATGCGCGCGAATGTCGGGCATCATCGATTCCGGGGCGTTCATCGTGTAGATCCAGGCGAGAGCGGCTTTCTTTGGCGCGGTGCAGGAAAAGTCTGTATAGCGCAGCCATGGAAAGACAAGGCGTTCGAGAAATGCCCGCATCATGGCAAGATTTCCCGCACTCCGGGCAGAGCCGACGCATGAGCGCAGATTGCGAAAGTGCGCGCGTAGAAACAGGCGCATTCGCTTCCGCGAACTGCGTTTTTTAGGTGCGCCGCGACGCTGCGAAAAAAAATATTGACGTCGAAGGGGCGGATTGCTAGTATCACCCGCGTTTCACGCACAACACTTTGCTCGGGTGGTGGAATTGGCAGACACGCCAGCTTGAGGTGCTGGTCCCTTCGGGGATTGAAGGTTCGAGTCCTTTCCCGAGCACCATTCCAACGGCGGCGACCATTTTGGTCGCCGCCGTTTTTCTTTTCCTGCCGAGCGCATGCGAGGCGGCGGTGAATACGAATAGGGGAGGGGAGCCGTCAGTTCAAGAATGCCGACAGGGCCACGGCAGTAGCCGCGGCGGCGGCTGCGACCGTGGGCAGAGAGCGTCCGGCAAGCGCCAGCGCGAGCGCCACGGCGAAACCCGCAGCGGATGGCGCGCGCCCGCCGCCCGACGAGAACACGGCGGGCACGGTCATGGCGGCGAGTATCGAATACGGCAGCATTCCGATGAACGCGACGAGGCGTTCGTTGCGGATCTTGCGGCGCATCAGCGCCATCGGGATGAACCGAAAGGCGAACGAGGCGGCGGAAACAGCCAGCACGAGCGCGGCCAATCTTGCGTGCGTCATGGGCGGGCGCCGCCTCCTTTTGGCTCGGGATGCTTTTCGGAATCAGGCGCGGCCGACTCGCGGCCCGCGCCTTTCGGCGGGAACGCGAACGCGCACGCCGCGGCGGCGGTGACGCCTGAAAGCAGCATGGAGACTCCATCCGGCGGCTTCACAGCGTCCGGCAGCGCCGCCAGCGCCAGATTCATGGCGATCGCGAGAACCACCGCGCACAGCGTCCGACGCGAAGCGCGCGCGGCGGGCACGACGATTGCGACGAACATTGCGTAAAGCGCGATGCCGAGGGGCGCAACGAAGCGCGGCGGCAGCAAAGAGGTTCCGGCAAGACCAAGCCAGGTGCCCGCGTTCCATCCGAGGAAGCTGCCGGCGAACAGTCCGCCGACATACGCGATCGTCAGCGCGAATGGACGCGAAACCGCGACCGCGACGATCTCGTCGGTCACGGACATCGCCGCTAGGATCCGGTCCCGAAGACTGGCGCCGGCGGGAAGCTTCTGCGCGAGCGCCATCGCCATCAGGGCGTATCGCAGGTTCAGCGCGACGCACAGAAGGAACACTTCGCCGAAGCCCGCCGTCGCCGCCGACCGGAAATCGATCTTTCCGACAATGGCGCCGTGGCTGGTGCCTGAAAACTGCGCAAGCGCGAGAAGCGGTCCGGACCAGAACGGATGCCTGTGCGCCGCCGCGACGGCGGACAGCGTGAAGGACACCGCGCAGTAGCCGATGCATATCGGAAGCGAATCGACCAGCCCGCGGCGGAACGTCGCGGCGGCCTTCTCGCCTTCCAATCGCGTGGCGGGAGACGAGGAGGCCACGGCCCTAGGCGCGGATCAGGGCCAGAATTTCGTCACGCCGCCTCTGCATTTCGCTTTCGGTCTTAGCTTCGAGATTGAGGCGGATGAGCGGTTCGGTGTTGGAGCAGCGGACGTTGAACCACCAGGTGTCGAACTCCACGGAAAGGCCGTCCAGCTCGAACGCGCGACCCTTGGAGCCGTAGCGCGACTTGAGTTCCGAGAGAACCCGAGCCGCGTCGTCCCTGCTGGCGAGGCGCGTGTTGATTTCGCCGGAGGCGAAGTAGCGCCTGATCGGGGCGATCAGCTGAGAAAGGGTCTTGCCGGAGGCGGAGACGATGTTCGCGACGCAGAGCGCGGCGAGTGCGGAACTCTCCGCCGTCGAATTGGCCTTGAAGTAGTAGTGGCCGGAAAGCTCGCCGGCGAAAACCGCGTCGGCGTCGCGCATCTGCTGCTTGATGAACGCATGGCCCACGCGGCTCATCATCGGGCGGCCGCCGTGTGCCTCGATCGTCTCCTTGACGGCCCAGCTGCTGCGCAGGTCGTAGAAGATCGCGGCGCCGGGGTTGGCGCGGAGCATGTCCACTGCGACGAGCGCGGTGATCATGTCCATTGGCACGATGTCGCCGTTTTCGTCGACGAAGCCTGCGCGGTCGGCGTCGCCGTCGAACGCGACGCCGAAATCGTAGCCGCCCTTGCGGATTTCCGCCTGGAGGTCGGCGAGCGTTTCGGTCTTGAGGGGATTTGCCTCGTGGTTGGGGAAGTCGCCGTCGGGTTCGGGGAAAAGCGACGTGAAAGAAATCGGGGTGCCCTCGAAGGCGCGCGCCTCCCACGAGCCCATGCCGTTGGCGAAATCGCAAGCGATGCGGAGCGGGCGCTTCAGCGCGGCGAAGGAGCGGATGAACTCGGCGTAGTCCGCGCCGAGATCGACCTTGGTGATGGAACCCGGCCTGGCGGCCGGGGCGGCGAATGCCTTTTCCGCGACGATGCGCTCGATGTCGGCGATGCCGGTGGCGCCGGAAATCGGGATGGCCTTTTCGCGGCAGAGCTTGAATCCGTTGTACGCCTTTGGGTTGTGGGAGGCGGTGATCATGACGCCGGCGTCGCATCCGAGCTTCGCGTTGGCGAAATAAGAAATCGGGGTCGAGCACAGCCCGAGGTCGAGCACGTCGGCGCCGAGCGAAGTGGCGCCTTCGGCGAACGCCTCGAAAAGCGGTCCGGACGAAAGGCGGCAGTCCCGCCCGACGGATATTTTTTTGCAGCCGAGGAACGTCACGAACGCGCGCCCGATGTCGCGGGCGAGGTCTTCGGTGACTTCGGTTCCGTACAGCCCGCGAATGTCGTATGCCTTGAATATTCCAGCCATTTCGATTCTCCTGAAGATTTTTCTGTTTTGCGTGGGTTGGTGTGTTGGCGGCCATTCGGGAACGGGCGCTCCCGGAACGCGCAGCCTTCATTTCGCCATTGGGCGGCGAACGGACGCGCGCAAGTATATCCGAACGGCCCCTTGCGGGCAAATGCGCCGTATTCTGGCGGCGGCGACCTTCGCTCCGCGGTCGCAGGGATATGGCCGCAGGCGGTGGCGGCCGCCGAGGAACTGGCTGACGGCGCGACTTGGGCGCCGTCCCGTGCATCCCCTAATGGACGGCGGCATCCCGGTCATCGTGACGCGGAACGCGAATTCGATGCAGCTGTTCAACGGCGACGTTGGGGTCACGGTCCGGCGCGGCGGTCGAACGAGAAACCGGACGCGACACCGGCGTCTTTTGACAGGGCCGGTTTCAGTTTCCATTTGTGCGTATGAGAGCGCGGAAGAAGTGGTGGCGGTCCGTGTCGGCGTCTTCCCAGCGGGAGTCGGCGTCGAGAGACGGGCGACCTTGCAGAACCGTTTCGTATCCGGGGCGCAACGCGGGGGCGGACACGGAGACGCGCGGCTCGCCGCCGACGAGCTCGATCTCGGCGTGGAACGCCTCAGTCGCGTCGAGAGGATTGGTGCCGCAGACCCATTCGACGGCGTTCGGGACGCGGTCGCCGTCGGCGTCGGCGGCGACCGCCGCCGCGAATGTTTCATCAGTCGCGTCTGGTGCGGCCAGGCCGTTTTCGACAATCCAGACGCGCGGCACCGCGATTGTCGCGCCGGCCGCGCCGGTCAAGGAGTCTGCGCTTTCCGGCTGGAAATCCACGTCCCAGTTGTGATCCGCTGCGCTTTCTCCCGAAAAGCGCAGCACCAGGTCTTTGGCGGCGCGCGATCCGTTGGCGTCGGTCGCGACAAGCGTGAGGAGCAGACGGGTGCGATCTGCGGAGGTCGGAATGCCGGATCCGTCGAGTTCCACGGCGAACTGGCCGGAACCCAGCGGCGTCACGGCCACGGCGGAATCGGGCAGCGCCGAGAGGTTGCCGGATCGCGCTTCGAGCGAAACCACGGTGTCGGTGCAATTCACGAAGATGGCGTTGCTTCCGCGCGCGCATTCCCGGAAGAACTCCTCCTGTAGCGGAGTTCCGACAACGGTCGAGACCGAGGTCACCGCCGGCATGGGCAGCGCCGGCGTCGTCGCGTCGCACACGCGGACTACTGCGGGACGGGACGTCTCCGGCGACGCCAATGAGCGCGCGCCCTGTTTGAAAACCGGCGTCACCGTGAACGCGACGCGCCGCCCCGCTGGCGGTGTTCCGAAAGCCGAGACGGGCAGCGAGCGGTCGCCCGCCGCGGTGACGGGCATCGTGACGGACTCGTTTTCGTTAGGAAAATATGCGTCTGAAAGCGACAGGTCGTCGATCCAGATGCCGACGTCCTGGTAGTACGAGGAGTTTTCGACGTACTGGTTGACGAACCTGAACTGGACGCTTTCGCCGGAATGCTCGCCCAGCGGAATTGAAAGCGTCCGCCAGCCGGAGTCGGATTCGCCGTCGAATCCCGGCTCGGCGAGCGATTCCCACGGGCCGTCGCCGAACCGCGCCTCGACGGAAAGCCGATTGCCGCTGGCCCAGTAAAACCGCGTGCGCATCGAAAGCTCGCTTTGTCCTGAAAGGACGGCGATCCACGGCAGTTCGCACACCACGTTGCTTGAGCTCTCGAAGCGCAGGGCGTTGCCGCCGACGAGTTCCGCCGGAAGAAACGCGTCGGAGTCGCAGACGGACGCGCCGGCGCCGACGAAACGCGTCGCGGAGTCGTCGTCGAACCGTTCTGTCCGCGTCACGGGGCGTTCGGCGAAAACGAGCCGTTCGGCGATCCAGTTCTGGAGCGCGGAAGAGTGGGTCCGCGGAAACGCCCATTCGAGCGTCTCCGTGCCGTCGATCACGGCGCGCATCGGTTCCAGCTGGGGCCTGGCGCGCGGAAGATGGCCCAGAAGCACCGAATTGAAAACGTACTTGTTCTCCGTGTTCGTCGGAGCGACTGTTTCGTCTGGGGCGTACCAACCGTTGTCGGGGTCTCCGAAGCTGAACGAGCTCCAGCCGAAATTCAGGTAGAGCTTTGTTTTAGCGCCAGTGGAATCCCATCCGCAGACCAGGGCCAGGTGTTCCGGATCGTTCGGGGAGACCCCGGACAGTTTCACTGGAACTGGGATTCTTGCAACCATCAGCGCCTCGAGCGCGGCGGAGTCGTCCGCATGGAGAGAGCCGTCGGCATCGAATTTCGCCCAGCGCCCCGGTTCGTACCATTCCCGTGCGTTGAGGGCGACGTCCTCGTATGAGCCGCCGGATCCGTACGGTCCGAATTCGGTTTCGGAAAGCGACATCGTCCAGAGGCAGAGCCGCGCGGGCGGAAACCTGAAGCTTTCAGCCACGACGCCGCGCAGGTCGTTCGTGGAGTCCTGGGAGGATTGCAGCTCGTCGTAGTAAAAGAAGCCCCTCACCCAGTCGCCGACGGATTCGTCCCATTTCCAGTAGTCGTTCTGGACGATGTCGTCGTAATCCGGGTCGTCCTGAGAGAACCAGCGCTCGCCGTTCCAGATGTCGTTGAACGGCTCCGTCTTGAAAAGAGAATCCCACTCGAACGGGACTGATCCATCGAAGCGCAGCGACACGCGACCGGCGAGGGCGCCGCTGGAGTCAATGATCTTGTGGGTGGACGTGCGGCCCGGTCCCGCGCGGCGCGGCCAGGCGTGGTGCGCGAACAGCTCGGCCGCGCTCACCGCCACGCAGCCGGCCGGTGCGCGACCGCGGTAGCCACCGTCGTTTTCGAGAGCGGGAACAGGATCGACCACCGGGGCGAAGTCGTTGAACGGCTGCCATTGGTTCCAGACGAAATCTTCGAACTGGCAATAATATCCGGCCGACTCGGGCGGATCGTCCTGCACGGTGCCGCCCCCGTCGGAACCACTCCATTCGCCTGTGGTTTCGTCGAACCAGGAGTCGAGGTGTTCGTAGTCGTCGGCACGAAGTGCGACGGCGAAAATAAGCGAGAGCGCCGTGGATAGTGCGCGCGCCTGGATCGACAGCGGATGGAGGCGGTGCGCGATCCGGCGTGGTGGCGTCATATCGCCCCCTTGGAAGAAGGCACTCCCCTTTCGCGCGGATCGAACTCCACAGCAGCGCGCACCGAGCGCGCAAATGCCTTGAAAACGCTTTCGGCGGCGTGGTGCGGCTCGTTGCCGCCCTCGTGCCTGACATGCACGTTCATTCGCGCGTTCACGGAAAGCGCGCGGAAAAACTCCTCGAAAAGACGCACGTCGAAATCGCGGCAGAAGGTGTTCGTGACCGCCAGGGACCAGCTCAGGAAAGGGCGCCCCCCGAAGTCGATGGCGCAGCGGCACAGCGATTCGTCCATCGGGAGAAGGAAGAACCCGTACCGGCGGATGCCGCGACGGTCTCCAAGCGCCTTGTCCAGCGCGCTTCCGATCGCCAGTCCGCAGTCCTCCACGGTATGGTGGTAGTCGACGTTCACGTCGCCATCGCATTCGACGGTCAGGTCGCAAAGCGAATGCTTCGCGAAAAGTTCGAGCATGTGGTCGAAGAATCCGATTCCGGTGGCGACGCGGCATTCGCCCGCGCCGTCCAGGTCCAGCGTGACGCGTATTCTGGTTTCGCGCGTGTTGCGGACGACTTCCGCGACGCGGTGCTGACTGACTTCGCTCATCGTTTTCGAGAAAGGCGTGTGTTGCCGGTCAGTGGCGGTGCGGGGGACCGCTGCGGCGCGGGGCGCCACCGGGAGGCGGCATGTCCGCCATCGGCGACTTGTGGCGGAACACGATGCGGCCCTTTTCCAGATCGTATGGCGACATTTCGATAGTCACCTTGTCGCCCTGCGCGATCTTGATGAAGTTTTTCCGCATTTTTCCCGAAACGTGGGCGAGCACTTCGTGCCCGTTGTCGAGCCGCACCGTGTACATGGTGGCGGGCAGCACCTTCACGACGGTGCCGTCGATTTGGATTGCGTCTTCTTTTGACATGGAATCTGAATTGTCGGATTGGGGCGCAGCGGGCGGACCTCCCGGTCCTGGAACACGCATCGCCGCCGCGCCAAATGCTAAATCAAACCCCGGCGCTTTGCAACACCCCCGTCGGCGGCCGGATGCGAAGTTGGAGCGCGCCAGTCCTTTTTGCGAGACGGTGTGGCCGGTTTGTCGCCGACGGTTCGCGGCGCCGGCTACGGCACGACCTCCACGGACGCATATTCCCTGGTTCCGGAGCTGTCGCGCGCCACGACGGTGGCGCCGCCCGGCCGGATGGCGCGCAGGATGCCGTCCTGATCGATTTCGGCGACTGTGTGGTGGTAGTCGTAAAAGTAGTCGTACAGGCGTTCGGGGTTGGGGCGCTTGTCGGCGATGTCGGAATCGTGGCATCCCCAGACCAGGGGGCCAGGGGGCAGGGTTTCGGCGTTGACGCGGATCGTTTCGCCGACGCGAACGCGGATTGGCGAGAGCCGCAGGACACGGTTCGCGCCGCCGCCAACGCGCGTGAAGTGGACAAGCCCGCGCACGAAGTCGAACTGCACCGCGTCGAATGTCTGCTCCGCCCATGTTCCCGGTTCCTTGACCGGCAAGTCCGGAACCCATGGCAGAGATGAATGGATGTAGTCAAGGTATGCGGCGTCGCAAGGCTGCGTCACGTGCCATACGCCGCCGACGAGGGACTGGCGTTCGCCATGGTGGTGGCCGGAAATCGCCAACGGGACGCGGCCTTCGGCGGCAAGCGGCGCCAGCGCGTCGTGGACCTTGGCGTAGAGCTCGTGCTCGGCGGCCTCCGCGGCGACTCCGGATATCGGCGCGTGGCTTGCCGCCACGATGCGCCATCCGGCGGGAAGGGACGCCAGCGCGCAGTCGCGCAGCCACCGCAGCTGCGGTTCGGAAACTCCGCTTTCCACCCTCCAGTACTGGCGCGACGAGACGATTGAATCGTGCGTGTCCAGCGCAAGAAGCCTGATTCCGCATTCCGGGAAATCCGCATACCAGGCGCAGGACGACGGATCGCGGACTGCGCACGAGCGGATTGCGGCGGTGTCGGCCAGGGCGGCGCGCGTTTTTTCTGGTGGCCACGTGGCGCCTGTTTCGGAGCCGGGGGCGGAGCGTATTGTCATGTCGTGGTTGCCGTGAACCGCGAAGAACGAACCGCCGGCGCGCTCGACCGGGTCAACCCACAGCGCGCGATAGCGGTCGAAGCTCGCGTCGAGCTCGGCCTCCGTGCCGAACGCTTCGGGAATGTCGCCGCCGCACACCACGGGCTTGAGTCCCGTTTCAGATATTAGCCGCGCAAGCATGGCGCCGGACTTGCCGCAATTCGACGGCACGTGCAGGTCCGTGATGAACCAGAAGCCGAACTGGCAGGACCGTGAAAGGGAAACGACTCGTTCCGCGACGGTCGCCAGACGTCCGTCGCGGTCTGATTTGCAGATTTGTGAATTCATGGAAGACAATGCGAGATGCGCGCTACTAGTCGATCATGATCTCGTTGCCCATGCGCTGGACGAGTTCGCCGGGGAGGTTGCCGGACACGCGGCCGAGCTCGGCCACCAGGTCGTCCAGGATCTCGGTGACCTCGGCGCGCTTGTTCTCGTCTTCGGGGAGGTTGTTCACGACCGCTGTGATGTTGTCCATGACCTGGCGGATGCCCGCGCCGCGGCCCTTGACAGCTCTGGTGAGAATGTCCGCCAGCTTGTCTTCGCCGATGGCGCGCAGATTGGCCTCGGCGACATCGATGACTTCCTTCTGGGCGGTGAGCAGGTTCTCCTTGCGGATGCCATTGACCTCCTTGGGCGTGAAGAACGAGGCCAGCAGGGACGAGCCGTGGAAAATCGACTCGAGCACGTCGCCGAACTTGTAGCCGCGCGTGTTCATCCCCTCGCTCGTGGCCTCCGCCTTCTTGCCTGTTTTGAAGATGGCGGTCGAGCAGAAGATGCCGAACGTCTCGCACTTGAGGAAGAGCCGGCGCTTGGGGCCGCTGCCGCCGGCGTCCTTCAGGTGGTCGGGGTCTGGGAGCGTGAAGTAGTGGAACGTGCGCATGCCGTTGAGCAGGCCGCCCATGCCTTCCGGGACGTCGTAGCCGCGCGGCATGTTCAGGTGTCCGTCAACGGTGAGTGAGTGCATGGGCTGGGCGTGGGTCGAGGTGCGCAGGTATATGCCCTCGGCCCGGTCCAGCCAGCGGGCGATGTTGCCGTCCGGGTCGGCGACGGAGAAGGAGCCGCGATACATGAACTCGCCCTTCGCGAGCGCCTTGGCGTGAAGCGCGACCGTGAGCGAGACGATGTTCTTCTGGCTCGGCTCGAAGCGCGAGAGGTCGCCGGAGCGGAGCGCGCGGAGTATGTCGGTTCCGCGCTGGATGCGCGCGTTCAGCGACGAGCGGAGCTCGTCAACCGAGCGCGGGCGCCCGATCTCGGACACCGCCGTGGCCATTCGTTCGTAGTGGATCTTGGGCATGTTCACGATCCGGCCGTCGACGATGACGTCGAGCTGGTCCGGCAGCTGCGCGGTCGTGAGCGGGGGGCGCGGGTCGGAGACATGCTTGTAGGTGACGGGCTTGTAGTCCGTGGCGACCTTGAGCGAGTCATCCCCAGACTTGCGGGCGGCGTATTCGTCGGGGTGGGTGAGCTTCTGGACGTTCTCCTCGGAGAAGACGGCGAAGAAATGTTCGGCCTGCGCCTTCGGGATGGAGATGGTCGTGGAGCCGTAGTTGTCGTAGGAGAAGCTGGCCCCGGCGTTCTTGGCCAGGCCTTGAAGGAGCTTGACGGTCGAGCCGTCGAGCGGCTTGTCGCAGTGGTAGACGAGGTTGTCGCCGTCGACGCCGGCGCGCCACGGGACGCGCGTCTCGGGGCGCACCTCGAGGTGTTTGAGGGCGACCTGACCCTTCTTGCTGACCCAGGTGGTGGGCGAGGTGAGCATCTCCAGGTGCGAGAGCGTGTTGACGGCCTTTTCCTGCGTGGCGGGACCCTCCGCGGCGAGCGAGTCGTTGAGGCGCAGCTGCATGTCGAAGATGTCGAAGAGGCGCGAAAGCTGCTTGTCGAACTCGGCCTTCTTGGCGTCGATGTCGGTGCAGATCTTCTGGCGAAGCTCCTTTTCCGCAGGCGTGATGCCGGGCGCGTCGGGGTTGAACGCGGCCTTGTAGTTGTTGAAGACGTCGGCGAAGGCGCCGGAGGCTGCGATCCGGCGCAGTTCGATGAGGCCGGAGAGCTTTGCGAAGCGCGTGTCGTCGTCGAAGACCGAGAAGTTGTTGAAGCGCGGCTTCTTGACGATGCCGCCCTTGAACGTGTCCTTGAAGGAGAAGTCGTCGGATATGTCGAGGAACTTGCCGTTGCCTTCGAGCGAGTGGCCTGGGTCGATGGCGAAGAACCTTCCGTTGATGAAGCCCTTGTTCTGGCCGCGCTTGCCGATGGCGTCGCGGTCCGCCGTGAGCAGGAAGAACGCCTTGTATTTGCCGAGCGGCTCGGGCTCGGGGCCGGGGTTGCCGTTTTCGTCCCGGGGCGGAATGGCGCGGCCGTCCTTGATCATGCCGTTTTCCATGTCCTTGTAGCCGTTGGCGAACTTGGCGGCGAGCATGAGCTTGGGGTGGCCGTCGGAATACTGGCCTCGGACGATCTCCAGCTCCTGCGCGGGGATGCCCGCGAGTCGCGTGAGGTCGTTGGCGAGCGCCTCGGTGACGGCGCCTGCGGAGATGGTGTCGGCCGACTGGCGCGACGTGAAGCGGTAGATCTGGCCAAGGACGGGCTTGCGCGTCGTGAGGATGCGTTCCGGGCGCATGAAGGTGCCGGCGTTGGCCGCCTTGCCTCCGGAGAACTTGTCGCCCTCGTTGTAGTCGAGCTTCACGATGGAGCGCTCGGAGAAGTGCTTGAAAATCGGCGACAGGCCGTGGAAGTCGTCCTTTGGGCCGACGTTCATCACGCCGTCGCGAATCTGCGGGAAAAGCCACAGCTTGGCCTCTTTCAGGAGTGCCTTGCCTGCGGTGCCATTCGCGAGTTTCTGTATGTCGAAGTCGGCGAACTGGCGCTTGATGCCGTCCGCCAGGGCCCTGAAGACGTATCCTTCCGGTATGTGCCCCTTGCCGGAGATCACTTCCTGCGCGGCGTTCTGGATGGCGAACTCCGCCACGGCCGCCATGCCTGCGGGGTGCGCCCTGCCGGCAAGCATGACCTGCTCGCGGTGCGACTTGCCTTCGCACTTCGCGGCGAAGGCCGGGTCGCGTGCCTTGAGCGCGTCCAGCGCGGTGTGGCTTTCCGGGGAATCGATGTCGGCCATGAAGCCGCGCGTGTCATCCTTCGACCAGTCGTTGCGGTAGATGAATCCGGGTTCGACGCCGTTGGTCTTGAGTTTGTCGAAAAGGACGGGGTTGGTCTCGGAGCTGTTCACGCGCATCCCGGCGCCGGCGAGCCCCTTTTTCACGAGATCGGCGACTGAAGTCTCGCCTTTTGTGAAATCGGTCCGGAGATCGCCGCCGGTCCGGATGTTCCGCAGGCCCGTTGCCTCGTTTGGGAGCACCGCGCCCTCCACCTCGGTCCTGTCGCCCAGCGTTTTGGCGACGTTGATGCCGGACTCTTCGGCGCGGACGTCCTCGATGGCCTTGTCGATGCGCTTCTGGGCCGCGGCGGAGATGTCGTCGATGGTCTTGCAGGTCACAAGATAGACGTTGTCGAGCGTGTCATTGGAGAGCCGCTGGAGGACCTTGTCCTTGGCGTCCTGGGGAAGTTCGAGTATTCGTGGCGACGTGTCGAGCTGGCGATTGATTTCGGACATGAAATGTTTTTGGCGCAACTGCGGAAGGGCCGATAGGGTCTGCCGCACGTCCATGGCGCGCAACGACTTGTGCATCGCGTTGCGGTTGCCGAGAATGGTGTCGAACGCATTTGTGCCGAAGACGCCGTATTCGTTTTCGAGCGCGGCCTTGAAGGCGGCCATCGTGGCGTTGTTGACGGTCTTGCCGTGCGAGAACACGAAATTGCCAAGCTTGGCGGTCGCGTTCCGGTCGTTGCCGCTCACGACGATGTCGCGGGATGAGAACGAAGTGGAGTTGGCGAGCGAGCGGAATGAATCCAGAGAAGGAGGAAGTGGCATGTTGGAAGTCCTTTCGGATAGGTTACACGGAATGGGGAGGGAAGGTTACAGGGTCGGAAGGGACAGAAGGGACGGAAGGGACGGAAGGGACAGAAGGGACGGAAGGGACGGAAGGGACAGAAGGGACAGAAGGGACGGAAGGGACCCTAGCGATAGTTTGCGGTCCCTTAGGTCCCTTAAGTCCCTTAGGTCCCTTAGGTCCCTTCGGTCCCTGCTGTCCCTTCGGTCCCTTAGGTCCCTTAAGTCCCTTCACTTCCTTTCCGCCTTTCACCGCTGCCATCCCTTTCTCTTGCGGATGCTCCAGGCGGCATGTTCGGCCTGGCGCTTGACACTTTCCACGCGGCTGGCGAGTTCCTCGGCTGTAGCGGCCGAATCGAGCCAACTGTAGACGCCCTTGTCCCAATCCTCGCCGCGGGCGGCGGTGCGGACTGCATGCATCCGCTCCCGGACGCCGCCGTGCTTCGTGAAGTCCGCCTCCTGCGCCGCGATCATGCGGTCAAGCAGGAATTTCGTCTGCTGGATCAGCACCACCATGAGGTTGCAAAGGGTTTCGGGGGGACGCGTCTCAAAAAGTTCCTTCCAGTCGCCCCAATCGGCGTGCTGCCGGGAGAATTCCCGGGCCGCCATCTTCCGGGAATCGTCCTGCGCCCATTCTCCTGATCCGTGGGCCTTTAGCCAATCGCAGTAGTCTTCGAGAAGTTCGTCCAGGGACGCGCGGGCTACGTTTGTGAGCTTGATTTCGGTCTCTTTGCTGGTTCCGCTCGCCGCGCTGCCCTCTGCGATGTTCTGCTTGCAGCTACGGGCGGCCTGCACCATCTGGTCGACCGTCCGGTCTCCACGGGCGGGGAGAAAACGTCGGCAGAAGATGACGGTTCCCTGATAGATCGCGTCGCTCTTGCGGTAGGCGATCAAATTCTTGAATCCCCCGTGCGGCAGCACGATTTTCGGCGAACCGTCCACGTTTCTTCGGTGTCTTTTGTCCCTTCCGGCGCCCCTACCGGCCACTGTCTTGTCAGGCGAACATCATGGGATTGGCGGATTTGTCGACTAATGACGCGGACGCGCTGTCCGCCGCGAGGTCGTTCTTGATGCGTTCGGCCCAGAGATCGCAGAGCTGGAGCATCTTCTCAATGGTCGCGATGAAATCCTCGGGATCGGCGGCCGCCTGCTCGAGGTCGAAGAAGTAGTTGTACACCACGGTGTCGGAAATCGGCTCCAGAGCGAAATATCCGCCTGCTGTCTCCTTGCCGAAAAGTCCGCCTTCGAGCAAGTGGCGGTACACGGCGGCCGGCGCGTCGACTGGCAGTTCCGCGACTTCGACGAAGCAGAGCACCTTGCCGGTGGCTTCGACGAACTGGAGATTCAGGTTGTACGTTTCGTCAACGCGAATCGACACGAGGCCGGACTTGTCGGCCACGAGCGACGAAATGCCGGTTTCCTTGCGGAGTTCGGCCAGAAAAGCATCGAAGTCTTCTTTTGTTTTCATGTGTGTGGGGGGGGGCTGGAATTTTGCGCGGCGAGCTAGCCGTGGAATTCCGGCATTGGCGGGGGGGGAAGGTTGAAGACGGAAGAGACCAGGCGCCCGAGCGCATCGTCGCGGCGGAGTTCGGCGTCGGGGACTTCGGTCACGGGCTCGCTGCCGCGGAGTGGATCGAGTTCCGCTGACTGGATCGTCGCCTGGCCGAACCCGGAATTCGGAAGCCCCGAGACATTGCCGCCCTTTCCCTCGACGGGGGTGGGCTCCATGCCATGACCGATTCCGAAATTGCCGACTCCGATGCCGTTCGCGTTGAGATTCACATTCATTTTTTGCTCCATTTAGAGTGTTGTTTCGCCATGTATACACCCATGCCGTCAGTCGGTTACATTCAAATCCGCAAGAATTTCGCGGAGTTTCTGCTTGGCGCGGAAAAGGCGCACTTTCACGAGGTTTTCGGTGACGCCGGTCTGTCGCGCGATCTCCTTGACCGGGAGTTCCGAGACCTGGAAAAGGGTGTACGCCTCGCGCAGGACTGGCGGCAGCGCCGCAAATGCGTCGGCGAGGCGCTTGCGGAGGTAGTCCGCGTCGGAGGGGGAGGGCGCCGGAGCGACGGAACCCGCGTCGGCGTCCTTGATCTCGTCGACAAGGGTTTCGCGCCCGCCGTCGCGCCACATGTTTTTGCGGAGATTGCGCGCGATCGTGTACGCCAGACCGGAGACCGAGCCGTCGTCGCGCAGGTCGTCTTTCATCTTCCATATCTTCAGGAAGGCGTTCTGGACCAGATCGCAGGCCTCGTGGTAGCTGCTGCCGGTGGAGACGAGCCAGTTCGTCAGTTTCGGCGCTATCGCCTTGTAGTGTTCTTCTATTGTCATTGTGGAAAGTTTTTCGCTCTCTGAAACGGCTTACAGCTGGACGGAATCCAGTTCCTCCTCCTCTTTCCGCGCATCCTCAAGGCGCTTGGCCCATTTGAGTATCTCTGCAACGGGTTCCAGGAAATCCTCTGGGACGAAGTCCTCGATTCTGCCCTTGGCGTAGAGCGCGCGGGCGAGGGGGACGTCCTCCATGACGGGAATGCCCTCTTCAAGAGCGGTTTCGCGAATGACTTTGGCGATTTTGCCGGCGCCGAGGGCGACGATCCGCGGCAGCGGCGCCTCCTCGGCCTTGTAGCGGATGCCGACGGCGAGGCGCGTGGGGTTGGTGACGACGACGTTGGCGTTCTTCGTGGCCTTCACGGGATCTGGGCCGTTCAGGAGCTCGTCGCGGAACTGGCGCTGGGCCTGCTTCACCTCCTGCGATCCCTCCATTTCCTTGTACTCGCGCTTCACCTCGTCCTTCGTCATCATCATCTGCTTCGTGAAGTTGCG
>CAMOSH010000080.1 GCA_946624575.1 uncultured Verrucomicrobiota bacterium
GACCGCTCCGGGCACAGAACAGACCGCTCCGGGCACAGAACAGACCGCTCCGGGCGCAGAACAGGCCGCTCCGGGCGTAGGACTGGCCGCTCCGGGCGCAGGGCGGGCGGCGGCCAAGTACTGCTCGCGCTCGGAAGGTTCGGGCGCGGCCTGAAAATCCCGCTCCTCGGGAGGTGGCGCACCATGCCAGCGAACGGCGTCGCCCTGGACGCGCGAGAACATTTCGGTGAGTCCCTTGTAGGGTACGCCATCTTCGCTCACGAGCCCGTAGTTCGTGTTTTCGGGGAAGTATTTGCTGATGCCTTCGGCGGGCTGGTCGAGCCAGCGGAAGTAGGAGTAGCCGACCATGAAAGGCAGCGAAAGCAGGGTCTTGGCGTAGAGTTCGGTCGCCTGGACGCGCTCGGCCTGGGTGTGGAAACGCTGCCCGGCGCCGTAGGTGCAGGGACGGCCCGTGTCCAGCGCCGGGAAGCTCCACTCGGTCTGGAACAGCGGACGCTTAGCGATCTCGTGCGCTTCGCGGTAGAGGTCGATGACGCGCGTCGCGTCGGCCTTGGAGTGCTGGACGACATTGCGGTCAAGGTCGGCCCAAGGGTAGTGGTTGAACGAGACGATGTCGCAGTACTTGCCGGCGATTTCGAGAACGACGGGATCGACGCCCTTGGGGCCGCCCGCGAAGCGGCAGCCGAGAATCATGTGGTTGGGGTCGGCGCGGCGGATGGCTGCGGTCGTGACCGCGAAATAGCGGTCCGCGACGAGGCGCAGGAAGGCGCGCTTGTCCTCCGGGCCGGCCCTGCGGACCAGTTCGTCGCTCTCGGGGGCCTGGAAGCGCTGCGCCAGAAACCGCATAAGAGCCCGCTTGGCCGGATGCGCAGACGGCTTGCGCGCGACAAGGTCAAAGACGCCGCCGGCCTTGTTGGCGGACACCTCTCCCCACCAGGCCAGCTCGTTGTCGATGAAGTATCCCAGGAGCCACGGATCGTCCTTGCATCCGCCGCAGCGCTGGCGCGCCCACCAGTCGCACGCCGCCTCGAACTGCGGATGGAAGACGTTCGGCAGCGCAGTGCAGGGGGCACGGCGGTATTCGGCGATGCGCCAGTCGGGATCGGCGGTGCCAAGGCAGAGACGGTGAGAGAAGTAGAGCCTGTCAGCGGCGTTGGCGTGTGCGAGAGTTTTGTAATAGAGGCTTTCGTCGCCGCCGCAGGGCAGGCACGTGAAGCCCCAGTCGCGCAGTCGGTCGGCCGTTTCCGCGGCCCAGGCCGCCGTGGACTTGTAGTGCTTCTTCACAAAGCGCTCGTAGGGGTTGTAGCCGCGCTTCTGGCTGTAGGAGCCGCGCGGGTTGCACCAGTCGGTGCCTGCGAGAATCACGCCGCGCCCCACGGGATCGACGGCCCATTCGACGCCGCCGATGTTTTGCACGTGGAAGAATCCCGTGGCCGTGCCGCGCACTCCCGTCTCGGGGCCGACGGGACGGTATTCCGGAAATGCCCGCCATGATTCGGGCACTTCGTCCTCGGAGAAAAAGCGTACGACTTCGGCGCGACCGCGAAGGTCGCCCGTCGCCGAGACCGCTGGGCGTCCCGCGAAGGGCGCGGCGTTCCCGGTGTTTTCAACGCGGAAACGTCGGACGAGCGCTCCGGTTTCCGCGTCTCGGATCGCGCCCTCGACCGCTTCCGGCGAAACCGAGAGCGTCATTTCGTATGTGCGGCCCCACTTCCAGTCGCCCTTGCCTTCGCTCACGACGCGGCGATGGCCATCCACTTCGTCGGCCCACGTGCCGCCGCTCTGGCATTTCATTTCGCAGAACGTGCCGCCGCCGCGCGATTCCGGCTTCTTGACGAGGGAAAGCTTCCAGAAGTGCTCCAGGTCGTCGAAGACGGCGAGTCCGATCGTCGCGTACTCCGGGCATTCGGTGGAAACGGGAGTGACGCGAGCCGTGATTTCGGCCTTGTGCCCCTTGGCGCACGGGGCGAGCGCGAAGCCGGACCCGATCGCTTCGAGCGAGCCGCCGCCGATTTCGCGCCAGGCAACCGGGTCGCAGTCCCAGACGGCGTCGGTCGACTTGTCCGCGCTCGGCGCCGCCGCAACTTCGGCCGCGATTGACGTAATCGCGCCGCCCAGGAAGATTGACAAAACGAACACAAACAGATTCTTGCGCATGGCGTGGTTCTTGTGTTGGCAGTACGAAACTTGCGCGAATACTAGCATCCGGTCCGCCGCATTTCAAGCGCCGGCGACCGCGGCCGGCGGCGGCGCGGCGGATTTCCATTTTCGGATGTTTCTGCTATCCTCCGCGCCCGTCGCAACCCAAAAGGCACACATCCCATGAAAGTCTGCAAGTTCGGCGGAAGCTCCGTTGCGAGCGCCGCCCAAATCACGAAGGTGGTTGACATCGTCCTGGCCGATCCGGAGCGCCGCATCGTTGTCGTCTCCGCTCCCGGCAAGCGTGACAAGGACGATTCGAAAGTGACCGATTTGCTGATCGAGTGCGCCCGTCGCGGCATCGACGGCAACGACGTGGACACCGCCGTGGACGCGGTTGTCGGGCGCTTCCGCTCGATCCAGGAAGATCTTGGCCTGCCCGCGGAACTTGTGGCGGAAATCCGCTCGGAGCTGGTGCGCCGCATCCAGGCAGACACGGAGCACGAAGGCAAGTATGCGGACGCCATAAAGGCCGCAGGCGAGGAATTCGCGGCAAGGTTCGTCGCGGCCGCGTTCCGCGCGCGCGGCGTCGATGCGCGCGCCGTGGATTTGCGCGAGGCCGGCATGGTCCTTTCGGACGAATTCGGAAACGCCAGGCTGCTCGACGAGTCATACGCCAGTCTGCGGTCGTATTTTTCCAACGTCTCCGGAATCGCCGTCGTCCCCGGCTTTTTCGGGTACACCAGGACCGGCGACATCGCCACGTTCCCGCGCGGCGGCTCGGACATCACCGGCTCGATCGTGGCGGCTGCGGTCACCGCCCGCGAATACGAGAACTTCACCGACGTTGACAGCGTATATCCAGTCGATCCGAGGATCGTCCCGGAAATCAATCGCGGAATCCGCGAGATGACATACCGCGAAATGCGCGAGCTTTCATACGCCGGATTCGGCGTGTTCCACGACGAGGCCATCCACCCCGCCGTCGTCGCGGAGATTCCTATCCGCATCAAGAACACCAACCATCCCGAAGCGGAAGGCACCAGGATCGTCGCCCACCGCCGCGTCCGTCACGGCAACGTGATCGGGGTTGCGTGCGCGGAGGGCTTCTGCTCGGTCCACGTCGGCAAATACCTGATGAACCGCGAAATCGGCTTCGGCAGACGGCTGCTTCAAATATTCGAGGAAGAGGGCGTCCCGTTCGACCACGCGCCGACCGGGGTGGACAACATCAGCGTGATCGTGCAGGAGCGCTTTTTCCCGACGGAGACGCGCGAGCGCGTTCTGGAGCGCATCCGCGACGAGCTGTCTCCGGAAGAAGTGTCTTTCGAGCCTGGACAGGCCATCATGATGGTCGTCGGCGAGGGAATGCGCTATTCGATCGGGCTGGCGTCACGCGTGATTGGCGCGATTTCCGACGCCAACGTGAATGTGGAGATGATCAACCAGGGGTCGTCGGAAATCAGCATCATGATCGGCATCCGCGCCTCGGACCGCAAACGCGCCGTACGCGCCATGTACAAGGCGTTCTTCGTCGAGGGCGCACAGCCGCCGCCACCGGAGCCCGGCGACCTGTGAAAGGCGAGCGCGGGCGGAGCCGCCATGCGTCCGCCCGCAACCAGTGTCTTGCGCCGCGCTATACGTTGAACAGGAATTCGACCATGTCGCCGTCCTGCATCTCGTAGTCGCGGCCTTCCTCGCGCACAAGTCCGAGTTCGCGGCATTTCAGTTCGCCGCCGTGCTTCACGAAATCCTCGTAGCGCACGACACGGGCGCGGATGAACCCGCGCTCGAAGTCCCCGTGTATGACGCCGGCGCACTTGGGCGCCTTCCAGCCGCGCCTGAACGTCCAGGCGCGCACTTCCTTGGGGCCAGCCGTGAGGAACGATGCCAGCCCCAGCGTCCTGTAGCACGTGGATGCGATGGCGTCCAGCCCGCTTTCCGCGATTCCGTACGACGACAGGAATTCCGCGCGCTCTTCGTCCGAAAGCCCGGCCATGTCCTGCTCGACCGACGCGCAGATCCTGACGCATTCGCAGCCAGCCTTTTCGGCATGGGCGCGCAAAGCGGCAGCGAGAGCGTTGTCCTCGGCGATCCCCGCTTCGTCCACGTTGGCCACGTAGACGATCTTCTTGTCGGTGAGGAACCGGCATTCCTTCAACGCGGCGGCGAGCGCGTCGTCGTCGCGTCCGGGGAACGACCGGACCGGTGCCCCGCCCTCAAGGTGGGCGCGCAGCGCTTCAAGGGCCTCCGCCTCCGGGCGGGCCTTTGGATCGGCCCGCGCGAGTTTCGACACGCGCGCAAGCCGCGTTTCGAGCGCCTCAAGATCAGCGAGCAGAAGTTCGTTTTCGATGATCGAGACGTCGCGCAGCGGATCGACCGAACCCTCGACGTGCGTGACATCGGGATTTTCAAAGCAGCGCACCACTTCGAGTATCGCGTTGGCGTCGCGGACGTTGCCAAGGAATTTGTTGCCGAGTCCCTCGCCCTTGCTGGCACCCTTGACGAGTCCGGCTATGTCCACGAATTCGACCGTCGCGTGAATCGTCTCCTTCGGGTGCACCATGTCCGCCAGGACGCGCAGTCGCGGATCCGGCACGGGAACCACGGCCGTGTTCGGCTCGATTGTGCAAAACGGGAAATTCTCCGCCTTTGCGTTCTGGGAGCGCGTGAGCGCGTTGAAAAGCGTTGATTTGCCTACGTTCGGAAGTCCGACTATGCCTACGTTCAATGGCATTTTGGTTTCCTTTCCCGGTTTGACACCGGTGCTGTTCGTTCTTTTTGGAAAAATCGCGGGGCGGATGCGCCGCCGTGCATGACGGGGCGGATGATACACGAAAACGCCGCGTCTTGGAACAGCCGAGGCGTGCCATGCGAAACACCAATCCGCTTGTCCTGAAGAAAAGCAATGTGGTAGCATTGCGCCCCGTCATGAAAATCACGTTTCTCGGAACTGGCGCGGATGACTGGGACTGGGCCGATCTTCGCCCCGGCGTCCGCAAAAGCACTTGCTCCCTTCTTGGCTCGTCGTGCCTCCTCGACGCTGGGCCATGCGTCCTCGCCGCCCTTTCGGAGGCGGGCGTTTCCCCGGCGCGGATTTCATCCCTGTTCGTCACCCACTCGCACGGCGACCATTTCCACCCGGAGTCGATTCTCGCGATCGCGCGCGCCGGGCGCCGCCGTCTGCGCGTGTTCGCCCCGCCGACGGCGCTCGCAGCGCTCGCCGAGGTGGAGGGGAAAGCCGACTCCGGCGCGTCCGGCGCGATCGAGCCGCATCCGGTTCTGCCGGGCGACGTCTTTCGCGTGGCGGGAATGCGTGTTCTCGCCCTCCCCGCCAATCACGTCGTCGCCAGGCGCCCCGCCGAGCAGCCGCTGCACTACGCGTTGGACGGACGCGGCGTTCGCATGCTCTACGCGCTCGACGGCGGCTGGTTCTGCGCGAAGGCGCGGCTTGCGCTGAAGGATTTTCTCCGCGACTCGCCTTTCGACGCCATCGTCTGGGACTCCACTTGCGGCGACACGTTCCACGACTGGCGCTTCGCCGAGCATAACGACCTGCGGATGATCGACGCGATGCGCAAGTCCATGCTCGGCGCGGGGCTTGTCGCTCCCGGAACGGTCCACGTCTTCGACCACGTGGCGCGGACGCTCTGGCCCAAAAGTCTCGCGGCGCAGCGCAGGCTCGCGGAGAGATTTTCCGGAATCCTCGCCGAGGACGGCCTTGTCCTGGATTTGGAGCCGACCGCGAAAACGCCTTCAGCGCCGACCGCGAAGCGCTCCTGATTTGCGTGACGCCTGGCGCCAGGCTCGAAGCGTTTCGCCGGTCTCGCGGCGGAAGAACTTGCGCAGGGAGTTTGGGTCTTCGAAGCCGCAGAAATCCGAAAGCGCCTTGAGCGGGATGTCGGTCGTTTCCAGAAGGCGCTTGGCTGTCTCCAGCTGCACCGCGTGGATTTCCTCCAGGATCGTGTGGCCTGTGGCCTTGCGGAAGCGCGCGAACGCCAGGCGCCGCGAACACGGGAAAACCGCCGCCACGCGCTCGGCCCGCAGTCCGGCGCAGGCGTCGCGCCTGATGAGAGCCAGCGCCTCGGCCGCCCGCTTGTCCGAAAGTCCTCCCGTCCGCATCGACTCGCGATACACGACGCGAAGCGGCCCGAAATGCAGACGCCCGGCGGCGGGGGGCGTTCCGCCCTTCGCCGCCGCCTCCAGCAGCAGTTCCGCCGCAAGCATCCCCGCGCGGCGGAAATCCGGGTCGATCGACGTGAGCAGCGGTTCGCAGCGGTTGCACACGCGCTCGTCGTTGTCGACTCCGAGGACGGCCATTTCGTCCGGCACGGAGATTCCCTCGAACCGCGCCGCCTTGAGCACCGTCTCTCCCACTACGTCGTTGGCGGCGAACACGCCGCATGGCTTGGGCAGCTCCCGCAGGAAGCGCCGCAGCTCGGTCTGCCATTCGATCGACGACGGTTCGCCGTCGAGTATTTCCGGGGGCGAATCGGCGCGAAAGATCGCGCATGTGCCACCATGCTTCCGGATCGTTTCGGAAAAAACACGTTCGCGCGTCCGGCTCCAGTAGTTCGGCTCCGGGGCCGGCACAAACGCAAAATTCGAAAACCCGGTGCTGAGAAGTTCCCGCGCGGCGACGCGCGCCGTCGCCGCAGAGTCGTGGCTCACGGAAAGAGCCGGCGCGACGCGCTGCCCCGGCGGCGGGCTGAACAGCACCACGGGAAGCGCGCCGAACATCGTCGTGTCCAGCGGTGTCGTCCGCGTGGCGCATTCCACGATCGCCCCGATGGCGTTCCAGAACTCCGAAAGTTCGGAGATGAGCTTTGACGTGAGATTCTGCAGCACCACCTGCACGTGAGTGCCGCGCCGCGAAGCGATTTCGCGGACTCCGGCCAGCTTGGCCGGGACGTATGGCTGCTGCGGTGGCTGGAAGTAGAGGATCGTGTCCATGTCGGCAATCGGCTGTTTCGCGGCCAATGTTATCGCATTCTCATCCGAAATCAACAAAAAAAGTTCACGTTCGGGATGAATATTGGTTCACAAACGGGATTGTTTTTCGGCAGAAACAGGGTATCCTTTGCCTCGGATGCCGTCATCTGCGTCATCCAGGTCTCAATTTTCCATTTCGGTCCCTTCCAGAGTTCCTTTCATGCCCAATCCAAAAACCGTCGTGTCCAGCTCCGTCCTGGCAGTCTGTCTGCTGTCGTCGATTTGCCTGCAAGCCGCCGTCGGCGGCGATCCGGGCGTTGCATCACCCGGGACCGGATTCTACGGCGTCAGGCGCGATGACGCCGGGCGGTGGTGGATCGTCGCCCCGGACGGACGCGATGTCTTCCTGCGCGGCATCGACCACGTGAGCTGGCGCGGGCACTGGTGCGAGGCGCTCGACGCCTACCCCTACGGCGAGGAGAACAAGAAGCGCTTCGGCGGCGACAAGGCGGCATGGGAGGAGGAGACGCTTTCTCGCCTTGGCGCATGGGGCTTCAACGCGCTTGGAGCCGGCTGCGCGAAGGAGCTGCGCGGGCGCGGGCTCGTCCACATCGAGTTTCTTGGAGTCGGGCAGGCGTTCTGCGGCAAGGGAGGCGACTTCGAGATCAGCAAATTCGAAGGAACTCCGGGCACGGCCTTCCCGAATGTCTTCCACCCCGATTTCCCCGCGTTCTGCGACGAGCGCGCCGCGAAGCTGTGCGCTCCGCAGAAGTACGACGTCTCGATCCTCGGCTACTTCTTCGACAACGAGCTGTCATGGGGCGCACGTGGCGCCCCCGCCACGGGAATGTTCGACGCCGTCGCGCGCAAGCCGCAGTCGCATTCGGCCCGCCAGGCGCTCGACGCCTTTCTCGCGGAGCGCGGCGTCGCCGATGCCGGGGCGATCGTTCCGGAGGAGACTAAGACGGAGTTTTTGCGCCTCGCGGCTCGCCGCTACTTCGAGGTTATCGCCGCCGCCGTCCGCCGCCACGACCCGAACCACCTGCTTCTTGGCGCCCGCTTCGCCGGCCTCGCCTCGGCGCACCAGGTCGTTTGGGAGGAGGCCGGCAGGATTTGCGACATTCTCACGTTCAACAACTATCCGTGGGCGGACCTCGACGAAAACGTCGTCTATTTCTCCAAGCGCAACGGCATCCGGGCGGCGGACGCCTACGCGCTCCGCTATTCATGGGCGCAGAAGCCCCTGATCATCACCGAATGGAGCTTTCCGGCGCTCGACGCGGGAGTGCCGTCCTCCGCCGGCTCCGGCCAGCGCTTCCAGACGCAGCGCGAGCGGACGCAGGCGACGGAACTCTTTGCCCGGACGCTCCTCGCGCTTCCATTCATGGTCGGCTACGACTACTTCATGTGGGTGGACGAGCCCGCGCTCGGCATCAGCAAGAAGTTCCCCGAGGACAGCAACTACGGCCTTGTGAACGAGCGCGGCGAGCCCTACCGCGAAATCACGGAGATGTTCGCACGAGTGAACGCGGAGGCTGAGGCGCTCCACGCCGCAGGGCAAATGCCGGAAGCGCGCCCCGTCGATCGCGCCGCGCAGGAAAAAATGGCGCTGTTTCCCGATTTCAAGAACTGCACCTCATCGTCCGCCACCCCATCTGTCCTGTGCCCCGGCCGGCAGTCCGGGGAATACACCCTCACCACCCCCGCCGGGCTTGTGCTGAAAGGCCGCGTGGGTTCGAAAAACGTGTTCGATTCGGTGGTGGCTCGCGGCCTCGACTGCGGCCGCTTCACGCTCATGGTCTTCAATGGCGAATACTGCGACATCGATCGTGTGGAAAGCGCCGAGTGGGATGAGGCGCGCGGGGCGCTGCGCGTCTCCGGCGTCGGCGGCTCCGCGCGTCGTGCCTTCCGCGTCGTCTGCGACATCGTGCCGTTCTCCGACCGTCCGTGGTTCGGCGCGAACATGGTGAGCATCGAAAACATCGGCGAAGAGGAGTTCACCGACATCAAGGCTTTCTTCCGCCAGTATGCGCCGTGGTCGGGCGACTGGGCCAATGGCGGCTACCGCGCGCCGCAGAATGTCTGGAAGGCACCGTCGTCCGGCGTGTGGATCCGTTCCGCCGACGGCGCCTGGTGCGGCGCGGCGACCTACGCGGCCACGGTGAGGGATTTCATCTACTGGATTTCCGGCGATGGCGCGCCGCACCCAGACGCCGTGTTTTCGCCAAAGGGAGACACGCACCTCGCCCCCGGCGCGCGCTGGGAGCCGCGCGGCACCGTCTGGATGATCGCCGCCGCTGGAAACGGCGGCGTCGCCGGCTGGCGCAAGTTCCTCGCCGACTTCGCCGGAACGCAGTCCGGCGGCATCGATTTCGACGCACGATAACCACCAAAGCACGAACGGAGAACACCCATGAAGAACCCTTTCGCATCATCCATCCTCACCGTATGCTGCGCCCTTTTCGCGGCCACCGCGTTCGCAGGAGTCAAGCCAATCTCCGGAACGTACGCCGAATCCGGACTTGTCTCGCGGTGGGACGCGATCGACAACGCCGGAACGGGAACGCACAACCCAAGCGCAACGACATGGAAGGATCTCGTTGGCGACAACGACATGACGATCGTTTCGAGTTCCGGCGCCGGGTGGAGAAATGGCAACGCCTTCTACCTGAACAGCCTCGCCAACGGAGTCTGCCCGGCGTATGGCCGTCGCGGCAACACGACGTACAAGACCATCGAGATCGTCTACAAGAAGGCGACGACCAAGGGCCGCATCTTGTGGTGTGGCGGCGAATGGTCGCGGTACGTCGTCTTCGACTACACCGACACGGCCGCCCCCTGGGTGAACGCAAAGGTCTATTTCGATGGGGCGAAGGCGACCCAGCACACGGTCGTGTCCGATTGCGAGCCGACGTCGCTCGTCGCGCTTTACAACGACTCCAACGCCGTCGTCGACATCTACCGCGACGGCGGGGAGGACAACGCCGGCGCAAAGAACGCGAACACCTGGAGCGTCGACGGAAACAGCACCATGGTGCGGCTCGGCAGCCGAAGCAAAACCACGGGAAATGCAACGCAGGGCTGGGAAGGCGAAGTCTACGCCATCCGCCTCTACGACCGGCAGCTGACGCCGCAGGAAATCGCCCTGAACCACACGCTTGACGCCGCGCGGTTCTTCGGCGCCGGGTTCGCGACGAATGTGATCGTCGCGACGGCCGTCGAGGGCCTGGAGGGCAGCGAGACATCCGGAATGTACATGATCGACGCGGAGGGCCACGAGTTCTCGGCCCCCGTGACAGCGACAAAGGACGGCTCCATCTACGACTGCAAGGGCTACACGCTCGAAACCTGGAACGGCTCCTCTTGGGGCGCGTCTGTCTCCCATGCGTCTTGTTCCTACTCCGCCACGGACGCCTCCGCCAAAGTCCGCCTGACCTGGCAGTGGGCGCCCGCCGAAATTGTCGCGCAGGACTACACGTGGATGGCGTCGCCCGCCAACGGGTCGTGGGACGGGACCTCGGCCAACTGGAACTCCGGCGAAGCGTGGGCTGACGGCAACAATGCAATTTTCGGCGGTTCCTCGCAGACTACGGTGACAATCGCGTCCGAGCGCCTGGTGAACGACCTCACGATCAACAATGTCGCCTACACGTTCAACGGCACTGGCCCCCTGCGCGTCGCCGGAACCATCACCCCCGTCGGCGCGAAGGACCAGAACTTCAACGTCCCCCTCGCCAGCGGCCGGGAGGACGGTTCTCTCCACTTCTATGCAACCGGCGTTGACTGGCGCAGCGCCTATCTCAACAGCCTGAACAACGCCCAGACGAAAACCGTACTGGGAGGAACGGTGTTCCTCATGGCGAAGGGTGACGGCTGCTTCGGCCCCGTCCCCGCCGAACCGTCGGAGAACATCGTGATCGAAAGCGGCAACCCCACGATCTTCGGCAACGGCGCGTTTTCCATCCACCGCAACCGCACGGTCAAACTTGCGTCCGGCACCGCCCTCTGGACCGGCTCCAACAGCCCGTTCACCTATCGCGGGCAGATCGTCGCGGAGCCGGACGAAGGCTCCGCCTACAGCGAGGACACGAAGGTGAAGATCCGTAGCAACTGGAGCGGACTCATCACGTTCGATCCGGGCGAAGGGCGCACGAACGCCTTCGGGCGGCTTTTCATCGATACGCGCCGTCTCAAGCTCGCAAGCGGCGTGACCACCGTCACCGGCCCAGCCACCAGCACCGGGGAGGACGCGATCGCCTACGTGAAGGGCAATGGCTCGGCGTTTTCCACCGACAGGGGCCTTCTCCTGATCGAGGGCGGCGAGCTTCATTCGCCGAAGATGGCCGACGGCAAGGACCGCTACCTCGACGTCGGCGCGTTCGGGCAGGTCGTTGTCACGAACGGCGGCAAAGTCGTCATGCCGGAGGGCGTCCAGTGGATCAACGGACTCAGCAGCCCTGGCAAGCTCACCGTGGCGAATGGCGGCAGCCTCGCCGTGGACATCTTGCGCGTCAGCCAGTCCGGCGGGAACCGCTCGGAAGTCCATCTCGACGAAGGCGGGCTTCTCGCCGTGCATCAGCTTCGCATGGACAACGCCTCGACCGGACTCTTCGCCTTCAATGGCGGATCGTTGCAGGCGATCAAGGAAAACCGAACGCTCTACGCCGGATCGGCGGCAAGCTGGGCGAACGTCGCGTTCACGGTCGGCGAAAAAGGGGCGGGCTTCGACCTCTCCAACGGCGTGAACCTCTGGTGGGGCAAGGCGCTCGCGAGCGGCGTCGCCGCCGGCGGCACCGACGGCGGCGTCTTCAAGAAGGGATCCGGCATCCTCGTGTTCCTCTCCGCGAACGCCCACAACGGGCCGACCGTGATCGAAAGCGGCCGCATCCAGGCGCGCGCGGACGGCGCCATCCCCGACGGCACCACGCTGCGGCTCGGCGGCGAAGGCACGAAGTTTACGGCCTACACCTACGAAACGGAAACTCCCGCGCGCTCCACCGTCCAGAACATCGGCCGCGTCGAGGGCAGCGGCGCGCTCGACAACATGACCGCCTCGTCCGTCACGGGCGCCATCGCGCCTGAAGCCGACGGCACGATCGAATTCCAGACGCTCTGCGCCCTCGCCGGAAACTACGAAATCGCCGCCGACGCGGACGGCTGCTCCTGCCTCAAGGTCGCGGCCGGACAGGACATCTCAGGCCTCGCCGTCACGCTCTCGAACCCCGAGGCGCTCGATCCGGACGCCGAACGCGACGCCTACAAGATCCTCGACGCGCCGAACGGCTACGCCGGCAAGTTCGATGCGAGCGCGCTGCCCGAAATGTGGCACCTGCGGCACACGTCCAACGCCGCGTACCTGACGTACAGGGTCCCATTCGTCATGGTGATCCGCTAGGCAAGTTGTCCCTTGCGTCGGAATGGCGCTTCCGGCAAGACGGCGGTTTTCGGCGCGACGTTCGCGCCGAAAACCGAAGCGAAACCCGGAAGCGCCAGCACCCGCCCGAAACGGAAATTTTTCCGCCGTCGCGCCGCTCTCGACGCACGGCCCACCGGCGCGACGAGAGGCTTGACATGGTTTGAGCGAACGGGGAAAATCTCCGCCACCACCGCGCATGGCGCGGATTTTCCTTTTTTTTCTCCATGACAACCTCAATTCTACTTTGCGGCGTCGGCGGGCAGGGAATCCTGCTCGCAGCAAAGGTCATTGGCGCCGCCGCCGAAGCCGCCGGGTTCGACGTCGTCGCAAACGAAATCCACGGCATGGCCCAACGCGGAGGATCCGTTCGCGCATTCGTGAAGTTCGGCGACGACGGCGGAAGAAGCCCGTTGGTTCTCGAAGGAACTGCCGACGCCATTGCGGCTCTGGAACCCGTGGAGGCACTTCGCTGGGCGCACTTCCTTAAACCGGGCGGAATGGCCGTGGTAAACACCCGCCCAGTCGTGCCGGTCACAGTGTCGAGCGGCATGGCGAAATACCCCGCCGACATCGACGCGCGTCTCTCGCGCGCCTTCCCGCGTCTCGTGGCCTGCGACTGCGAGGCGGAAGCGCTCAGACTTGGAAACGTCCGGCTCTCCAACACGATTCTCGTCGGGATGCTCTCCCGCGACCTGCCCCTGGAAGACTCCGCCTGGCGCACAGCAATCGGACGATGCGTCAAACCAGGATTTCTCGAAACCAACCTTGCCGCGTTCGACTTCGGCCGCACGCTGGCGCAATAGAACCGTTGTAAAAAAACTAACATCCATGAACCAGTACCACGACCCCAAAGCAGAAACGACGTCCCGCGACGAACTCGCGGACATCCAGAACCGCCGCCTCAAGTCCGTAGTCCGCCACGTGATGGCCGGCAACGCCTGGTACCGCGCCCGCTTCGAGGCGGCCGGCATCGACCCCGATGGATTCCGGGGGCTCGAAGATCTCGAAAAGCTGCCGTTCATGTCAAAGAAGGACTTCCGGGAGCAGTATCCACTCGGGATGTGCTGTGTGCCGAAGGAATCTCTTGCAGAGATGCACATGTCGAGCGGCTCCACCGGCACCCCGGTCGTGATGCCGTACACGAAGGCGGACCTCGCGCAGTGGGCCGAGTGCATGGCACGCTGCTATGTCATGGCCGGCGCCCGCCCCGGAGACACCTGCCAGATCACCCCTGGCTTCGGCCTCTTCAACGGAGGATTCGGCTTCTACCACGGCGCGCGCGCGGCCGGTCTCTTCGTCGTTCCGACCGGCTCCGGCAACACGCAGCGCCAGATCACGCTCGCGCGCGACTTCCACACGCGCGTGCTCGGCAGCGTCGTCTCCTATTCCCTCCGCATAATGGAGGTGATGGAGCAGATGTCTGTAAAGCTCCCTGACCTGAAAATCGGCATCTTCGGCGCCGAGTCGTTCTCGGACGAGATGAAGAAGCGCATCCACGACGGCCTTGGCATCGAGGCGTTCGACATCTACGGCATGACGGAGACTGGCGGCGTGGGTACACTCGGCCAGGACTGCCCGGCACATTGCGGTCTTCACCAGTGGGAAGACCAGTACATCGTCGAAATCGTCAACCCGGCCACCGGAGAGCCGGTGCCCGACGGCGAAGTCGGCGAAGTGGTCGCCACTTCGCTCACGCGCGAGGCGCTGCCCGTGATCCGCTTCCGCACCGGCGACCTCTCGCGCGTCGTGTCGCGCGAGAAATGCGCCTGCGGACGCACTCATCTGAGGATTGACCGCATCTCCGGGCGTCTCGACGACATGCTCATCATTTCGGGCGTCAATTTCTTCCCCCTTCAGATCGAAAAGGCGCTTCTGAAGATTCCTGGCGTCCTTCCCGAATACCGACTTGTCGTGCAGGACCACGACGGCACCAAGAAGCTGCGCGTCGAAGTCGAAGCCGAACCTGGCGTCACGGGCCATCAGGTCGCAAAGGTCCTCAAGGAAACGCTTGGCTTCACGCCCGAAGGCGACGTCTACGCGCCCGGTTCGCTCCCGCGCCCGGAGGGCAAGGCCAAGCGCGTCTTTTTCGAAAAGGCGTAGCGCGGCTCGCCATGGTGGCGCCGAAAATCATATATGTCGATTGTCCTTCCGGCGAGACGAACCACGTCCGCAAGCTGGCAAGATGGACGGACTTCCGCCGCCGGACGAAGTTCAGGCCCTAGCGCTCGAACTCGCCGATGCGCTGGAGCGCGCCATCGGAGAGGAATCTCCGGCGAAAGTCGAGCCGGCTGAAGCCGGCCTCTCCGACAAAAAGGCTTCAACTGTTCAACCTTTCAACTCTTCGACTGTTCAACCGGCGTCAGCCGCGTCAGCCGCGCCGGATTTCACCGCCAACCTTCCCACCGAAGAGCCGCAGGCTTTTCAACCTTTAAACTCTTCAACTTTTCAACCAATTACGGCGCAGGCACCGCGCCCCGCGCCGACCGACGAGACGCGCTCCTCGAAGAGACCGAGCGCGCGGCAAACTACCTCGAAGCCTGCGAACTCGTGCCGATGGCGATTCCGCCGACGGCCCGCGTTCTCGCCTGGCGCGCCTCCCCGCATCCCCCCGTCGGGGCAATCCGGCGCTTTGCCGCCCGTCTCGCCGCCATGCTCGAAAGGTCCTGCAAGGATTGAAGGCCTTAGACGCAAAGAACTCAAAGAACGTAAAGACTTCGTGCCTGTTGTGTCCTTTGGGAAAACCTACAAGGACAAAAAGGCTTGGTAGTTCTCGCGGGAGACAACCATCCATTCGCTGCCGGGATATGCGGCCGCAAATGGCGTTGGAACGCGCGGCATGCGGTGCGGATTCCACTTGAATTCAAACGCGGCAAATTTGCCGTCCGTCTCTTCGACATAGTCTATTTCGCTTTGAGTCGTCGTGCGCCAGAAATAGCTACGCGCATGGGATTGCCTGTATGCAATGGCCTTGCGCCGCTCTGCCACAAGGTAATTCTCCCAAAGTGCGCCAATGTCCTGGCGAAGCGAGAGCGGGGAAAAGTTTTCGATCACGGCGTTGCGGATTCCGTTGTCCCAGAAATACACCTTCCTGCCCTTTGTGATTTCGTTGCGGCCGTTCCTGGCGAGGGAGGGGAGCCTAAACACGACGAATGTCTTTTCAAGCAGATCGATATATGCTTCGACGGTGGCCTTGTTGATTCCGACTGTCGAGGCGAGTTCGCCGTAGGACACTTCGCTTCCAATCTGGAGGGCGAGGCACTGCACAAGTCGCATGAGCAGGTCGCTTTTCCTGATTCCGCCGAAGGAAAGAATGTCCTTGTAGAGCGCGCCATCGACGATGGACTGGAGAATTCGCCTTGCATCGTCGGGCGAGGAAGCGACTTCAGGGTAGCCTCCCCAGAGAAGCCGCGTTTCAAGAAGCCGCCCCTCTTCGCGTGGACTGGAAGGCGCGGCCGAAAGTTCCCCGAAGCAGAGAGGATGAAGCCTGTATTCGAAAAACCGTCCGGCGGAAGATTCGAAAACACCATTCGCGAGTTCAAGCGCGCTCGATCCCGTGGCTATCACCTGCGTCCTTTTGCCCGCCGTGTCGGCGAGCATTTTGAGCGCAAGCCCGATGCCGGGCACCCTCTGCGCCTCGTCGACATCTATTCGCCAAATTCAAGTCGAATTTGACGAATATATTCACCAAATTCAACCTGAATTCGGCGAGTTCGAGAGGCAAGGGGCATTGAGCGTCAAGGAACAGCCATTCGCCGCTTGCATCCACCGCCACGGGAGCGACGGAATTTTCGCTCGCTTCCGACGCGAAGCGCCTCGCGCGAGTCGATTTCGACGGCGACACCGACTTCGCGTCGCTGCTCGGCGAAGACTCCGACATTCTCCACCCGACTGTCTTCATGCTCCAGTAGCCGCTGGCACGCGACGGCGAGGGTGCCGTCGCCACATCGCCCTGGGAGCGCGGGCTGGAAGCCCGCGAAAGGGGGGCGCAGGTAGGGGCCGCACGCCGTGCGGCCCGCCCGTTTTCAAGGACTGGCGGGACCAGCGGGACTGGCGCGACTTACGCGACATGCGGGACATATGCGACCAATGCCGCGCCCGCCCCTTTGGCGGTGCGGCGTCCCGCCGCGCTGGCATGGACCGCGCGCCGCCCTGTGAGCG
>CAMOSH010000081.1 GCA_946624575.1 uncultured Verrucomicrobiota bacterium
CTCCGTGCCTCTGTGTGAGAAAGTCTGTTCGTGTCAACTGCGTTTTTTAGGCTAAAAGTGAAAGTGGAATCGAATACTGAAAGTAAATAAAGCGGGGCGCGCCGATTGGCGCGCCCCGCTTATTCCGGGAAAGAAAGCCCGGGATCCAGATTTGGATAGGAAGTCAGTTTTCGAAGGGGAAACGGTAGGGAAGCGCGAACTTGTCGCGCAACGCGATGAATTCCTTCTGGATCGACTCACCGACCGGAACGCCCTTGTCCTTGCGATCCTGCCATGCGAGCCACTCCTTCTCGCCGGCGGTGTAGATTCGCTCGGCGCCGGGCGCCTTGGCCGAAGCGCGAAGGCCGCGGCAGATGTCGCCGGCAGTCTTCCTGAACGTATCGACACCCGCGAAGAACTCGGGGTTGATCACGAAGAAGAAGTGGCCGAGGCGGTACATCTGGTCCTTGCCGTCGGCGGACTTGCCGGAGAGCGCCTTCATGAAGGGGCCACCGGCAAGCGCGGCGGAGAGGATCTCGACGATCGTGGTAAAGCCGTAGCCCTTGTAGCCGCCGGTGGACTCGCCGAGACCGCCAATCGAAAGCAGGGCGCAGTTGCCCTTGCGCATCTCGCGGAGAATTTCGCCGGAGTCAGTCATCGTGCCGCCATCCTTCGTGACGACCAGACCGGCCGGAGTGGGCTTGCCGCTGCGCTCGTAGTATTCGATCTTGCCATTCTGGACAATCGAGGTGGCGCAGTCGAAATTGAACGGGAACTCCTCGTCGGTGGGCATCGTGAAAGTGAGCGGGTTCGTGCCCATCATCGGCTCAACTCCCCAGGTTGGGGCGACGGACGGGCGGGCGTTGGTGCCGGAGATGCCGACCATGCCGGCCTTTTCAGCCATGGTAGTCCAGTATCCCGCGATGCCGTAGTGGGTGGAATTGTAGATCGCCCCGCCGGCCATGCCGTACTTCTTCGCCTTCTCGATGAGCATCGTCATCATGCGATGGCTCGCGACCATGCCCATGCCGTTGTTGGCGTCCATGAGAACGGTCGTTGGGCCCTCCTTGACGATGTCGGTCTTGGTGACAGGAAGGAGGGTGCCCTTCTCGATGCGGTCGAGGTAGATGGGCTTGAAGCGATTGCAGCCGTGGCTTTCGATGCCGCGGCGGTCGGACTCCAGAAGGACGTCGGCGCAAATGCGCGCATCCTCTTCGGGGACGCCGTACTTGACAAAGACGTCGACCATGAAGTCGTTGACGAGTTTCCAGGGGACAAATGGACGTGTTTCCATGACAGTTTGGGATTTCAAAATTCTGAGACTTAAAACTAGTGGCTAGAGAGTAGCGACTTGTGACTTGTCACAGGAGGCGCGAGTCCGGAAACTCGCGCCTCCACGGAAGCTACAGGGAAGCGGCCTCCTTTTCAAGCGCGGCCTTGTACGCGGCGGGATCGAAATCCGACACGCGGGCGACGCCCTCCTTGACTGCGGCCTCGGCGACGGCCGGCGCGACAAGGGCGCGCAAGCGGTGGTCGAAAGGCTTTGGAAGGATGTACTTGGGGCCGAAAGAAAGATCCTCGCCGGCGTACAGCGCCTTGGTGGCGTCGTCGGCCGGGATGCGGGCGGCGGCGGCCAGTGCGTCGGCGGCGGCCAGCTTCATGCCCATGGTGATCTTGCGAGCGCGAACGTCGAGAGCGCCGCGGAAGAGGAATGGGAAGCACAGGACGTTGTTGATCTGGTTCGGGAAATCCGAACGCCCGGTCGCCATGACGTACGGCTTGTCGCCCATCGCCTCGGCGACTTCGTCGGGGCGGATTTCCGGATCGGGATTGGCCATCGCGAAAATGGCGGGATATGGAGCCATGGTCCGGACCCACTCCTTCTTGACGGCACCGGCGACCGAGACGCCGATGAACACGTCGGCGCCGCGGAGGACCTCTTCGAGAGTGCGGCAGGGGGTGTCCTCGGCGGCGAGCAGCTTGCGCCCGGACAAATCGGGGCGGCCCTTGTAGATGACGCCCTTGCTGTCGCAGGAAATCACCTGCGCAGCGCCTGCGGCAACAAGCATCTCGCGGATGCGCATTCCGGCTGCGCCGGCGCCGTTCATGGCGATTTTGAGCGTGTTGAACGGCTTGCCCGCGACCTCGGCGTAGTTGCGGACCGCGGCGAGCGTGATGACGGCCGTGCCCCACTGGTCGTCGTGGAAAACGGGGATGTCCAGAAGTTCCTGGAGCTTGTCCTCGATTTCGAAGCAGGCTGGCGCGGCGATGTCCTCGAGATTGATGCCGCCGTACATCGGGGCGATGGCCTGCGTCGCCTCGATCACGCGCTGCGGATCGGTCTTTCCGGTCTTGGCGCCGCCCTGCCTGCAGTTGTCGAGGACGACGGGCCATGCGTCAACGCCGGCGAAGCTCTTGAAAAGAACGCACTTGCCCTCCATGACGGGAATCGCCGCCGTGGGCCCGCGATCACCGAGACCGAGGATGGCAGTTCCGTCGGAGACCACGGCGACGGTCTTGCCCTTGGCCGTGTAGTCGAAAGCGTCGGCGGGGTTGTCGGCCAAATGCAGCACGGCCTTGCCGACGCCTGGGGTGTACGCAAGGCAGAGGTCTTCGACCGTCTTCACGGGATGCGGCATCTCAAGGGCGACCTTGCCGCCACGATGGAATGAAAGCACCGTCGATTTGTCGAGGTTCATGGTTTGTCTGTTTTGTTTTGTTGTCTTGAACGCAGAGAGAAAAATCCCGGGTGGCGCACGACGCGCCCAACGCGGTTCGCGAAGCGGTTTATAGTCCAACTTCCGCGTAGTGGCAATTGCAAAATTTCAACTCCGCATTGCAGGATTCATCGCGAAAGGCCGTTTCGAGTCAGATCCCTGACCCAGAGCCGGCGTCGAAAATGCGCGAAAACCCACGGAAGCTTGCCAACCTCGTCAATGCAAGTGCAGGCGTAGACGACAACCGGATTCCAGTGGAACACGAACGCGCCGAGAAACGCGAGCGGGACCGCCAGGCACCACATGGACACGGCGAGACTGTAGAAGTCGAACATCGTGTCGCCGCCGGCGGTGAAGACTCCGTTTATGACGATTGTGTTGACGCAGCGCCCGAACATGTACGGTGCCAGCACGAAAAACATGGAGCGCAGCAGCGAAGCCGTACCGGGGGAAAGGGACATGGCGCGCAGCTCGATCGGCGCGGCGGCGAGAACGCAAAGCGAAGTGGCCAGCCCGACTGCGACGGACGCGATGGCGAGCCTCTCGCCGTAGATGCGACCGCGGCGGAGACGACCGGCGCCCAGCTCGTTGCCGACGACGATCACGGCGGCGGCGGCCATGCCGTCGGTGAGGCAGCACAGCAGGTCGCGCACCACGGCGGCGGCGGCGTTAGCGGCGGCGGTTTCTGGACCGAGGTGGCCCATGACCGCGGTATACGAAGAAAAGCCGACGCCCCAGGTGAGGACTCCGCCGAAAAGCGGGAGGACGGCCTTCCGGAAATCCGCGGAAAGGTCCGGGACGCGCTCGAAGATGCGACTCCACCGAGCCTTCAGTGCGCGCCGGGGGCGCGACGACAGCAGAGCGGCGGAAAATTCCGCGGCGCGCGAAAGCAGGGTGGCCAGGGCGGCGCCGCGCGCGCCCAGCGCCGGCGCGGGGCCAAGCCCGTAGATGAACACCGCGTTGAGCGCGACGTTGAGAAGCACGGCCCCGCCGCTAATCGACATGGAAAGCATTGCGCGGTCGGAAATCTTCAGGGCGGTGAGATAACAGAAGGAGATGCCGGTGAACAGGTAAGAAACCGCGGCGATCCGCAAATAAGAAACCCCGACGGACACGAGCGGGCCGTTCTCGGCGAAAACGCGCATCAGGGATCCGGGAACCGCCATGCAGAGAGAAACCACGACAAGCGAAACGCAGCACGTGGCGCGCAGGGCGATGCGAAAGACCTTCTCGACGCTGTCGCGGTCCCCCTTGCCCCAGTACTGCGCCCCCAGCAGCGAAAAGGCGGTGGTCACCGCGAAAACGAACATGTTCTGCAGGAACTGAACCTGCGTGGCGAGCGACACCGCGGCCATCGCGTTCTGGTCGACCGCGCCAAGCATCCAGGCGTCGCACGCAGCCACCAGCGAAAGCAGAAGCGCCTGAACGGTTATGGGAAGGGAAAGACGGAGGAGCTTGCTCCAGAACGCGCCGTCGCGCAACGCGCGCGGAGGGTCGTCCGGCCACCCGGTGCGACCGGTAGAAAGGATCTCCGCCGAAGACTTGGATTGCGGCATGACCGAAAAAAATCAGACACCGGCCGGAGCGGCGGCAAGAAGCGCCTCGCGGTCGTCGAAATGCACAGTTCCGCCGGCAAATATCTGATACGTCTCATGCCCCTTGCCGGCGACGAGGACCACATCCCCCGCCCTGTCGGCGCGTGAGACCGCCAGGCGCAGCGCCAAGGCGCGATCCGCGACAGCGACAGTCCGGCTGCGGGCATCGGCGGGGACGCCTGCGAGGATGTCGGCGATGATCGCGTCGGGATCCTCAGAGCGCGGGTTGTCGCTCGTGACCACAAGCTCGTCGGCCAGCTCCGCGCAGACCGCGCCCATGAGCGGGCGCTTGCCGCGATCGCGGTCACCGCCGGCGCCGAACACGGCAAAGAGCCTGCCGCCATGGCCGACAAGTTCGCGCAGCGTGCGCAGGACATTGCGCAGGGCGTCGGGAGTATGGGCGTAGTCGACGAAAAACGCGGCGTCGCTTCCGGGAACCGCGACCGGTTCGAGCCTGCCGCGGACAGGCGGCGCTAGCGCGAGAAGCCCGGCCGCCTGATCTGGCCCGATTCCGAACGCGAGCGCGACGCCCATGGCCGCAGCGGCGTTGAGCGCGTTGTGGCGGCCGAGAAGACGTGTGGCGATTCGCATTGGCGAGACAGCGCCAGGAACCGAAAGAAGAAACGAAGAACCTCCGCCGCGGGAAAGCTCCAAATCGGAAATCCGGAGCGCGGCGTCATCGGAGAAGCCGTACGTGAAGAGAGCGTCGGGGGCGCCGCGCCAGCCGGCGACAAGGACCCGCCCCGCGGGATCGTCGACATTCACGACTGCGGAGCGCGGCGAAAGTTCAGAGAAAAGCCGACGCTTCGCCTCGAAGTATCGCTCCATCGTGCCGTGGTAGTCCAGGTGGTCCTGCGTGAGATTCGTGAAAACCGCGCATTCGAATCGAGTGCCGTCCACCCGGCGCTGGTCGAGGGCGTGAGAGGAAACCTCTATGGCGGCGGCGCGGCAGCCGGAAGCGAGGGAATCGCGGAAAAAGCGCTGGAGGTCCACGGGGCCGGGCGTGGTGTTCGCCGCGGGCACGGGATGCGCGCGCTCAGGAGGATTGGGGTCGAACTCGACGGTCGAGCAGAGCGAACACGGGAACCCAGCGCCGGAAAGGATTCCGCGCGAAAGATTGGCGATGGTCGTCTTGCCGTTGGTGCCGGTGACGCCGACCACGGAAAGCCCGCGTTCCGACGGACGCCCCGCGTCCTCGCACGCAAGACGCGCGGCGGCGACGCGCGAATCGGGCACGCGCGTCCATTCGACGCCGTCCGGGAGCCAATCGGGGCGGGGGTTCTCGGAATAGACGCGGCGGGCGCCGGCGGAAACCGCGTCGCGAACGAACGCGGCGCCATCCGCCGCGGCGCCGCGCACGGCGACAAAGGAATCGCCGGGTCGGACGGCGCGTGAATCGGTCTGTATCATGGGAAAAGCGTAGTTGCGTCCGGGACCGGTGCGGCGGCGGGCCACTGTTCGTTCGACAGACGGACCCAGGGGCGCGGGGAAAGCTCGTCAAGAATGGCTCCCAGCGGCCGCGAAAGCCCGGGAACCGTGAAATCCCGCCCCAGCATTTCGACCAGTGGCTCGCATACGAATCGGCGGGAGGAAATCTGCGGATGCGGCAGATGCAAATGAGGCTGGTCGCGCAGCTCGCCGCCGAACCAGAGCAAATCGACGTCGATCGGGCGCGGCGCGTGCCAGCCGGTCCTGACGCGACCCATCGAGTCCTCGACGGCATGGCAAGAGGCGCTCCAGCGCTCAACGGGCTGCGCGACAGCGAACACCGCCGCGGCGTTGAGATAGGAAAGCGACGCGAAACGGGGATCGACGTCAACGGGCTCCGTTTCGTAAATCGAGCTGCGTGCAAGAAGGCGGACGCCTGGCGCGGCGGCGAGAGCGGCGACCGCACTGGCGAGATTGGCGGCCCGGTCCCCAAGATTGGAGCCAAGCGAAACGCCGGCCGTCACTTCGCGCAGCGCCGCGGGGCGATTGGCCAGAACCGTCGGCGACGCGCTCACCGCCGCCCCCCTTCTTCGCCGGAGGCGTGCGGCACCGGATTCAGTCCGGAGGGAATCGCGCGACGGTAGCGGCCCGCAGTTTCGAGAGCCTCGCGCAGAACATCCGGGGAGACGTTGGGAGCCAGGGCGGCGCGCAGAAAGCGAAGGGCGTCCATGTAGGAATCGATGGCTTCGGGGAGGCGCGGGGAACTGCGCAGGATGTCTGTCCACAGATCGGGCGCGGAGGCCGCGATGCGCGTCGTGTCGCGAAACCCGCCGCCGACGAGACCCGGAAGAGCCGGATCAGCCGAGCGCTCGGCCGAAAGCGCCAGGGCGAACGCGGCAACGTGCGGCAGATGGGAAACCATCGCGAGGCGGCGGTCATGCTCGTCCGGATCCATGCCAAGGCACCGAAAGCCGAGCGAGCCGAGCAGCGCGAGCAGCGCGTCCAGGCGCCCGCGTCCGGCGGAATATGCCTGCGGAACGCAGTAGACGAACGCGGCGCCGCGGAAAAGCGCGGGATCGGCGGCGCCGAACCCAACGCCCTCGTTGCCGGCCATCGGATGGCCGCCAATGAAATTGCCGAGCCCGGCGGCGGCCGCGGCGGCCATCACGGAACCCTTGACCGAAGCCACGTCCAGCACGAGGCCGACGTCAGCGCCGCGCAGGTCAGGAAGGACCTTGCGCACTGCGGCCGGCGGCGTGGCGAGAATCGCCAGGTCGCATCCGGACAGCCCCTGCGCCGGAGGAACACTCTCCGAATCGAAGACGGAATCGGCGGCACCCGCCGCCAGCACGGCATCGCGCGTGCGCCGGGATCGTGCGCCCGCCACAAGGCGGACGCCCGGACAGGCCTTCCTGATGGCCAGCAGGAAAGACCCGCCAATCAGGCCGGGCCCGAGGACGCCTATTTTGCGGAACCGCTCCGGCGCGGCGCGGCCGGAATCTTCAGACAAGGACATCGCGACACACCCCCATTCCAGCCGGGAACCAATCCCGCGCAAACTCTACCGCGCGAATTCGACGCAGCGCTTCTCGCGCACGACAGTGACGCGGATCTGCCCCGGGAACGCGACATCCTGCTCGATCTGACGCGCAATCTTCGCGGCAAGCACGATGGCGTCCTGGTCAGAAGACGCGTCGGGATCGACGATCACGCGCAAATCTCGCCCGGCCTGCACCGCGAAGGCGCGAGTGACGCCGGGGAAGGAAAGGGCGATCTTTTCGAGCGTCTCGATGCGCTTGACGTAGTTTTCCGACGACTCGTGGCGGGCGCCGGGGCGGGCGCTGGAAATCGCGTCGGCGATCGACGCAACAAGAGCCATCTCGGTCTGCGGCCCGGCCTCGCCGTGATGCCCCGCGACACCGTCCAGGACAAGCTGCTGCTCGCCCCGCGCCCTGAGGAAATCGGCGCCGACAGCGGCGTGCGGCCCCTCGTGCGTCTCGTCCATGGCCTTGCCTATGTCGTGAAGGAGGCCGACGCGGCGCGCGGCCGCCTCGTCCAGACCGAGTTCCGCGGCGATCATGCCGGCGAAGCGGGCGGTCTCCACGCTGTGGCGAAGAACGTTCTGGGAATAGCTGGAGCGAAAGGCCAGGCGCCCCAGGGCGCGAAGCGTCTCGGGGTCGGACACGGAGACATTCGCCTCGTCGGCCGCCGCCGCGCCGAATTCCGAAAGCCTGGCGTCCCAGTCGCGGCGCACCTCCTCGACTGTCTCCTCGACGCGCTGCGGATGCAGCCGGCCGGTGGCGAAGAGGCGCTCCAGGGACACGGCGGCGATTTCGCGGCGCACGGGATCGGCAGCGGAGACGACGATGACGCCGGGGGTGTCGTCCACGAGAATCGAGCAGCCCGTCGCGGATTCGAGGGCTCGGATGTTGCGCCCCTCGCGGCCGATGATGCGCCCCTTCATGTCCTCTGACGGCAGGGCGACGGTGCGGACCATCGCGTCGGAAGCCTGGCTCCCGGCGTAGCGCTGCATGGCCTCCAAAACGATCTTGCGCGCGATTTTGGCGGAATCCTTCTCGGCCTCCTCCCTGCGGCGACGCAGCAGCGTCCCGAGCTGGCCCTGGATGTCGCGGTCGGCCTTGGCGACGAGGTCGCGGCGGGCCTCGTCGCGGGTCATGCCGGCGAGTTTTTCGAGTGCGCGCGCGGATTCGGCGAGCGCCTTCTCCGCCTCTGCGGAGCGCGCGCGCGCCTCGGCGGCGGCGCTTTCGGCGGCGGCGGACTTCTTGTCGAGCGCGTCGGCCCTGCGGTCCAACACGTCGGCCTTGCGGTCCATGTTGTCCTCGCGCTGAGCGAGCGCGTGCTCGCGCTTGTTGAGACTGGACAGCGTCTCGTTGAGCTCGCGGCGTTGCTCCTTGACGGACGCCTCGAACGCCTCGCGGGCCCGAAGAACTTCGGAGCGGGCCTGGATCTGCGCTTCGCGGACGATGCTCTTGGCTTCGCGTTCGGCGTCGCCGCGACGCGCGGCGGCGGCGCGCTTGGCGGCTGGCGCGGCGCGGGACTCGAGCCAAACCCTCGCGCGATACCCTATTGCGAAACCGCCAAGCAAGGCCAGCGCCGGCGGCAGTACGATGGAAGCGGCGTCCATGTTGTGCTGAAAATTCCTTTCACTAGACGCGGCGGATTATCCACGCCAACCCCGCGCGTGGCAAGGAAAAACGGGGCGAAGCGGAAAACGGCCGGGGGAAAAAGAACCCGGCGGCGGCGCGAAAGCGCCGCCGCCGGCCCCGTCTCGCGGCGGGAAGATCGCCGCGAGTCCGCGGAGCGAAACGTCAGACGCAGCCCTGGGCGAGCATCGCGTCGGCGACCTTGACGAAGCCGGCGATGTTGGCGCCGACGACGTAGTTGCCCTTCTTGCCGAACTCCTTGGCGGCGTTGTAGGCATTGTCGTGGATCGCCTTCATGATGCCCTTGAGCTTGGCGTCGACCTCGGCGGCGCTCCAGGAGAGGCGCTCCGAGTTCTGCGACATCTCGAGACCGGAAGTGGCCACGCCGCCGGCGTTCGAGGCCTTGCCGGGGCTGTAGAGGATCTTCGCCTTGACGAACTTGTCCACAGCTTCGAGAGTCGAGGGCATGTTCGCGCCCTCGCCGACGAGCTTGACGCCGTTCTTGAGGAGAGTCTCGGCGTCGTTGCCGTCGAGCTCGTTCTGGCGGGCGCACGGGAAGGCGCAATCGACGGGCACGGCCCACGGGCGGCCGTCCTTGTGGAACTCAACGCCCTTGCGGCCCTTGGCGAAATCGGCGAGCTCGCCGCGCTTCACCTGCTTGAGCTCCTTCACCTCGTCGATGAACGACTGGTCCATGCCGTCCTTGACGTAGATCCAGCCGGAGCGGTCGGAGAACGTGACGGGCTTGGCGCCGAGCTGGACGAGCTTTTCGGCGGCGTACTGCGCGACGTTGCCGGAACCGGAAATCGAGCAGATCTTGCCTTCGAGGGAGTCGTTCTTCGTCTCGAGCATGTTCTGGGCGAAGTAGACGTCGCCGTAGCCGGTCGCCTCAGGGCGGACCAGGGAGCCGCCGAACGAGAGACCCTTGCCGGTGAGGACGCCGGTCCAGACGTTCACGATGCGCTTGTACTGGCCAAAAAGGTAGCCGATTTCGCGGCCGCCGACGTTCATGTCGCCGGCGGGGACGTCGGTGTCGGCGCCGATGTGGCGGTAGAGCTCCGTCATGAAGCTCTGGCAGAAGCGCATGACCTCGGCGTCGCTGCGACCCTTGGGGTTGAAGTCGGAGCCGCCCTTGCCGCCGCCCATCGGGAGCGTGGTGAGGGAGTTCTTGAAGACCTGTTCGAAGCCGAGAAACTTCAGGACCGACAGATTGACCGTCGGATCGAACCGCAGGCCGCCCTTGTAGGGACCAATGGCGCTGTTGTACTGGACGCGGTAGCCGCGGTTCACGTGAAGCTTCCCGGCATCGTCAGTCCAGGGGACGCGGAAAATGACGATTCGTTCGGGCTCCACGAGGCGTTCGAGGACGCCGGCCTCCTCGTACTTCCTCCGGGCCTTGAGGACTGGATCGAGAGAAACGAGGACCTCCGTGACGGCCTGGATGAATTCAGGCTCGCCGGGATTCTTCGCCTTGACGTCGGCGAGGACTTTCTGCGAGTATGTCATTGCTTGTCTTTGGGTTGTGCGCCGATTGTTCTGGTGTGGAAAACGTGCGGCGCCGGCGCGTGCGCCGCGCAAGAAAATACCACAACGCCCAATATTGTTCAACTTGACAACGCGCGCCTTTCGGCTACCCTTGTCCAAAGCGCCGCGCGCGCCAAGGGACCGTCTTTTCCGCGGCCCGGCAATAGCAACAACGATTACCAGGACAAACGCAATGTCAAAATCAGCTCTCGTCACCGGAATCACCGGTCAGGACGGCGCCTATCTGGCCAAATTCCTCCTGTCAAAGGGCTACGAGGTGCACGGCCTGCTCGCTCGCCGCGCCACGCCCACCACCTGGCGTCTCAAGTATCTCGACATCCTCGACAAGGTGGACCTGATCGACGGCGACCTCACGGACATCGCGTCGATCGTGCGCGCCCTGCTGGAATGCCGCCCCGACGAGGTCTACAACCTCGGCGCGCAGAGCTTCGTGGCCACGTCCTGGGCCCAGCCGATTCTCACCGCCAACGCCACGGGGCTCGGCGCCCTCAACATCCTGGAGGCGATCCGCCAGGTGCGCCCCGAGGCGAAGTTCTACCAGGCTTCCACGTCGGAGATGTTCGGCAAGATTCAGGAGCCGGTCCAGAGCGAAAAGACGCCGTTCTACCCGCGCAGCCCGTACGGCGTCTCCAAGCTCTTCGCCCACTGGATGACGGTGAACTACCGTGAAAGCTTCGGGCTGTTCGGCTGCTCTGGAATCCTGTTCAACCACGAATCCCCCCTGCGCGGCATCGAGTTCGTCACGCGCAAGGTCTCCGACGCCGTCGCGCGCATCGCGCTCGGCGTCCAGAAGGAGCTGCGCCTCGGCAACATCGACGCCAAGCGCGACTGGGGCTTCGCCGGCGACTACGTGCAGGCCATGTGGGCGATGCTCCAGCAGCCCGAGCCGGACACCTACGTCGTGGCGACCGGCCGCACGACCACGGTGCGCGAAATGTGCCGGATCGCCTTCGAGCGCGTCGGCCTCAACTACCAGGATCACGTCGTGATCGACCCGAAGTTCTACCGCCCGGCGGAAGTCGACATCCTGCTCGGCAACCCATCCAAGGCAAAGGAAAAGCTCGGCTGGGAGGCCAAGACCACGCTTGAGGAGCTCATGGCCATGATGGTCGACGCTGACCTCGAGCGCGTCAGGCGCGAAATCAAATAGCCCTGCGGCGCGCGCCGCCCCGCCGCCCCGCCCCGCGCGGAGCCGCGGGGGCGCTCCCCCGCCCCGATTCGCAGCCGGCCTCGCGTCGGCTTTTTTCATCTCTTGATTTCGCGGTTGTTTTTTTATCTCTTGATTTCGCGACGGCGTATGGTGTAGTCTCGTTCCGGGTTTCGCCATGACGCCGAACAGGCGATTTTTTTGCGCCGCCCGAACAATTTGAATCCAAACTCACACGCGAATCGCGAATGAAGACACTAGTCTGCATAAAGCAGGTGCCGGGAACGGCGCAGGTCGAAATCGACCCGCAGACCGGCACGCTCAAACGGGCAGGCGTTCCCGCGAAGATGAATCCCTTCGACCTGTACGCCATCGAGGCCGCGCTGAGGATACGCGCCGCCGCCGGGCCGGATTCCACCGTGACGGTACTTTCCATGGGGCCGCCGCAATGCGAAAAGGTCGTGCGCGAGGCGTTCGCCATGGGCGCGGACTCCGGCGCCATCCTGACCGACCGCGCATTCGGCGGCGCGGACGTCCTGATGACGTCCTTCACGCTTTCGCAGGGCGTCGGCAAGCTCGGGCCGTTCGACCTGATAGTCTGCGGCAAGCAGACGACGGACGGCGACACGGCGCAGGTAGGCCCCGAACTCGCCGAATGGCTCGGCATCCCGCACGTCGCGTGCGTGAAGGCCGTGGACGCCGTCGGCGCCGACTCGATTTCCGTGACGGCCGACCTGCCCGACCGCGAAGTCTCGCAGCGCGTCCCCTACCCTTGCCTGATTACGGTCGAGAAGGGGATCGCCGAGCCGCGCCTGCCGTCGTACAAGCTCTTCAAGTCCACGGCCGCGCGCAAGGTTGAATACATCGGGCTGGCGGACCTGGCCGACTCCGACCCGAAGCACTACGGGCTGAACGGCTCCCCCACCCAGGTCAAGCGAATTTTCCCGCCGCCGTCCGGCGCGGGCCGCACGATGCTCGAAGGGGACGCCGCGGCGCAGGCCGCCGCCCTGGCCGACATTCTCGAAGAAAGGAATTTCCTGCGATGAGCCACATCTCGATTCACCCGGAAAAGGCGTCCGACAAGGACGCAGCGATTGGAGTTTGCCCGTTCGGCGCGATCGAACGGGACGCCACGGGGGCGCTGTTCGTCGGCGGCGGTTGCCGCATGTGCCGCATGTGCGTCCGCCGGATGCCGGAAGTATTCGAATTCGTCGAGGACGCCGAAGCGGCGCCCGCCGTCGACAAGAACGAATGGCGCGGCATCGCGGTCGTGGCCGAAATCTCCCCCGACGGCGCGCTGCACCCCGTGGCGCTGGAACTGCTCGGGAAGGCGCGCGAACTGGCGGCCGCCCGCGGCGAGCCCGTGCTGGCGCTGGCGATCGGCGGCCGCACCGAGGCCGCCGTGCAGGAGATGCTGGAGCGCGGCGCCGACGAGGTGCACGTCTACGAGGATCCGGAGCTCTCAGAGTTCCGCATCGAACCGTACGCCGCCGCGCTTTCTGATTTCATACGCGAGAAAAAGCCGTCGGCGGTGCTCGTCGGCGGCACCCCGACCGGGCGCTCGCTCGCCCCGCGCGTCGCCGCGCGCTTCCGCGCGGGACTCACCGCCGACTGCACCACACTCGGGATGTCGCCGTCGGGCGACCTCGACCAGATTCGCCCCGCGTACGGCGGAAACATCATGGCGCACATCAACACCCCGCGCCACAGGCCGCAGTTCGCGACCGTCCGCTACAAGGTCTTTCCGATTCCGCCGCGCGAGCGGCCGCACGGCGCCGTGGTGCGGCACAAGCCGCCACGGGACGGACTCGCGTCCGCGATCTCCATCCTCGAAAGCCGCCCGAAGCCGGCGGTGAAGGGAATCGAGGACGCGGAGGCGATCGTCGTCTGCGGGCGCGGGCTGCGCAGGCCGGAGGACCTGCCAATGCTGCGTGAGCTGGCCGACGCGCTTGGCGCACGCCTGGCCGGAACCCGCGCCGTGGTTGAGGCGGGATGGCTGCCAGCATCCTGCCAGATCGGGCTTTCCGGGCGCACTGTCAAGCCCAAGCTGATCGTCACCTGCGGCGTGTCCGGCGCGATCCAGTTCGTTTCCGGCATGAACGGATCGGGAACGATCGTCGCAGTCAACACCGACAAGGACGCGCCGATTTTCTCGGTGGCGCACATCGGCATCGTCGGCGACATCTACGAAGTGGTGCCGGCGCTAGTCGCCGCCGTCAAGGCCAAAAAGGAGGCCGCAAAATGAGCTTTTCGAAATTCACCGAAGAAGACCTGGCCGCACTGCGCGCCATTTGCGGGGAAGCCCGCGTCACCCCGCGCGAAGAAATCGGCGACGACTTCTGCCACGACGAACTCGGCGGCGCGTTCCACCGCCCCGACGCGCGGGTCAAAGTTCTCTCCACGGACGAAATTTCCGCCGTCATGCGGCACGCGCATGCCCGGAACCTGCCCGTCACCGTGCGCGGCAGCGGCACGGGGCTCGTAGGCGGCGCAGTGCCAGTGGAGGGCGGAATCCTGCTCGACACGAGCGGCATGACCCACATCCTGGAGCTGGACGAGCAGAACATGACCCTGACACTCGAACCGGGCGTCCTGCTCATGGACGTGGCGAAGTACGTCGAGCCGCGCGGATTCTTCTATCCGCCGGATCCCGGCGAGAAGACCGCCACCATCGGCGGAAACATCTCAACGAACGCCGGAGGAATGCGCGCGGTCAAGTACGGAGTGACGCGAGACTACGTGCGCGCGCTGGAAGTGGTCTTCGCGGACGGCACGGTGGCCACGCTTGGCGGCAAGGTCGCGAAGAACTCATCGGGCTACGCGCTCAAGGACCTCGTCGTCGGCTCGGAGGGCACTCTGGCGGTGGTGGCCAAGGCTACGCTGCGGCTGCTGCCCCTGCCGAAATTCAAGGTGTCGCTGCTCGTGCCGTTCCCGGATCTGGAGAAAGCAGTCTCCGCAGTGCCGTCGGTGATTCGGGCCTCGTCCGTGCCAACCGCGGTCGAATTCATGGAGCGCGACGTCATTCTCGCGGCCGAAAAGTACCAGGGGCGCAAGTTCCCGGAACGCTCGGCCGACGCATATCTGCTTCTCACGTTCGACGGCGCGAGCCAGACGGAAATCGACCTGGCCATGGAGGCTGCGGCCGAAACCTGCCTCGCCGCCGGCGCGGCGGACGTGTTCATCTCCGACACCGACGAGCGCAACGAGTCGATCTGGTCGGCACGCGGCGCGTTCCTGGAGGCGATCAAGGCGTCGACGACCGAAATGGACGAATGCGACGTGGTGGTGCCGCGCTCGCGCGTCGCCGAATTCATCCTGTTCGCGCGCTCCCTGCAGAAAAGGCACGGGGTCAGGATTCTCTCGTTCGGCCATGCCGGCGACGGCAATCTCCACATCTACGTGCTGCGCGACGCGCTGGACGAAAAAACATGGGAAGCCGCCCTGCGCGGCACGTTCGACGACCTTTACGCCCGCGCCCGCGAACTGGGAGGCCAGGTCAGCGGCGAACATGGCGTCGGCTTCGCGAAGAAATCCTGGTTCTCCGAATCGGTTTCCCCGGAAACTCTCGCGATCATGCGCGGCGTGAAAGCCGCGTTCGACCCCAAGGGAATCCTCAATCCCGGCAAAGTGGTCTAGGAAACGCCCTTGCGCAATTCGAAGAGCCCGTCGGGCCGTCGCTTCGCGACGCTCTTCATCTCCAGCGCCATTAGGAGCGGCGCCAGCGTCCGCGCCGGCACCGCCGAGTAGGCCGAAATTTCGTCGGGCGTCAGTTCGCCGTGCTTCGAAAGAGCATCGACGACCTTGCGCTCGTCCGGAGACAGGGAAGTGGCTGTCCTGGGCGACGGCGCGGGGCTGGTCGGCGCGGCGCTGGATGGCGACGGCGCGGCGCGCGGACGCGGCGGCGGAGGGAGCTGGGGATGCCGCCGTTGCGGTAGCGGCGGCTGCGGCGTCGCCGCCGGCGGCGGCATTGCGCCTTGAGCTTCGCCGACCTGTGGCGGCAGAGACGAAAGCTCGTCGAGAACTTCGTCGGGGCAAGTGACCAGACGCGCGCCCTGCTGTATCAATTTGAGGCAGCCGAGCGCAGAGGGATCTGTGACGCGCCCTGGAAGAGCCATCACTGACCGCCCCTGCTCCATGGCGTGGTCGGCCGTGATCAGCGTCCCCGACGTCACCCCGCCCTCTATGCAGACCACGCCGCGCGACAGTCCGGAGATGATGCGGTTGCGCATGGGGAACGTCTGCCTGTCCGCCGTGCGGCCGAACGGATATTCCGAAATCACGGCGCCGCCGGCGGCGACGATCCTTCTGGCGAGTTCGCGGTTTTCAGGCGGATACAGTCGATCCAGTGCGGACCCGATCACCGCGACCGTGCGACCGCGCGCAAGAAGCGCGCCCTCGGCCGCCTCGGTGTCCACGCCGCGCGCCAGCCCGGAAACCACGGTCCAACCGGCAAGCGCCAGCCTGTAGCCAAAGGAGCGCGCCTGCTCGCGCCCGTAGAGCGTCGGGGAACGCGTCCCCACTATCGCGACGCATGGCCCGGAAAGGCACCCGACGTCGCCCGCGACGTACAGCGCAAGCGGCGGACTGGCCAGGGTGGCCAACTTGGCGGGAAAGTCCGCGTCGCATTGCGCCACGAGCGCGATGCGGGAACTGGCCGCGCGTGCGCGCTCGCCGCGCCAATCGACGGCCGTCGCCGCGTCGGCCAGCTCTGAGGCGCGGGCGCGCCCGATCCCGCGCACTTGCGCAAGCGCGCCGGCGCCGGCGGTCAGCACAGCCGCCGCCGAACCAAACCGCGCCACGGCGGCGCGCACCGTGGCGCCGCCCGCGTTGGGCACCATGTTCAGGGCAATGTAGGCGTCGGATTCCGTCATGGACGCGCAGCGGATTGCGTTCGGAAATTCCGGGGAAAACGATGGTGCGTCTGGCGAGACTCGAACTCGCAACCCCGGGTTTAGAAGACCCATGCTCTGTCCAGTTGAGCTACGGACGCGAAAAAATGGCGGAAGGAGAGGGATTCGAACCCCCGGACCCTTGCGGATCAACGGTTTTCAAGACCGCCGC
>CAMOSH010000082.1 GCA_946624575.1 uncultured Verrucomicrobiota bacterium
CGGCAGGTCGGTGGACTTCCCGGCGGGCGGGCTCACGAACGCGCTCGTCGCCAGCGTGAACGGCACGGAGGTGGACGTGAACACGGCCATCGCGACCCGGAAAACGTTTTCAGTCGAGATCAAGCCGGAAAACAGCCCTTTCCGCGATGGCGAAAACACCATCGTGCTCGATTTTCCGCCCCCGACACGCACGGACAACAAAACCGACTGGGTCACGCCGGACATGCTCGCGATCGAGCCGCTGCGCCCGAAGAGCCCCTTCGTGATGGTGGTGCGATAGACGGCGAGGGGGGCGCTGCTGCGCAGCGCTCCCCCTCGCCTGCAGGACGCCCCTCGCCTGCAGGACCACCGGCCGAGACTGGCCGTCCTGCCTGCGAGGGCGAGCGCGAAGCGCCGCACTCGCAGATCAATGCGGGGGCGCTGCTGCGCAGCGCTCCCCCTCGCCTGCAGGACGCCCCTCGCCTGCAGGACCACCGGCCGAGACTGGCCGTCCTGCCTGCGAGGGCGAGCGCGAAGCGCCCCACTCGCAGATCAATGCGGGGCGCGCGGCGCGCCCCACGCGCAAATCGCCCGCCCACTCGCTAATTCCTGGTTCCGGCTTCCGGCATTTGCCAATGGCCAGGCATTTTGCTATCATTCGCGCATGAGCGAAACTCTGCCAAACAATGCGCTACAGCGCCCCGATCCGGAAGCGCAGATTGTCCTGCAGGAGCGGAACGTCCTGCTTGCGCGAGGGTGCGCGGAGCGCCCCACGCGCAAATCGCCCGACCCGCTCGCCGGTCGGCCCCGCCAGCCATCCACCGGCCACTTCCGCCGCTACCACGCCTACGACTACAGCCGCGGCGCCTCGCTTTTTATCACTTTCAACGTGGAACCCAAGCACGACATCCTCGGGCGGATCGACCCGCCCGGCGTCCTTGTGCACAACGAATGGGGGCGGCTCGTGGATGCAAAGGTCGCCGAAATTTCCGCGCGCCATGCGCCGCTTCGCGTAATGAGCCACGTAATCATGCCCAACCACGCGCATTTGCGGGTTTACCTGCCGCCAGGTCTCGACAAGCCGCTGGTTCGCCTGGGCGCGTTCGTGAGCGCCTTCAAGCAATCAACCTCCATGGTTCTCCGGCATCACGGCCACCAGGGGCCGCTGTGGCAGGAGCTCTACCACGACTTTCTTTGCGTGTCGGCGGAGACGATCGACACCGCGGATTACTACATTGCCAACAATGCCCTCAAACGCTGGCTCCTTTCCGCGCCGGACCGACCGATGCGGGTCGTGGAGCCGCTCTCGTCGCCGCGGCTGCCACTGGACATCTGGTGGTCGGCGGCCGGGGCCACGGAACTGCTCGCCACGGACGCGAAGATTGCCTCGTTCCGGGTGTCGCGCATGGTGCCACAGTCGCGCTTCGGCATCGTGATCGAATGCGCCTTGCGCGCCGTGGAGCAGGGATTTTCGATCGCCTCGACCTTCATATCGCCCGGAGAACGGGCTCTTTTCGAAGCCCTCGCGGCCACGCCCGGCGCGCGCATGGTGAAGGCCGGACACAAAATGCTGGGACTGGTGCATCGCCCCACCGGACGCGAGCCGCAGCTTTTCGCCGATCGTCGGTATTTGCTCCTTAGCCGCCAGAGCGAACCCAGCAAAAGCCGCCGCCAGGGCTGGCTCGACCTCAACGACAATCTCGCGCACATCGCCGACAAGGCAGTGTATGCCCGAATAGAAGGCGGGCGGCTGCGCTGGTGAGGGGGGAGGACGGCGAGTGGGGCGCTGCTGCGCAGCGCTCCCCCTCGCCTGCAGGACGCCCCTCGCCTGCAGCGGCGAAGCCGCCCCACTCGCCGGTGTTTAGGAGGACCCGCGTCCTGCAGGCGAGGGGGAGCGGCGAAGCCGCCCCACTCGCCGTTTCATTACCGCCGCGACTGGCGCCGCCAGGCGCGCGGAGAGCAACCGAACGCGCGGCCGAACGCGGCGCAGAAATGCGCGACAGCCGGGAAGCCGCACATGTCGGCGATGACTCCGATCGGCCGATCAGTCTCGCGCAGCTGGCGGCGCACCTCCTCGAATTTGCGCCTGCGGATCGCCTCGGCCACGCCCTCTCCGCGCACTTCGCGGAAGCGCAGCGAGAGCAGCCGCCGCGAAACGTGCAGCGTGGCGGCGAGCGTCTCCGGCGTGAGTCCCTCGCAGGCGCGCGACTCGACGATCTTCTCGGCGGCCGTGACGAGCCGTGCCGCTCCGGAGAGGTCAAGCGTCGAGTCCCGCTCCACCACGCGCCGGACGCCGCAGACGTCCGGCGGCCGGCGCGTGGTCGCTGCGTCGTTCGCCGGCTTCTCCCGGTCTTCGGCGAGCATCTCCCGCATGCGCGCGGCGAGCGTCGCCCCCGCGCCCTCGAAGTCCGGCTCCACGCTCGTTAGGCGCGGGCGGAGGTTCTCGCAAAGCGCGTCGTCGTTGTCCACGCCCACGATCTGGATCTGCTCCGGCATCCGCAGCGCGGCCAGGTTGCAGGCGTCGATGACGCGCCTGGCGGTTTCGTCATTGTAGGCCATGACCCCGCACGGCTTGGGCAGCGCCGAAAGCCGCGCGGCAAGCGCCGACATCGCCGCCGTCCAGCGCTCGGGGTCGTCACGGTCCCCGAAATCCTCCGAGCTGAAACCGGCGGCGGCCGCCGCCGCCGCGAACTGCTCCGCACGGACCATCGAGCGCCGCCGCTCCAATTCGCCTCCGCCCGTGTGGACGTATGCGAAATGCTGCAAGCCCCGCCTCGCCAGCATCGAAAAGGCCGCGGCGCACACCGCGCGGTCGTCGATCGTCACGCGGGCGGCGCGGGCCGGAAGCGCGCCGTCGTGCGCTTCGCCGTAGGTAAAGGCCGCAATCCGGCGAAACGGGCGCATCGCCCGCGCGGCAAATGGAGTCATGCCGCCCCAGGCGCACACGATGAGTCCGTCCGGCCTCCATTTGAGCAGACTCCGCCGCATGTCTTGTTCGCTCTGCGTCTCCGCGCGGTGGAAGAACCGGACATCCCACGCAAGCGAATGCTCCATGACATAGCGCAGAAGCCCCGTGCACTGGTCGCGCGAGGACTTCACGTTGACGCCGACAGTGACGGCGATCTTCGGACGGGGCCGCGGCGTATTCATGGGGGGCGGATTCTACGACCGCCCCGTCTTTCGCGCAAGCGATTTTTGCCGAAAATCTAAAATTTTCATGCCGAGAAGCAAAAATATCGAAAAATGCGTCCGCTATACTTGTCGCCGGAGTCCACACTCCAAACCCAATCTGCGGAACTCCAAATCCAACTCCAAGCCATGAAAACAACGACTGCTTCAGCCGCGCTTGCCATTCTGGCGATCACCCTCGGCGCCTCGGCCGAGACGATCTACGAAAACGACTTCGCGACGCGCACGAGCGCCGCCCCCGTCCCGAGCGCCGAGTGGCGGTCGGTCGATTACGTGACGGGGCTCCTCGCCAACACCAACCCCGCGTCCCCGTTCGCCGCGACGGACGGAGTGCAGGAGATCCAGGACGGATGGATCAAGTCGCAGCAGGCGAACAACGTCGGCAACGCCCGCGTTTACAGCGACTCCGGGAATCCCGCCGCCGTCCTCGGCGACACCGACGCGAATCACGTGAGCCTGTGCATGGTGAAGCAGCGGCTGGGGCGGACGTTCACAAGCGGAACCATGACCATCCAGTTCGATTTCCTGCCGCCGGCGTCGTGGGGCTTGTATTCCGGCTCGCGCCGCGCAACGCTCTCCTTCGGCGACGAAAGCTTCTACTCGCCGGACGTCGCGCAGTCCAGAGTCTACGACCACACCGCGGGCAGCGTCGGCGTCGCCTTTGTCGATGGCAGCGGGCGCAGGGCGTATTGGAACGCCGACAACGCCAATGCGAACGTCAACCCCTCCGACAGGACCGTCACGCAGGGCGCGTGGTGCCGCGCCGTCGCGAACATCGACATCGACGGCCGCACGTGGGACTTCGCGCTTTACCAGATGGGCGCGCACCCGGACCTGGACGCCGCCACGCCCGCGACCGCCGTTGAGTCGCAGTCGAACCTGCCATTCGCCGACGACTCCGTGACCTCGATTTCCTCCATCGCCCTCGGCGGCTTCGGCGTCTGCTGGAGCGGCTCCGCCTACGCCGACGGCACCGCTCCCACGCACGTCGCCGCTTTCGACAACATTCGCGTCAGCCACAACGGCGACCTCTGCTATGAAAACGACTTCGCCGCATCGCGCCGCCGCTCGCTCGGCGGCACATTCTCGCACGCCTACGCGGCAGACTGCCTCGTCACGAACCGCGTGGAAAAGGAGGTGTATGCAAAGCAGGCAAATCTCGTTCCGGCACGTGAAAACTCCGGCAATTCCGTGCAAACACCCGGCATCGATGGATGGCGGCGCACGGGCAACGTAGGCGGTGCGGACAATGCATACGTTCGCGACGAGACCATTTCAGGCGCAACCTATACCTATTTGCGTTTCAACTCCACTGGCGGCACCAACCAGTTCGCTTTTCTCGCACATCCCATAGGTTCAACGATTTCTTCGGGCAAATTGCGGCTTTCGGCGGACACCAGAATTCCGAATTCCTGGACGTCATCCTCCGTCCTCTGGATCACGCTCGGCAACGACGACTACTACAATGCCTCGCCCGGAACTGCCAACAACCACCGTTGGTCGGCGGTCGGAATACGCGGCACGGCGAACACTCCGACGTTCGTAACGACCTCCGGAGTCCTGAATCCGTCGCCTACGGCGGCAATTTCCTCAGGCCACTGGTACAGGATTGTCGTTGAAGCGGATCTGGATGCCGGGACGACCATCTACAAACTCTACGAGCAGGGGACTGCCTATCCAACTGGCTCGACCGCAGACGGGACGCTCATCTACACGTCGCCCGCCATCGCCAAACTGTCATCGTCGGTTGACTCGCTGTCGAGCTTTTCGCTCGGGGCGTATTACTGCCCGGTCTACTTCGACAACATCAAGGTCTGGAGCATCCCGACGGGCGGCTCGGAGACGAATCTCCTTTACGAAAACTACTTCTCCTCGCGCACCTACTACCATAGCGACCGGCACATCGGAAAACTCGCGGGGACGATCCGCCTGAACCCGGTGGGGCAGGACGGCTGGTCGCGCCTCAACACCAGCTCGCAGGACGTGTTCGTCACGGACGGCGCGAATCCCGCGCTTTCCTTCGGTCGCGATGCCGTGGAGGTCTATGCTGTGCACGATCTCGGACAGAACGTGAAATCCGGCGTTCTGACCGCGCAGGCCGACATCCGCCCGCCCAAGGGCTGGCTAGATGTGAACGGTGGCGTTTACGTGCGCCTTGGCGGCGACGCCCATGCCTCGGGTTCGCTGCGCGGTGACGACACCTACTTCCTCAGGAACATCGCCGTCGGCTTCGGCTTCAAGCGCACGACGGGCGGGACTTTCGGCGGCATCTACACCAATTCGACGATCGTCGCCTATCGCGGCGACCTGGCCGGCGGCGGCGCGATGGAGTCCGCCGCCGCCGCGGTCGATCCGACGCACTGGTATCGCTTCGTGACGCGCTCGGAGCTCTCCAGAAACACCTACGACCTGGCCGTTTACGACATGGGCGCGGCGCAGCCCACTCTCGCCACCGCCACGCCGGATACGCCGGTCGCCACCTTCACGGGGCTGCCGTTCCGCCGCGCGAGGCGCGACCTCGGCGGCGTGTCGTGCGTCTCGGTCAACGGCAACCAGACTATCTGGAGCACAGCCGACGCATCGCTGCAGCCGATGATCGACAACATCCGAGTTTCTTCGGAAATGCCGGCTTTCGTCATGGTGGTGCGGTAGCCGGCGAGTGTGGGGCGCCGCGACGCAGCGCCCCACACCTCGCCTGCAGGACGCCCCTCGCCTGCAGGACGGACAGCATGCAGTTTTCGCGTGGTGTGGCGCAGAATTGTCGAGTGCGGTGGCCGCAGTAGCCGCTCGCGCGCTTACAAAACAAATTTTTCGCAAAAAGTCATCTTTTGGTTCAAGATTTCGGCTAGAATTCCAGTCCAACGCCGCAACACCGAACCATGAGCACTGTTGTTTTCCGACGCCACGTCACTTCTCTGCCTGCCTCCACGGCCCGCTCCGCCGTCTTACGCGTTCGGGCGGTCGTCTTCGCCACGGCTTTCGCGTTCACGTGTCTGGCCGCGCCGATCGCCGGCGCGGAGCAGGTGTGGCTCGGGCAGAGCGTGTCGCTGCCGGCAACTGAGAACGTGCGCCTGACCTTCTCCAACACCACCTACACGGAGCATGGCGACCACTTCGCCAACGAGGAGGCGGCGAGCTTCCGCTGGCGTTTCGCGCCGAATTGGTCGGCCGGGGCGGGAATCACGTTCGGGCAGGATCGCGTGGACCGGGTGGCGGAAGCGGATGGCGAAGCGGACGGAGGCGGCAAACGCTGGGTCTGGAGCTCGCGCCCGACGGAGCACGTGTCGCTCGACTGGAGCGGAACCTACGGCGGATGGACGTTCTTCAACGCGCAGCACCTGGACCTCTACTTCCGCAAGGACGAGCGCGACTGGCCGCTCTACCGCAACATCGGCTCGCTGACCGCGCCGCCCGTGCCGGGGCTGCCCTGGCGGCCGCGCCCGTATCTTACTGAGCAGATCTACTTCTCGGGGCGCGAGTGCTTCACGGGCTTCGACCGGTTCAATCAGGTGCGGCTCGGCGCGGGCGTGAGGCTCCACCCGTGCGAGAACCTCATGCTTTCCGCCTACTGGCAATACCGCGACATCGAGCAGCTGGACGGCGCGTGGGAGCAGTTCCGCGTAGCCGGCATTTCGGCGGCGCTGGTGTTCTGAACTTGATCGGAGAAGCAAAACCATGAACAGAATCGCCTTTTCAATGCTGCTCGCGGCTTGCGCGGCAACGGCGGCCGTGCCGGAAACGCAGTTTCCAATGATCCGCGCCGCGTGGGAGAAGCACAACCCGCTTGGCGGCGAATTCGAGAACGGCCGCTACGTGGTGCTGCACGAGCAGGCGCCGGCGTTCGAGGTCGCAAGGGACTTCCCGGCGTCCTCGAATCTTGTCGTGGATGCGCTGTTCACGCCGGAGCGAGACATTCCCGGCGAAGGCAATTCGGCTATCGCGATCCTGGAGTCGCCCGGCCGATACTGGCACCTCTTCCTCGCCAAGAACGGGCGCGGCGTCCGGCACTTCGGCCTCAACGAACTCGGCGGCTACACGCAGCTGCAGGCCTCGCTCGCGCGCGAAATCGACGAAGGCGGCGACACCTCGTGGGAGTGGGGCCGCACCTACCGCCTGCGCATCACGCTCGGCGGCGGCGCCGTGGAGGGCGAAGCATTCGACGACGCAACCGGCGCGCGCCTCTTCCACCGCCGCTACGCGCTCGCCCCCGGGCACATAGCGAGCGGCCGCCCGGCCTTCAAGCTAAACCGGGTGCTTGGCCAATTCAGGGAAATCAAGGCCGGAAACGGCGAGTGGGGCGCTGCTGAGCAGCGCTCCCCCTCGCCTGCAGGACGCCCCTCACCTGCAGGACCACCAGCCGAGACTGGCCGTCCTGCCTGCGAGGGCGAGCGCGAAGCGCCGCACTCGCAGACCAAAGCGCTGCACTCGCAGACCACAGCGCCGCACTCGCGGTTCTACCGCACCATGCGCGATGGCGCAGGCAAATGGTGGTTCGTGGATCCCGCCGGCCAGCCGATGTTCCTCTCCGGCATCGGCGTTGTGAACCACAACGGCCACTACAGCGCCGCCCTCGGCTACGCGCCCTACGCGCGCACCGTGGCGCGGAAATACCCGACACTCGAAGACTGGGCCACAAACACGCTCGCGCGCATCCGCGCCTGGGGGTTCAACTTCCTTTCCTCCCCCTCGGCCAACCTGCTGCACCGCGGGCTGCCGACCGCGCACGTGGTCAACATGGGGCAGAACTTTTCGCTCTACGGCGACGAATTCGACCTTCTGCCCTGCGACGGCGGCCCCTGCACCGGCTTTCCCAACGTGTTCCACCCGCTCTGGCCAGAATGGTGTCGCTACCGCGCCATGCAGGTCTGCGCCCACGACCGCGACGACCCGGAGAACGTCGGCTGGTACATCGACAACGAACTCTCCTGGTGGGGCGACAAGCGCCAGTTCAAGACCCCGCCCGAAAGCGGTCTCTTCGACGCCGCCGCGCGCAAGGCGCCCGGTCACCCGGCGCGCGAGGCGCTGGAGGCCTTCCTGGCGGAGCGCGGTTTCGCGACCTCGGCCACGCAGGCATCGCGGACGACCGGCAATTCGACCTCGGCCGCACCAACCGCATCTTCGTCATCGGAGTCTTGCAAATCGGAATTCGACTTTTCAAGCGTTCCAGTCTCGGTCAAGCGCGAATTCGTGCGGCTCTGCGCGCGCATGTATTTCGAGGCAACCACGGCCGCCATTCACGAGGCCGCGCCGAACCACCTCATCCTCGGCTGCCGCTTCGCGGGGCTGCCCTCCGCCGATCCCGTGGTGTGGGAGGAGTGCGGCCGCTTCTGCGACGCGGTGTCCGTGAACATCTACCCGATGGCCGATCTCGACCGCGGCGTGGCGGTCGATTGGCCCGGCCCCAACGCGCGGCTCATGTCCGACATCATCGGCGAACGCGCCCGCATGGCCGGCAAGCCGGTGATCGTCACGGAGTGGTGCTTCTCGGCGCTGGATTCGGGACTGCCCTGCACCCACGGCGCAGGACAGCGCTTCTTCACGCAGAAAGAGCGCGCCGAGGCGACTTCGATCTTCGCGCGCACAATGTGGGCCATGCCGGAAGTGGCCGGATACGTCTATTTCATGTGGTGCGACCAGCCCGCCGTCGGCAAGAACGGCCCGCAATCTGAAAACACCAACTACGGCCTCGTGAACGCCGACGACGAACCCTACGTGGAGCAGGTCGCCGCCCTCGCCACGCTGCAGTGCAACCCGGTCGAATCGCGCGCCGCCGACGTGCCGCAGCCCCGCGAAACGCCGCCGCCAAGCGCGGAGGAGTTCGCGCGGGAGGCGGCGCGGGAGGCGCTGCGGGGAACGGCGAGTGGGGCGCTGCTGCGGGGAACGGCGAGTGGGGCGCTGCGGAGCAGCGCTCCCCCTCGCCTGCAGGACGCCCCTCGCCTGCAGGACGCCCCTAGCCCGCAGGAAGCCGCGCACGATACGGGCAGAGAGTTCCTCCGCCTCGACAATGGCAAACTCCAGGTTCGCGGCGTAGGCGCCTTTTCGGCAATGTTGCGCGAATATTCCGCCGGCCATGTCGATTGGACAGCGGCAACCACCGCCATCGCAGAAGCCGCACCCGGCAGCGGCACACCAGAGGCCCAGCAGCCGCCGGAAGCCGCACCCGGCAGTACCACACCAGAAGCCCAGCAGCCGCCGGAAGCCGCACCAAGCAGCGGCAAAGCATCTGAGTTTTGCAAATCGGAGTTTAGCAAATCAGAGTCTCCCGCCCGCCCATCCTGCGAGGGAGCGTCCTGCTTGCGCGGGGGAGCGGCGGAGCCGCCCCACGCGCAAGACTTCACCTTCCGCGGCCGCACCGCCTCCGGCCCCTTCGAGGTGACGATGCGCTTCTACGAGCCGGAACAGTCTGGCTTTTTCTTGGCGGAGCTGCTTTCGGTGAAAAACGCCGGCGAAAAGCCGCTGCCCTTCGACGCCGTGTTCTTCCGCTTGCTTCCCATCAACCGCGAAGGCGCCGACGCCGCGCGCGGCGACGACGTGTTCGAACCGCCGAAGGCCGGCCAGCCCACGCCGATCCCCCCCATGCTGTGGCGCCCGTGGCGCTCCGGCGCCTGGATACTGCCAGACTCCACCGTGCTGGGCCTGCTCTCGCCGCGCCGGACCGGCGTCCAGATCCGGTTCTGGAAGGACGCCAATTTCCACTCCGACGCCGAAATGCGCTATCCCAGGCGCACCCTGGCACCGGGAGAAACGTGGGCGCCTAAGCACAGGCCGTTCGTCATCGGCTCGGCCCTGTCTGGCGGGGAGTCCGCTTGGCGCGACTTTTGTGCTAGTATTCGCGCCGGTTTTTCAGCACCGTAGCAACAAAGAAAATGCAAACCGACCTTGAATTCCTGAAACGGCTCGTCGAAATCCCCTCCGAGACGCACGACATCGCCCAATGCAACCGCGCCACGGAGCTCATGCGCGAATACCTTGAAGCGCGCGGGGTTCTCTGCACCGTGGAAAAACTCGGCGACCGCGAAATCCTCTGCGCTGCAACGACTCCCGGCAAAGTCCACGACTACCTCTTCAACGCCCACCTCGACGTCGTGCCGGCCGGACCCGAGCTCTACAAGCCGCGCATCGAGGGCGACAGGCTCCTCGCGCGGGGCTCCTCCGACTGCAAGGGCGCGGCCCTCGTGATCGCGCAGGTCCTCGTCGAAATGCTCGGCAAGGCCGACGTCGGAGCGGTCTTCTCCAGCGACGAGGAGACGGGCGGAGCGACCTCCGCGGAGGTCGTGCGGCTGGGCTACGACGCGCGCAAGATGATCGGAGTCATCGACAGCTCCCCCTACAAGATCACGAATGCCCACAAGGGCATTATCGACCTGCGGCTCGTCGCGCACGGACGCAACGCGCACTCGTCGCTGCCGTGGGAGGGCGACAATGCGATCGACAAACTCATGGACGGCTACGCGAAGCTCCGCGCCGCATGGCCAAAAAACGCGCCGGACGCGAGCGGCGACCAGTGGTTCGACACCTACAGCGCCGTCATCGTGAACGGCGGCACGGCGCACAACAAGATCCCCGACGAGGCTTCGCTGCTCGTAAACATCCGCTACACCACCCCCGGCGACGCGGACCGCATCGAGAAGTTCGTGCGCGACACGACCGGACTCGAAGTGCGGCGCGAAACCTGGTGCCAGCCGTTCGTCTGCGACGAAAACGAGCCGATCTTCGGGCGGCTCGCCGAAATCATGCGGCGCGCGTGGCCGGACAAGGGAGTTGGGTTCGTGCGCATGAACGGCGCGACCGACGCCCGCCACTTCGGGGTCTCCAAGGCGCCGATCGCAGTGCTGGGCATTGACGGCGGCGACTGCCATACGGACAAGGAGTGGGTCGGGATCAGGGGCATCGGCGAAATGGCCGACGTGCTCTGCCAGCTATGCGGGTGATTTGAAAACAATGAGAACCCAACCTTGGAGCAAAGAGCGAGCCTGGGCGTGGTATGACGCCCAGCCGTGGATTCGCGGCTGCAACTACATGCCGGCAAGCTGCGCAAACCGCGTTGACCAATGGCAGGCGCTCGGCAACGAAGAGCGCTTCGCGGAAATGGAGCGCGAACTCGAAGTGGCCGAGTCGATCGGCTTCAACACGCTGCGCATCCTCGTGGAGCTTCAGGGCTTCGGCGTGTGGCTCGAAGAACACGACGGCTTCCTGGAGCGCTTCGAGCGCTGCCTCGACATCATGTCGCGCCACGGCATGCGCGCCATAGTGGTGCTTGGCAACGACTGCATGCGGCCGAAGGAAGTCTGGCAGCTTCCGAAGCCGGGGCCGCAGCATTTCGACATCGGCTACCATGGCGGGCGCAAGCTCAGCCAGCACGGCAGCTTTCCCGGCGCGATCGGACACTCCCAAGTCGACGACCCCGAACTGAAGCCAAAGTTCTTCGCCATGTGCGAGGAACTGCTGTCGAAATACCGCAGCGACAGGCGCATTCTCTTCTGGAATCTCTGGAACGAGCCTGGCAACTCCAACCGCGGAGCGGTCAGCGTGGAGCCGATGCGCGAACTCTTCGAGCTCGCGTGGCGCATCGATCCGGAGCAGCCGCTCGCCGCGGATCTTTGGACCTCGGCACGCGGGTGCAATCCGGATTCGCCAAACAAGGCCGAAGTTCTCGCCGGCCAGCTTTCGGACATAATCTCCTACCACTGCTACGGCAGGCTCGACGAGCAGATTTCGACAATCGAGAAACTGCGCGCGCACTTCGGCCGGCCGATGGTCAACACCGAGTGGCTCGCACGAATCAAGGGCAACGACGTCTTTTCCGCGTATCCGCTGTTCCGCCGCGAGCGCATCGGATGCACCTGCTGGGGCTTTGTGGCCGGCAAATACCAGACCTTCGAGCCCTGGGAAAGCATGTGGAAGGAGCTGGAGCTTGGCACGGAGGAAAGCAAGACCTGGGACATGACCAAGTGGTTCCACGATCTCTACCGCCCTTCGCTGCGGCCATACGACCCAAAGGAAATCGAAGTGATCAAGCGCAACAACGCCGAGGCCGACGCCGCGGAGAACGGCAAGTGGGGCGCTGCGGGGAGCGGCGAGTGGGGCGCTGCGGAGAACGGCGAGTGGGGCGCTGCTGCGCAGCGCTCCCCCTCGCCTGCAGGACGCCCCTCGCCTGCAGGACGCCCGGCAAACACTGGCCGTCCTGCCTGCGAGGGCGAGCGCGAAGCGCCGCACTCGCAGACCAAAGCGCCGCACTCGCGGATCGTCGTGGATCCGGCCGTGGAGCTCGGCCCGGTAAAGCCCGTGAACGGCGTGGGACAGCCGCCGGTCATCAGCCCGATCGAGTACCCGATGTTCCACTACCTGCGCGAAGCGGACATCCCCTTCTCACGACTGCACGACGTGGGCGGAATGTTCGGCAAGGGGATTTTCGTGGACATTCCGAACCTCTTCCGCGACTTTGACGCCGACGAAAACGATCCGGCGAACTACGATTTCGCCTTCACGGACCTGCTCATTGGCGGACTCGTGGCCGAGGGGATCGAACCATTCTTCCGCCTCGGCACGACAATCGAGAACTACCCGTTCGTGCGCCGCTACCGGATTGATCCGCCAAAGGATTTTTCAAAGTGGGCGCGCATCTGCGAACACGTGATCCGGCACTACACCGAAGGCTGGGCATGCGGATTCCGCCACAAAATCACGCACTGGGAAATCTGGAACGAGCCAGAGAACTGGGAAACCGCCGAAAGAAACGAGTGCTGGCACGGATCGTTCGAAGAATACTGCCGCCTCTACGAAGTGGCGTCGAAACACCTCAAGGCCGCATTTCCGCATCTCAAGATCGGCGGCTTCGCCAGCTGCGGAGTCGGCGCGGCGGCGGAGCGCGAAGACTGGCATCCGGGCGCGCGTTCGCGCAACCAGCTTGAATGCTTCCACTACTTCCTGCGCTACATCAAGGAGCACGATTGCCCGATCGACTTCTTCTCCTACCACAGCTACGCGGGAGTCGGCGACCTCCAGTTCCAGATCGACTACGTGCGCGAGCACCTCGACAAGGCGGGATACCCCGACGTGCCGACATGCCTCAACGAATGGCTGCCGGCGCCTGACCACGAAAAGCTCGGCACGGCGCTTCAGGCCTCCGAAGTCGCCGCCACGCTGCTGCTCTTCCAGAACGGGCCGGTCGATTCGGCGGCGATCTACGACGCCCGATGCGGCACAGGCACCTACTCGCCGCTCTTCAACCCGCTCACCTACAAGCCGCACAAGGCATATTGGGCCTTCGTCGCCTTCAACGAACTCCGGAAGCGCGGCACCGCGGTGAGAACGGCGAGTGGGGCGCTGCTGCGGAGAACGGCGAGTGGGGCGCTGCTGCGGAGAACGGCGAGTGGGGCGCTGCTGCGCAGCGCTCCCCCTCGCCTGCAGGACGCCCCTCGCCTGCAGGACGCCCCTCGCCTGCAGGACGCCCCTCGCCTGCAGGACGCCACCTCTCTTGCAGGACACTCGGCAAATACTGGCCATACTGTCTGCGAAGGCGAGCGCGCAGCACCGCACTCGCCTACAGGACGCCCGGCAAACACTGGCCGTCCTGCCTGCGAGGGCGAGCGCGCAGCGCCGCACTCGCAGACCAAAGCGCCGCACTCGCAGATTTACTCCGCCGCAGCGCGCGGGGGCGACGGCTCGCTTGCCGTGATGCTGGCGAATCCCGGCGACTCTCCCCTGCCCTTCACACTTGAAGTCGCCGGGCCGGATTGCGCCCCCGATCGCGCGGCCGCGCCTTCCTCCTGGACCTGCCGAATCGTGGACGACAACCGCACCTGGGAAGACACCCCGCTTCCGGCCGAGCTTCCGCCGCACTCGCTGCTTGTGGCGGAGCGCAACCCGTAGATCAGATACGCCGAAGGGGCCTCCGCGCAACCGGATGTTGCGGGAGGAAGGGCGCGCGGATAGAATCCGCCGCGACGCATTCTTCGCGCGACGCTTTTTTGCGCCGCGCGGCACCCCAAAAGTACAAACACGACCAAACATGAGCACCAGAATCGCAATCGAGACCTCAAAGGGCAAAATGGAAGCGGAATTGTTCGAGGACAAGGCCCCGAAGACCGTAGCGAACTTCCTGCGCTACGTCGACGCCAAATTCTACGACGGCACGATTTTCCATCGCGTGATTCCTGGATTCATGATTCAGGGCGGCGGATTCACCGCCGACATGCAGCAGAAAGCCACGCGCGAACCGGTGGTCAACGAGGCGCGCAACCGAGTCTCCAACGAACGCGGCACCCTCGCCATGGCGCGCACCTCGGTCGTGGACAGCGCGACGTGCCAGTTTTTCATCAACCATGCCGACAACGCGTTCCTCGATTTCCGCTCGCCCGACCCGCAGGGATTCGGGTACTGCGTATTCGGCAAGCTCGTGTCGGGGCTTGAAACGCTCGACGCCATCGCAAAAGTGGCCACCGGAACGCACGGCCCGCACCGCGACGTGCCGGTCGCGCCCGTCGTGATCCTCTCGATTCGCAGGGTCTGAGCCATGTGCGCAGACGAACACGGCCGCCACTGCGGCGACCACGACAGCCCTCCGGCCGGCGCGCCGGCGGTGGCCGTCCGCCGGACGCCGCGCCCCGGCTGGGACGAGTATTTCATGGACATCGCGCATGTTGTGAAGACGCGCAGCAACTGTTCTCGGCGCAACGTCGCGGCGGTTATCGTTAAAGACAGGCGCATAATCTCGACCGGATACAACGGGGCTCCGCGCGGAGTGCGCAACTGCGACGAAGGCGGGTGCCCGCGATGCGCGTCGTCGGCGCCGTCCGGCACGGCGCTTGGCGACTGCATCTGCTCTCACGCCGAGGAGAACGCCATAACCCAGGCTGCCTACCACGGGATTTCGACAAAGGACGCGATCATCTACGTGACGCTCTCGCCATGCCTCATGTGCTCCAAGATGATCATCAACGCGGGCATTCGCGAAGTCGTGTACGACGAAGAGTATTCGGTCACGGCGCAGACGAGGGCGATACTTGGCGAAGCGGGAGTGAAACTGCGCCGCCTGGAAGACTACCGCCGACCGTCGCTCGTGAGGGAATCCGGACTCCGCGAATGCGAAACGCCACCAGCGACCGGCGAAACCGGGGGACGCGCCCGATGAGCGGCTCGACCGCCGAGACGCTCCTTGCGCTGCTGCGCAAGGCCTCGTCGGAGCTGCCGGCCGACGTGACCGCCGCACTCGCGGCCGCGCGCGAGAAAGAAGCGCCCGACGCCGTCGCGGCGCGTTCCGCGCTTGGCACGATACTAGAAAACGCGGCAACGGCGCGTTCCGGCGCGACGCCTCTCTGCCAGGACACCGGGACCCCGGCTTTCTGGTTCGACGTGCCCGACGGCACCCCCACTCTTCCGCTGACGGCCGCAGTACAGGAAGCTGTGGGCGAAGCAACGCGGCTTGGGCTGCTGCGCCTAAACGTGATCGATTCGGTCACGGGTCGGCAAGTGTCGTCCAATTTCGCGCCGGGCTCGCCGGCAGTGCATTTCCGCTTCCATCCGGCCGGGTTCGCCGCGCGCGCGACAGTGCTTCTCAAGGGCGGCGGCAGCGAAAACCAGGGGAGGCAGTACTCCCTGCCCGATCCGGCACTCGGCGCCGGACGCGACTTCGAGGGGGTGCGCAAATGCCTGCTCGACGCGGCATGGCGTGCCCAGGGGGACGGCTGCGCCCCGGGCGTCCTCGGCGTCTGCATCGGCGGCGACCGCGCCGGCGCGTTTGAACTGGCCAAAGAGCAACTGCTGCGCCCGCTCGGCGACGAATCGCCGGATCCCGCAGTCGCGGAGCTGGAAAGGCGCGTCCTGCGCGAAGCGAACAGCCTCGGGATAGGCCCCATGGGACTAGGCGGGCGCACGACGCTTCTCGGCGTGAAGGCGGCGGCCATGGCGCGGGTTCCGGCGTCGTATTTCGTCACAATCGCCTACAATTGCTGGGCCCTGCGCAGGGCCTCCGCCCCGCTGTGCGGGACGCCTTGCGATTAGCCTTGCCTAACTCGCGTCAAAAGGCGATAATCCACGCCCGCCGGACTGCGATGCCCACGCAACGGCGTTCGCGGCGGCGGATCCTGCACATGGTCCGCAGCCCAATCAAAAGAAACCTCCACATCAACGAAGGACAAAATCCGTGAGCGAAACAACAACAACCGCGACCGAAGGGAACGGCGCCGCGTGCTGCGGCTGCAAGAAGTTTTCTTCGGCGGCGGAAGCGAAGTTCGCCGAGCTCGATGCTTTCATCGAAACCCTCGGCCTGGATCCCGCCGACGAGCGCCGGCGCGGCCGTCTGATCCAGATACTCCACCGCGCCCAGCACATCTTCGGCTACCTCCCGCGCGAAGTGCAGCAGCACGTCGCCGAGAAGATGGCCATCCCAGAGAGCGCCGTCTCCGGCGTCGTCTCGTTCTACAACTACTTCACCACCAAGCCCAAGGGCAAGC
>CAMOSH010000083.1 GCA_946624575.1 uncultured Verrucomicrobiota bacterium
AGCTCGATCCAGTAGAAGTTGGTGTGCGGCTTGAGAAGGCACTCGTGCGGCTTGTGGTTGAGCGCCTCGTCGTCCGGGAAGGAATACGCCCACGGCGGCGGAGCGAAGGCGACCGGGTGGTCGGTCTCGCGCGCCTGGATGAGGAGCGACGAACCCATCGTGCGGCGGTCGGCTTCCGGAAGGCCGAATTCCTCGCCGAATTCCGCCTTCGCCTCGCGGCCCACGCGGAACGACGCCCCCGTGAGCGGAGCGAGGATGGAGTCGCCGGAGCAGTCGGCGAAAATCTTCGCCTTCACCTTGTGGCGGCGCTGCGTGGTGGTCTGGAACCCGGTGACGGAGACGATGCGGCGGGCGCTCCTGATGTCGCTGCCCGGCGATGTGGCGACGACGCCCTCGTCGTCGCGCTCCACCTCCGCCTCGCAGCAGGCGCAGTTGAGGAGGAGGTCGATGTTCGGCTCGAAGCGGGCCTTTTCGTAGAGGAGGGCGTCCCATAGCGACCAGTTGCGCGAGGGATTGCGCGCCATGTTGTCGAGGGCGATTTCCTCCATGATGCCGGTTTCCTGGAGGTTGCGGACGCGCGTTCCGGCGCCGCAGATCCACATGCGGATTTCGGACGAGGCGTTGCCGCCCAAAACCGGGCGGTCGTGCATGAGCGCGACCTTGGCGCCGCGCCGCGCGGCGGAAACCGCAGTCAGCAGTCCGCCCATGCCGCCGCCGACGACGCAAAGATCGACTTCGTGAAGAATTTCGGGAAGGTTGTTCATGGTTGCAAATCGCACGGAATCATGCAGTTCGTCGGGATGTAGTCGAGACCGAGGGCGAGCATGCGCGCGACGGCTTCCGGCGTGTCGCCGGCGCGGAGACATATCTTGACGCCCTTGGCGTGGACCCGCTCGACAAGGCCTTCCGGCACGGCGTCGAGGTCGGGGTAGTCGTAGGAGAGGCCGGCGGAGCCCATCGCGGCGAGCTCGTCCAGAAGTTCCGGCCGGCTGAAGATGTGGTGGACGAAAATGTCGCGGTCGAGCCGCCGCGCCTCGCGGATGTGGTCGATGTCGATGGCGGACAGCACCGCCACGCGCGAAAGCCCGCGCCGCCGCAATTCAGCCAGCACGGGCGCGACCACGGCGTCGTCGCCCTTGGTCTCGATGAAGGGGACGCGGTCGAACTGCTCGCAAATGTCGAGGTATTCCCCAAACGTCGGGATGCGCAGCCATTCGCGCGGCCAGCGGGAAAGGCCGTTGCCGGCGGACGGAACGAGCGCGCGGAGTTCGCCGGCCGTCATGGCCGAGACGTTCCCCTCCGCGCCAAACATGCGCCGGAGAGAATCGTCGTGCGAGCAGACGAGCGAACCGTCGCCGGCGAAGCGAACGTCGGTTTCGATGGCGTGGAGACCGAGCCGCGCGGCGCACAGGAACGACGCGCGGGTGTTCTCCGGCGCGAGCGCCGTGCAGCCGCGATGGGCGATGAGGAACGGGCGGCACTCAGGCAACCGTGAAAGGAAATCCGTCATATTTGCTTCAAGCCACAAAGGACACAAAGTTCACAAAGCCTTTTCCCGATTTGGGAGGAGTGGAAGGCGATGCCGGTTACCGAATCACCATGACGAAGCCGCCGGCGCGGGCGGTCAGGCCGTCGGGCCCGGCGCGGACAATCCAGTCGCTCGGCAGCCCGGTGACCGTGGCCGTGCCCGTGACGGGCCCTTGCACCAGCACGATGCGCGACTGGTCGCCCGGGAGATTGGCGGCATTTTCAATGGCGAACGAAAGCCCGGAGAGATCGAGCGCGTTATCCCCCGCATTCACGATGTTTGACGTGATGGCGCCGTTTGCGACGACTTGAAGGCGGACATTTCCGGTCAGGACCACGTCATTCACCGTAATCGGGCCGAGCGAGCCATCGGGTCCGCCCGGAACGATTTCGCCCGTGACGGCGAGGGCGTGGCTAAAGTTGCCGGAGCGCGTGTCGGCGATGGTCCCCGCGCCGACGAGATTTCCGACGGTCTGCGCGATGGGCGCGTCGTCGTTGTGGAATGCGAGCGTTCCACCCGTGAGGCGCACGAGACCCGCCGTCGGCAGCGCGGCGGTTTCGAGCCGCAGCGTTCCTTCGGCGACTTCGGTGGCGCACACGTAGGTGTTTGCGCCCGCGAAGACGAGATTGCCCGCGCCAATCTTGCGGAAGGCGGGCGCCGTCATGGACGTGGCGCGGTCATAGGCGACCGCCGATTCGCCGCTCAGGCGCACGAGATTGTTGGTGATGCGCACGGTATAGCCGGCCGTGTCGAACGCGCCTCCTTCCTTCCCGACGCGCGTCTTGGTGATGGGCGAAGTCATTCCGGAAACCGTCTGGAAGAACGAGCCGTTCACGGTGGCGTAGGCGCGGAACGTCCCGCCACGCCACTCGAAGGCCGCGTTGGCGCCGCTGAAACGGACGCACTGCGAAACCAGCGTCCCGCCGTAGAGGCGGCACGCCTCGGTTCCGGAGCCGAGCGCGACCCCGTAGTATGGCGGATTGGCCGTCTCGTCGATCGCCGTCACCGTGCCGCCGTAAATCTGGAGTTCGCCCTTTGAAAGGCTGATGCGCCCGACGCGGACGACCGTGTTGTCGCCATAGATCAGGACGCGCGTGGTGCTGTCGCCCTTGTTTGCGCCTGCGTTGGCGTTTATCCAGGCGTTCCCAAGATTGAAAACCGCGTTAGAGATGACAATGGTCCCGCAGGAATCCGCGCCGAACCCGATCCCGACATAGACGGTATTGGTGGAGGAGAAGGAAGACCCCTCCGCGAGGATCCATTTGCCGTTGCCGACCTGGAAGCCGTTCGTGAAGACGCTGTCGCCGGTGAAGGTTAGGTCTCCCGCGCCGATCTTGCGGCCCGGCAGCGCGGTGCGGTAGTCCGTCGCATCGACGACATCGGAATCGTCCGTGAAGAGAATTTCCGTCGCAGCGGCGGCTTCTAGGACCGCGCTGGCGGCGGCCACCGCGTCTCCGGTCGCGTTGTCGTATTCGCCCTTCGTGAAGTCCGTGCCTCCGGACTTTGCGTTGGAAACGAAACGCCCGGAAACGATGTCGTAGAGGCCTGCGACGTCGTCCTTCACCGCCGGAATCATGTCAAGCCGGAAATCGCCGTCCGTCAGCTTGAACGAATAAAGCTTGAACTTATTGTTCTTCACATTGGTATCGGTGGGATTGTTGCCTTCCGTGGAAAGGGCGAAAAGGAGCAGACGCCCGCCGGCTTCCGTTGCGTAGGCGCTTGCCGGGGCCTCCTGCGCGAGGTTGCCATTGATGTAAAGCCCGGCGCTGCTGGCCGTGATGTCAAGCGGCGCGCCCGTGACCGGGGAGATGGCCGGAGTCTTACTCGTGCCGGTGGAGCCGTTGTAGTCGAAGCGCCAGCGGGCTTGGCCGTCGGAAGCAATGGTCAGAAGCGTGAACTGCCCGGAAGAAGAACTTTTCCGGGCACAGAAAAGCGTCCGGGTCGTCGTGTCGGCATGCAGCAGTTCCACTGTCGTCTCGATTACGGAGGCCCCGGTGGGCGTGTGGTCGGGGCACGGAACGAGATACTGCTGACCGGTAGACTGGATGTAGTCCAGAGTGCGATCCACGGGGAAGGAAAGAAGGAAGAAGCGCGCGGCCATCTTGTCGCCGGTGCCCCAGCCGGTGGGCAGGGGAACCTCCAGCGTGTCCGTGCCCGGCGCGACGGTGCCAATGTATTCGACATTGGCCCAGCCGTTCGTGGTGTTGCCGCAGTCTTCTGAATCGTAGGCCATGTAGAGGCCGAGCCTTGCGCCGGCATGGTCGGCGAAGGCGAGCGTCACGGACGAAGCCGTCGAATCGGAGACCGCCACGGTGGCGGCGTGAATCGCCGGCGCAATCGTCGCGAAGGCGAGGGTCGCAAGGCCCTTGAAGAGCGTGTGTTTCATCGAATCTTCCTTTGTTATTTGGCTGTTTCGGGGAAATCGTCGCGAAGACCGATCGCGGCGGACATTCGGGATGGCGGGCGCCACGTTTCGCCGGGGGCGAGGACAACCGGCGTGGGGCCGGTTGTGAAGCGGGCGTCGGCGTGGACGGTGCCGTCCTCCTTTCCGTGGAGCGTGTCCCAGAAGCGGAAACGGGCCGAGGGGGAATCGGAGACTGCGCCCCAGACGGTGCCGTCGGGATTGCGCCACCAGGCGCGCTCCGGCGCGCCCCAGAGATTCGGCACAACCGGTTCCGGCTCCGCCCCGGCGGGCGGCATCGGCACAAGGAATACGCCAGAGAACCGGATCGGCTCGTCGCCGAGGTTCTCCACGGAGAGGATTTCGACGTCAAGGAGGCGCGCATCCGGCGCGAGCGAGGCGCGGATGGCGATGGAAAAGCGGATCGGCGTCGCGGAATTGATGCCGAACCTAGCCGAAGTGGCGACGACGCCCCCGTCGTCGTGGGAGACCGAGGAGTCCTTGCCGCCACCGAAGGCCGCGCGGATTGTCGCGGAGTGCTGTGTTTTCTCCAGAAGCGCGTATTCCTCGGCGTGAGTCCAGACATCGCCGTTCGGTCCGCGCCATTGCAGCAGCGCGCCAAGACTGCCGACCTCCACGTCGCCGAGGACAAGTCGCGGCCGCCCGTCGCCGACACCCTCCAAGCGCACAAAGGCGTTGGAAAGAAAACATCCGTCCGCTGGATGGTTCGCAAATGACCATTGAGACAAATGTTCACAGGAGTCAAATGACAAATGATCCTTTGCGCCCTCAACGTCGATTACGGCTGAATTGGCAGTTGCCTGGTTTTGACAATTGTCCATTGCGAACGATTGTGCGCAATTGTGGACCGCCACTGCGCCGCGCTGCACCTCCCTCAGCACCGCCGTCACGGCCTCGTAGGGCTTGCCGAACTCGTCAACAAGGCCATAGTTGCTGTCCTCGCGGAATGTTTGGGAGATGCCGCTTTTCGGCTGGTCGAGAAACATGAAGTAACTGTATCCGGCGACGAACGGAAGCGACAGCAGCGTCCGCGCGTAGAGGGCGCTCGCGGCGGCGCGGCCCTCCTGCGTCGGAAAGCGCTGTCCGGCGCCATGGAAGCAGGGGCGCCCCGTGTCAAGCGCCGGAAAGCTCCACTCCGTCACCACGAGCGGCTTGCCACACCAGCCGTGGATGTCGCGGAAACGGTCCGCGACCGGGATGCCGCCCTTTTCGTCGAGGACAACGCCCCGGTCGATGTCCGCCCACGGGTAGCAGTTGAAGGACACGATGTCGCAGTGCTGTCCGGCCACCTCCCAGAGAACGGGATGCGTGGCGGTGAACGGGGCCGCAAAGCGGCAGCCGAGAATCATGTGGTTCGGATCGGCCTCGCGGATGGCCGCGCACAGCACTGAAAAATACCGCTCCGCCACTAGCCGCAGGAAGCCCTCGCGGAGATCGTTTGTCCCACACAGAGGCACAGAGGCACAGAGATTTTCATCCACTGGCTCACTCTGTGTCTCCGTGTCTCTGTGTGAGGTTTTCCGGTTCGTTAGAAATTCCTCCAGCGCCTTGCGGGCCGTGTGCTCCGGCGGCAGGGCGCGAACGGTGTCGAAGAGCGTAAGATCCTTGCGCGCCTTGTCGGCGGAGCCCCACCACTTGAGTTCGTTGTCGAGGAACCATCCCATGAGATCGGGGTCGTCGCGATGCGGGGCGCACAGCTCGCGGGCGCGCTCGCGGATGACGCGCTCGAAGTCGGGATGGAAAACATTTGGAAAGCCCGTGCATGGGCCGGTCCACTTCGTGATCCAGCGGTCGGGGTCCTTGCCGCGCGCGAACTTGCCGCCGAGGTAGAGCGTGATCGTATGCGCAAGGCCGCGATGGCGCAGCATCGGCTCGTCGCAGTGGTTCGCGAGCGTGTTGAAGCCCCAGTCGCCGAGACGCCCGAGCGTTTCGTCCAGCCATGCCTCTTTTGTCGGATAGTTCGTTTCCACAAAGCGGCCATAGACGTCGAAGCCGAGCATGCGATCCTTCCAGCCGAAGGGCCGCACGTGGTCGATGCCGAGAAACAGCTGGCGGTTGCCGTCGGGGGCGACAATCCAATCCCGCCCGTCAACAGTCGCCGCGCGGAAGAAGTTTGTGGAGGCCGTCGCCTGCGCCCCGCAAAGGAGCGCCGCCAAAGACGCGGCCCGGACAAAACCGCGCATGCCGGAAATGATTTCAGCGCAAAGAATTGGAAGAATCATGGAGAGTGTTTCTTTCATCGCATCCCCCCACCATGGGCCGTTGTTTTTTTCAGGTTTCGGCTCGCAATCCTACCGGATTCCCGCCTCGAAATAAATTGCAAATAATTTTCCAAGAATTGCATGTTTTCATCATTCGGAAGGTGGCGCCGCCGATTGCGCGCCGCCGCGCCATCTGCTATCATCCGCGCCGAACGCGACCCGCGACAGAGGATCAGCGCCGCGCGGGCCGCACGCCGACGCCCCCCCACTTGGCCCGAAAATCCACAGCAGAACCCCATTTTGAGAGAGGAAAACAAATGCCGGTGATCCGGCGCGAGACAATACACCGCATGACGCGCCGCCGCAACGGCTGGGACTACCGCGCCCCCGGCCGCTACATGGTGACGCTCACCCTCGCCGACCGCTCCAGCCCCTGGCTTGGCACGCTCGAAGAGGCCGTGGTCCCCCGAATTGCCCCCACCGCCCTTGGCACCCTCGTGGCCGCCAAGTGGCGCGAACTCCCAGCCCTCTTCCCTGGCGTGGAGGTAGAGGAGTTCGTTGTCATGCCCGACCACCTGCATGGCATCCTGCACCTCGCCACCCGCCAAAAGCACCCGCTGGGGCAGATCGTGGGCTCCTTCAAGGCGCGCAGCACCGGGGCGGCCCGGGAACTCGCGGGCAAGCCCGCGGGAGAACCGTGGAGCAAGCTCTCCGGCACCATAGTTCCGGGGAGCTTGCTCCACGGTTCCTCCCTTTGGGCCGAGGGTCTTGCCGACAGCATCCTCTACAGCGAGGAGCGGCGCCACCGCGCCGTGGCCTACATCGCCGACAACGCGCGCCGCCTCGCGGAAAAGCGCCTCCACCCCGAACTCTTCACCGTGCGGCGCGACCTGGCGGTGCCGCTGCCGCTTAGTGCCGGCGAGCCCGGCCCGATTGGGCCGGATAGTGCCGGCGAGCCCGGCCCGATTGGGCCGGATAGTGCCGGCGAGCTTGCTCGCCGGATAGTTTGCCACTTCTCCGCCATCGGCAACGAGCACCTGCTGCGGCGCCTCGACTTCCACCAGGTGCAGTGCTCGCGCCGATACTTCGCCTACCGGCGCGACCCATACGGCAACCCGCTGCCCGACGAACCGCCTGCGCGGAAAACGCCGGAGTTCGAACTTGCGAGCAAGCTCGCAGACACAATGGCTGCGGCCGGCGCGGTGCTGGTGTGCCCGTGCATTTCGCATGGCGAGCGTGAAATCGCCCGCCGCTGCTTCGAAGCCGGGTGTGCCATGATCGTGCTGAAAAACAAGGGCTTCGCCCCGCTATACAAACCAGAAGGCGCCTACTTTGACCGCTGCGCCGAAGGCCGGCTCCTGCTGCTCGCCCCCGCCGCCTGGCCCTACACCCCCGGCAAAAAGCCGATGACCCGCCTTGACGCCTGCGCCCTAAACCGCATCGCACAGGCCATCACCGAATCGGGCGGTGAAACTCGCGGGCAAGCCCGCGAGCACTATAGTGCCGGCGAACCCGGCCCGGACGGGCCGGATAGTGCCCGCGAGCTTGCTCGCGGGTCAAAGGAGCTTGCTCGCGGGTCAAAGGAGCTTGTTCGCCGGTACCACGGCATGACCCCCGCCAACATCGACGCCCTCGCCCGCGCCGCAGTCCTCGCCGCCCCCCCGCAGGAAGCCACTCCATGAAAAACGCAACGAACACCCGCCGCGACGTGCTGATGGCGCTGTCGCCGATGGTGCCGGAGCGCAACTCCGGGATCCGGCGCTTCGCGCTTGAAGCCGGCTGGAACCTCATCCCGGTCTCGCGCGTCGTCGGCGGAGTCGCCGCGCTCGGCGGATGGCGCGGCGACGGTGCGCTCGTCACGCTGCGCGAAGAACCAGCCGTCGTCTCGTTCGTGAAGGGACTGCGCCGCAAGGGCGTTCCCGTGGTCGATCTCACGGAGGAGCGGCCGGACGTCCGCGTCCCGCGCGTGTGCCTCGACAACCGCGAAATCGGGCGGGAGTGCGCCCGGCACTTCGCCGAGCGCAACTTTCGGCACACCGCCTGGTTTTCGACGCACTGGATGAACGTCCACGCCGAGAGATTCGCGGGCTTCGCGGAGGCATGGACGGACCTCCCGCCCATGCGCTGGGTGCTTTGCGAGGACGTTCCTTCCGCGCGCAGGAACGACTCGCGGGCCGTTGCGAAATGGTTTGCGGGGCTGCTGCGGTCAGCCCCCAAGCCGCTTGCGCTACTGTGCCACTGCGGCGAAGACGCGGCGCGGGTGCTCGCCGAATGCCGCACGCTCGGCATCGCGGTTCCGGAGCAGATCGCGATCCTGAGCGCGGGCGACTACTACGGGATCTGCGAAATGCAGTCGGTGCCGATTTCGTCCTTCGAGATCAACGGCGAGCGCCACGGATACGAGGCGGCGGAGCTCCTTCAGCGGCTCATGGACGGCGGGGCGCCGCCGCGCGCACCGATTCGCGTGCCGCCGGGGCCGCTCCGGGTGCGGGAAAGCACCGACCACACAGCAGCGTCCGATCCGCTCGTCGCGCGCGCCCTCGCGCTCGTCGGCGAAAACCTGTCGCGCCCATGGGGCGTCGCGCAGCTCTGCCAGGCGCTAGGGGTGCCGCATCTGCGGCTGGAGCGGCACTTCGCCGCCGAACTCGGGCGCACCCCACGCGCCGAAATTCTGAGGCAGCGCCTGTCGAAGGCGCGCGCGCTCCTTCAGGAGCCCGGCCTGACCCTTTCCGCCATCGCCGCGCGCTGCGGCTTCAGCCACGCCTCCCACCTCTCGAACCTCTTCCGCCGCGAAACGGGCCATTCGCCACGCGACTGGAGCCGAAGGCGCTGACCCGGCCGGCCGGCCGTCGATCACACGGGAAGGGCGCGTTCAAGGGCCACCGAGCGCGAGGCCTTGAGAAGCACCAAATCCCCCTCCCGGGTCATGGACGGCAGCGCCTTCGCGGCGGCGGGCGCGTCGGGCACGCATTGCACCGCAGAGGCCGGGAAACCTGCCTCTATGGCGCCGTCGCCGATCCATTTGGCACGCGGCCCCACGCAAAGCAGCGCGCCGGGCGCGGTCTTCGCCACGGTCCGGCCGACTTCGCGGTGCAGCCTTTCCTCGGCGCCCTCGCCAAGTTCGCCCATGTCGCCGAGAACCGCGATCCGTCGCCCGCGGCATGGCATGTCCGCAAACGTCTCCAGCGCCTTGGCCATCGAAAGCGGATTGGCGTTGTACGCGTCGTTGACGTAGCGAACACCGTCGCGTTCCGAAAGCTCCCAGCGCATCTTCGCGTTGGGCGCGGATCCAATGCGCGCGGCGATCTCGCCCAACGGCACTCCGCCAAGACGACGCGCGGCGGCTATGGCGACAAGCGCGTCGGCAATCTGGTGGACTCCAGGACGCGGAGCCCGCATTTCCATCTGCTCGCCGGCTTCCGCGTCGCGGACCGTGAAGCGCCCTGAGGCGGCATCCATTTCCACGACCGTGAAATCCGCCGGCACGGCGGGATTGCAGGAAGTGACGATCACCGGCGCGGCGCATTGGGCGCGCAAAAACTCAAAATGCGCGCCCGTCCGTTCGAGTATGCAGAATCCCGCGGGCGGCACCGCGCGCAGGAGATTCGCCTTTTCGTCCGCGATCGCCTCCTCCGAGCCGAAATTTCCTATGTGAACCGGGCCGACGTTGGTGATCGCGGCGGCGTCCGGCGACATCAGTTCGGCCAGAGGCGCGATTTCGCCAGGATGGTTGGTGCCTATCTCGAACACGCCGAACTTCGCGTCTTCCGGCATCGCGAGAATCGAAAGCGGCAGCCCGATGGCATTGTTGAAGTTGCCAAGCGTCCTGGCGACCGGCCCGGCCGCCTCCAGCAGATGCGCGCAAAACTCCTTGGTCGTGGTCTTGCCCGCGCTTCCGGTTATGCCAAGCACCTTTGGCGCGACGCGCCGGCGCCAGCCCGCGGCCAGCGCGCGGAGCGCGGCGGCGGTGTCCGGAACGCGGAGCGCGGGAACGCCAGGCGGGAGAGCCGCGCCGGTTTCCGCGAGAATCGCACCGGCGCCCGCGGCCATGGCGGCCGCCGCGAACGAGTGCCCGTCGAATCGCTCTCCGCGCAATGCGGCGAAGAGCGATCCCGGGCGCAGGCTGCGCGTGTCGGTGCAGACGGCGGAGAAAAACTCCGGGACCGCGCCTTCCGGCGCGGCACCAGTCCAGACAACTGCATCCGCCAGCGCGATCATGTCGTGGCTTCCCCGGAGTCGGATGCACCCGCCGCCGCGTCACCGGCGGCCGTGCCTTCTCCGGCTGCGCCCTCTTCGGCGACGCCCTCCTCGGCCGCGCCTTCTCCGGCGGCGCCCTCGTCGGTCGTTCCCGGCACCACTGTGGCGGAGACGACCGAATCGCCCTGCGCGACATTCACGATGCGGACTCCCTTTGCGCCGCGGCTCGTTTCGCGGATCGAGCCGACGGACGTGCGAATCAGCTGGCCTCTGGCCGTCACGACCAGGACCTGGTCCGCGGGCTGCTCCTCGGTCGCGCCGTCCTCGCCGGTCGTCGTGCGCGCCAGATGCACGGCCGCCGCGAAAACCACTTTCCCGTTGCGGTCGCCAGTGTCGATCGAGCGAACACCCTTACCGCCGCGCCTGTGGACCGGATACGAATCGAACAGATTGAGTGTGCCGTATCCGTTCTCCACCATGAGGAGGATGCGCGCGGCGGGGTCCTTTTCGACCTTGACCACGGCCACGACGCGATCCGCCTCGGCCCCCGGTTCGCCGGACTGCGCCGCGTCCGACGCAGAAGCAGCCTCTTCGGACTCGGCGCCATCGGAATCGTCCGGCGCCTCGGCGAACGAAACGCCGGCCAGGCGGATGCCGCGGACGCCGCGGGCGGTGCGTCCCATCACGCGCAGCTGCGCTTCGGAGAAGTGGACTGCCTGCCCGAACGCGGAGGCGATCACGATCTCGTCGTCGCGCTCCACGAGTTCGGCGGACACCAGTTCGTCGTCGTCGTCGATGCTGATCGCGCGAATGCCGGTCTTGGAGACGTTGCGGTACTCGGAAAGGACAGTCTTCTTGACAATGCCCTTGCGCGTGACGAAAAGCACGGCCTGGCGGTTGTTGAAGATCTCGCGCCCTTCCTTCATGGCGAAACGCGAGTTCTGCGGGCCGTCGGCCGCATCGTCGGTGGCGGCCGCGGCGACCTCCCTGGCCGTGCGTTCGGCGTCCTCGGCGGTGCCGAGCGAGACGAACGCGAGCACTTTTTCCGCGGGGCGCGGAGCGAGAGCCCGTCCGTCCTTTCCGACCGTTCCCGGCTTGACTTCCGGCTGGAGCTGGAGGAAATTCACTATCGGCTTGCCGAAGGAGTTCGGATCGGCCTCCGGAAGATCCCAGACGCGGCCCACGGCGAACACGCGGCCCCACGACGTGAACGCCAGCAGAGTGTCGTGGGACATTGCCGTGTAGACGTGCTCGACGTAGTCCTCGTCCTTGAGCTTGGCGCCCTTGCGGCCCTTGCCTCCGCGCTTCTGCTCGGCGAATGCCTCAAGCGAGGAGCGCTTCACGTATCCCTTGGCCGAGAGCGTGATCACGCACTTTTCGTTGGCGATGATCTTCGTCATGTCGATCTCGCCGGACGCCAGCTCGATCGCGGTGCGGCGCTCGTCGCCGTACTTGGCGATCATCTCGTCGCATTCCGCCACGATGATATTTCCGATTTCGCGGTCGCGGTCGGCGAGGATGCGCTCGTAGTCGGCGATGTTCGCCAGCACCTGGCGGTACTCTTCCTCGATCTTGTCGCGCGAGAGGCCGGTGAGCTGCTTGAGGCGCATTTCGAGGATTGCGGAGCTCTGCACGTCGTCGAGCCCGAACCTGTCCAGCATCCGGGCCTTCGCCTCCTCGTCGGTCCGCGAGGAGCGGATGATGCGCACGATTTCGTCGATGTTGTCGATCGCGATCTGGAACCCCTCGAGCAGATGGGCGCGCTCCTTGGCCTTGCGCAGCAGGTACTTGGTGCGGCGCTCGATCACCTCGCGGCGGTGGTCGACGAAGCAGCGCAGGAACTGCTTGAGGTTCATGACCTTCGGCCGGCCGTGGTCGAGCGCGAGCATGTTCGCGCCGAAGTTGCTCTGCAGCGCGGTGTGCTTGAAGAGCATGTTCAGCACCACCTGCGGAACGGCGTCGGGCTTCAGGTCGATTTCGACGTAGACCTTGTCCTTCGAAAGGTCGTGCACGTCCGAAATGCCGAAGAGGACCTTTTCGTCGATCAGCTCCCCGATGTGCTCCAGCAGCTCGCTCTTGTTGACCCCGAACGGAACCTCGTGGACGATGATCTGCGCGTGGTTGTCCTTCTGCACGATTTCGCAGCGCGCGCGGACGACGATGGTGCCGCGCCCGGTGGCGTACATCTGGCGTATCGGCGCGGTGCCGCAGATGATGCCGCCCGTCGGGAAGTCCGGCCCCTTGACGAACTGCATGAGGCCGTCGATGGTGATGGAGGGGTCGCGAACCAGCGCCTTGACGCCTTCGAGAACCTCGGTGACGTTGTGCGTTGGGATGTTTGTCGCCATGCCCACGGCGATGCCCATCGAACCGTTCAGGAGCAGGTTCGGCAGCTTGGACGGCAGCACGACTGGCTCCATGAGGGTGCCGTCGTAGTTCGGCACCATGTCGACGGTCTCCTTCTCCAGGTCCTCGAGCATGTCCTCGGCGAAACGCTGCATCCGCACTTCGGTGTAGCGTGGCGCGGCCGCCTTGTAGTTGTCGATCGAGCCGAAGTTGCCGTGGCCGTCGACTAGCATGTAGCGCATGTTGAAGTCCTGCGCCAGGCGGACTATCGTGTCATAGATCGAGGCGTCGCCGTGTGGGTGGTACTTACCCATGACTTCGCCGACGACGCGCGCCGACTTCTTGTGCGCCTGGGAGTGCGTGTTGCCCATCTCCCCCATGGCGTAGATGCAGCGGCGGTGGACCGGCTTCATGCCGTCCCGGGCGTCCGGCAGCGCGCGCCCGACGATGACCGACATGGAGTAGTCCAGAAAACTCTGGTGCATCTCGTCCTCGATCCGGATCGGCTCGCAGAGCGTCTCCGGGGCGGCGGCGGGAGGCGCGTCGGGAGATCCGGCCCCGCCGTCGGCGGGAGCGGCGGGCGCGGCCTGCCCGGCGGGGGCGGTGGATGTGGTGTCGGCGTTTTCGGGGTTCTGGTTGTCGGGATTGTCGGGCATGGCTTTTGGGACGAAGGTGGTGCGGATGGACGGCTACCGGCTCTTTCAGCGGACTTTGCGAAGGGCCACGACGGCGTTGTGGCCGCCGAATCCGAGAGAGTTGTTGAGCGCCACGTCGACGACGCGCTCGCGCGCCGTGTTGGGCGTGTAGTCCAGATCGCAGTCCGGATCCGGCGTTTCGTAGTTGATGGTGGGCGGTATGACGCCCGTCTCGATTGCCTTGGCGCAGACAATGGTCTCGAGGGCGCCGGTGCCGCCCAGCAGGTGCCCGGTCATCGACTTGGTGGACGAAATCGAGACCTTGCGCGCGGCGTCCTCGCCGAGCGCCTTCTTGACGACCACGGTCTCGGTCTTGTCGTTCATCGGCGTCGAAGTGCCGTGCGCGTTGATGTAGTCCACGCCGTCGGGCGAGACGCCGGCCTCCGCCATCGCGAGGGACATCGCGCGGGCGCCGGCCTCGCCGTCGGGCATCGGCGCGGTCATGTGGTAGGCGTCGCACGTCTGGCCGAAGCCGGCGACTTCGCAGTAAATCCGGGCGCCGCGCCTGCGGGCGCGCTCGTATTCCTCCAGCACGAGCACCGCGCCGCCTTCGGCCATGATGAAGCCGTTGCGGTTCCTGTCGAACGGGCGCGACGCGTGCTCGGGATCGTCGTTGCGCGTGGAAAGCGCGTGAAGGGCGGCGAAGCCCGCGACCGCCACGGGGCAGATCGGCGCCTCGCTTCCGCCGGCCAGCACCACGTCCGCTTCCCCGTGCTGGATCGCGCGCAGAGCCGCGCCAATGCTGTGCAGCCCGGTCGCGCACGCCGAGACGACCCCGTAGTTGAGGCCGCGCAGCCCGTGCTGGAGCGCCACCATGCCGGCCGCCATGTTCGCGATCATCTCCGGGATCGCAAACGGCGATATCTTCGCCGTCTTGCCGCGCTCCATGCGCAGCACCTCGTTTTCCGTGATGTCGATTCCGCCGACGCCCGAACCGATCGTGCATCCGCAGCGGTACGGGTCGGGTTCCGACGCAAAGTCCAGACCGCTGTCGGCCACGGCCATCTTCGCCGCCGCAAGCGCATACTGGGTGAACAGGGCGCAGCGCCGCGCCATCTTCGCGTCGACGCCGAAATCCGTCGCGTTGAAGCCTTTCACTTCGCCGGCGAATGTGATGGGAAAGCCCCCGGAAACGTCGAACTTGGTGATCCGGCCGATGCCGTTGACGCCGGCGACGGCGTTGTTCCAGAAGGTTTCGAGGTTGTTGCCGATGGGCGAAACGGCGCCCATTCCGGTGATGACGACTTTGCGCATGGCGGTGTGCGGCCGTCACGAGGCCGCGGTCGTTGGGTTGTCTGGAAAAAAGTCCGCCGATCCGACCGCGCCCGCCTGCGGGCTTCGGTCCTTCCGCCGCCCCGCTACGCTCGCGCGCGCGGGCGCGTGTGAAATCCTGGCGGGCAGACTGCGCGGCTGCCAAATCGGCAATGTGAAAACTGGAGTCGCTAGCTGCGGGACTTGGTCCTGCGAAAACCTCGGCCGGATGCGGGCGACACCGCACCCGGCCGGTTTTGTCGCGCTAGTGTTTCGTCTGAAAAAGAGGACGAGACACTGGAACGCGCGGAATTCAGTCAAGATTCTCGGGGACGCCCTTGCTCTTGAGGAATTCGATGACGGAGCCGACCGTCTCGAACTTCGCGGCGTCCTCTTCCGGGATGTTGTCGCCGACGTACTTCTTGAAGTCGTCTTCGATCTTCATCATCAGTTCGGCCTGGTCGAGCGAGTCGGCGCCCAGATCGTTCACGAAGGACGCTTCCGGGGTGACCTGCGACGCTTCGGCGTGGAGGCTTTCGACAACGATTTGCTTGACTTTCTCTTCGAGTGTCATTTTGTTGTTCCTGTGTTTTTGGGGGTTGGGAAATGGGATTTTAAATTTTTTTTGAGCTTGAAAGTTTGAAGGTTTGAAAGTTTGAAGGTTCGAGAGTTTAATGGTTTGAATTTTAGCCGCAAAAAACACAAAGTTCGCAAAGAAGTCTCTTATGTCCCTTTCGTCCCTTATGTCTCTTATGCCCCTTTCATCCCTTTCGTCCTCTGCCGCTGAAACTTCGCAGCGGCGGTCATAGCGCTATCCTTCAACTTTTCAACTTTTCAACTTTTCAACTTTTCAACTTTTCAACTTTTCAACTTTTCAACCGTCCTACGGCATGAGCATGCCGCCGTTGACCGAAAGCACCTGCCCGGTCACGTAGGCGGCATTGTCCGACGCGAGGAACGCGACAGCCTTCGCCACGTCCTGCACTTCGCCGAATTTCCTAAGCGGCACGATCGAAAGCATCTGCTGCTTCACGGCATCCGGAAGATTTTCCGTCATCTTGCTGTTGATGAAGCCCGGCGCGACCGCGTTGACGCGGACGCCGCGGCTGCCGAGCTCGCGGGCCACGGTCTTCGTGAGCGCAATCAGCCCGCCCTTGCTTGCACTGTAGTTCGCCTGCCCGGCGTTGCCCATGAGGCCCACGACGGACGCGATGTTGACAATCGAGCCACTGCGCGCCCGCATCATGAGCTTGGAAGCCTCGCGGGTGACGAGAAACGCGCCGCGCAGGTTGACGTCGAGCACGGCATCCCAGTTCTCGGCCGTCATGCGGGCAAGCAGACCGTCGCGCGTGATGCCGGCGTTGTTCACCACGATGTCGAGCGAGCCGAAGATCTTCGCGGCCTCCGCCACGGCGGAAACCACGCTCGCCTCGTCCGACACGTCCATCGCGAGAGATTCCGCCTCCACGCCGTCGATCGCGCGCAGCGCCGCCAGCGTTTCGTCGCACCACTCCTTTTTCACGTCGCAGACGACGATGCGCCGGGCGACGCCGGAGCGGGCGAGTTCTTCGCAGATGGCGCGGCCAATGCCTCTGGCCGACCCGGTGACGAGTGCTGATTTCATGCGTTTTCTGTGGATGCGGAATGCCCCGCCTTTCGCGGAGCGGGTTGAAGACGGGGCGGATTATCCCACAATTTCCTTTTTTTGTGAAGTACCGATTTCAAATTTTTCGCCGATTTTTTTGACACCGCGAAAATTTATCCTAAAAAACGCAGTTGACACGAACAGACTTTCTCACACAGAGGCACGGAG
>CAMOSH010000084.1 GCA_946624575.1 uncultured Verrucomicrobiota bacterium
TCTCCGTGCCTCTGTGCCTCTGTGTGACACTTCAACTGCGACATTTAGGGTAAATAACCGTGCCGACGCATAGCCGTGCCGCTACCGGGACGGACTGATGTGCGTCAGCGAAAACGCATGGCGGAAGGCGTCGGGCGTGGTGGAGGCGTCTTTCGGGAAGAAGACTAGGGTGCGCGGTTCGCCAGGTAGGAGCGTAAAGGAGTTGTCATCGAACTCTCCCCTGATCCCTTCGACGTTCGCCCAGACGAAAAAGGCCGGGGCGTCGGTCGAGAGCGTCACCCGGAAGCCGTCGAACGCGGTGGTCACGGTCGCGGCAGGGATCGGCGCGTCCTTGAATGTGGCGAAGAAGTAGTCGTTTCGCGGGGCACCATCCATTTCGAGCGCGAGGAAGCGTCCGGAGCGTTCCGCTCTGCCGCCGAACGACTCGATTGAACGCGAGGCGAGTAGCGTCGCGGCGTTGGGCGGTAGCGCCGCGCGCAAGGTTTCGCGGGCGAGGACGTTGCCGTCGAAGGAAAGGAGCCTTACGGTCGCGCTGGCATTGACGGTGTGGTCGGCGTCGTTTATGGCCCAGAGCTCGATGTCGCGACCGTCGCGGGACGGTTTGGCGACGATGGCGAGCGGCGAGAAGAACCTTCGTGCGCGGTAGTGCAGGTGCTTCCATTTTCCGCCGTATTCTATGCCGCTCCACGATGAAACTGGCCAGAGGTCGTTCAGCTGCCAGTAGAGCGTGCCCATGCAATGCGGTCGCAGGGTGCGCCACGCTTCCACCGCCGTCTCAATCGCCATGGCCTGCTGCACCTGTGAGAGGTAGAGCGCTTCCCTGGCATTGGCCGGCGGGGAAAAATGCCTTGCCATCGTCTTTCTGATGCGGTCGTTGCCCCCAAGGCATTTCTGATGCCATTCGAAGTCGTCGTCGAAAGGTTTGGTGCAGAACGTGGCGGCGACTTCGGCGGATGGAAAACTCTGGAATCCGAATTCGCTGCAGAAGCGAGGTCTGTATTTCAGGTATCTTGAAAATGGCGCATTCTCGGCCCAGACATCCCAGCAGTGCATGTCGCCGCGCGAGTCTTCATGCCAGGCGTCGTGGTCGAAGTCGGCTTCGCCTGCGCATGGTGACGACGGCCAGAACCTGCGTGTCGGATCGGCCTCCGCGACTGCGGCTTCGAGGGTTTCGATGCGGCGGCGGCATTCTTCGATGTATTTCGGGCGCTCCGAATCGGGGATTGTGTCCTGAAACCAGCCGCGCGCCGCCCCGATGCATTCGTTGTCGCCGCACCAAAGCGCTATGCACGCATGGTCGCGCAGGCGTTTCAGCTGATGGACGGTCTCGGCGCGGATTTCTTCGAGAAACGCGGCGTCGGCCGGATAAACTGCGCATGAGAACATGAGATCGTGCCACACGAGGAGGCCGAGTTCGTCGCAGAGGTCGTAGAAGACGTCCTTTTCGAACTGTCCACCGCCCCAAAGCCGTATCATGTTCATGTTGGCTGTCTTGGCGCTTTCAAGAAGCTCTCGGTAGCGATCCGGGGTCTGCCGCGAATCGAACGCATCGCATGGAATCCAGTTAGCCCCCTTCATGAACGTAGGGCGGCCGTTGATCTTGAAGCACACCGCGCCTCCGGTAGTGTCCAGTTCCAGTTTGCGCAGACCTATGCGAAGCGTTTTCGCGAATTTTCCGTCCAGTGACGTTTTCGGCATACCTGTGCGCATTGAGCCGGGAGCACACGTTTCTGGAGACGATTCGTCTTTTTTGGCGCCGGTTTTGCCGTTATTCTGGTCCATTGCGACAAGCGAGGCGTGGCCAGTTCCGTCGATTCCGATTTGCACGAAACGCTGTTCGCCCTGTCCGGATGGCCACCAGAGCGGAGGATTGTCGATCTCGATTGTCGATTCGACCGTGCGCCCGTCCTCGATTTCCGCGAAGACATGGAGCGTGCAGTGGGAAAGGTCGTCGTTGAATTCCTGCGTCGAATAGACGTAGTCGATGCGCGCGCCGTCGGAGGCAATCAGGGAGACTCGGCCGCATGGCCCTGTCGTCATCTGCGCCAGGCCCCAGTCCCAACCTCGATGGCAGGCCGGTTTGCGTATGAATGCGCCGTTGTTGAACAAGTTGATTTCGGAAACGCTCATGGGATATGGCCGTCCAGCCTTGGCCGCCAGTGCGTCGCCGCGCATCCATGCGCTCTCGAACGTGATGGAAATTTCGTTTTCGCCTGGCTTGAGTGCCTGTCTGACGTCGAAGTCCCAGCGGCGGAATCGATTGCCCGCCTTGCCAATCTGAGTGCCGTTCACGAAAACCGTTGCGAACGTGTCGCAGTCTTCGAGGCGCAGAATGACATTGCGGTGCGTCGCAAACGCGGCGTCCACTTCGAACTTGCGGGAAAAAGTCCAGTCATGCCTTCCAACCCATTGCACGCGGCGCTCGTTGCGTCCGTGGAAAGGGTCGGGAATCAGGCCTGCGTCGAAGAGCGCAGAATGGACGTCGCCAGGAACGGTCGCGCTGCATTCGAGCGCATTGCCATCGTCATCGGTGCCGCTGAGTTTCCAGATTCCAGAAAGGCTGAGTTCCGTGCAGTCGAAGTTTTGATTTTTCGTGTTCATTTGGCCGCATTGGTTACAAAGACGTGCGAATGCTATCACAAAAAAGTCGCTGTCGCTTTACTTTTGAACACAAAATGTTACTTTCACGTAGTCATGGCCGAAATTCCGCATTCCTACGGATGTTCCACGTGGAACAATCCGTCTTTCGCTGGTGTCGGTGCTCGCGGGGCGTGGGTCTTGTGCCGATTGTTTTGGTCGATCGTCGATTTTGTCGGTCGTCGACCAAATCGACCAAGCCAATCACGAGGTAGTGTTCCACGTGGAACAATCCGCCTTTCGCTGGTGTCGGTGCTCGCGGGGCGTAGTTCTGGCGCGATTGTTTTTGTCGATCGTCGATTTTGTCGGTCGTCGACCAAATCGACTAAATCGACCAAATCGACCAAGCCAATCACGAGGCATTGTTCCACGTGGAACAATCCGTCTTTCGCTGGTGTCGGTGGGGGCTGGCGCGCGATTTTTGAGAGCGGTTGTCGACTAAAAGGAATCAAAGGGACCAAAGGGATCAAAAGGGACTAAAGGGAGTAAAGGGCCCCAAGGGCCCCAAGGGACTAAAGGGACTAAAGGGACTAAAGGGACTAAAGGGACTAAAGGGACCAAAGGGACCAAAGGGATCAAAGGGACCAAAGGGACTAAAGGGATCAAAGCCAATCAAGGTACTCGCTGTGCTGTGGCTTGGCGCGATTGTTTTGGTCGATCGTCGATTTTGTCGGTCGTCGACCAAATCGACTAAATCGACCAAATCGACCAAGCCAATCACGAGGTAGTGTTCCACGTGGAACAATCCGTCTTTCGCTGGTGTCGGTGCTCGCGGGGCGTAGTTCTGGCGCGATTGTTTTGGTCGATCGTCGATTTTGTCGGTCGTCGACCAAATCGACCAAATCGACCAGGCCAATCACGAGGTAGTGTTCCACGTGGAACACAGTCGTTTTTTTCGAATGCCGGGATTTGCCATCTTGGGGTTTTCCGGCGCGGTCGTTTCAAAAAACGACATGAATTTTTGGTTTGACTGGAGCGTACTGTTTCCAATAGGATGAGTTCTCCAAGCGCCACGTTTTTCACCGTCTGTGGCCGCCTCTTTTTTACTGTTTCCAACAACTCCAATCGCCATGAACGAAAGCACCGTCTCCTCGTCTCCGTCCGCGTCGCGCCGCAATGCCGTCGGCGCCATTTCAAAGCTGTTGCTCGCATTCGCCGCCGGCTTTGCCGTCTCCTACGCCATTAGACCGGGCGGAGACGTCTCCTCGCCCCATGGTTCTCCTCCGGACCCTCCAGCCACGCCGCCGTGCGTCGCTCCGCCGCCGTCCGTCCCGTCGCCTTCGGTTCCGGATGCGAGGAAACAATTGTGGTTCGAGCTTGACAAGTTTCATCCTGAAAACTTTTCGGATTTACAGCCGTCGGCAATCCTGCGTTCGGCCGCCGGCGTGTTTCCAAGCAACGTTGTCGTCAACGCCGACAAGTGGATTTCGGTGTGCTTCGAGGGGCGTCGCGTTCCGTTTGACGTCATGCTCGACTCCAGACCCGAGGCTTCGCTGATGGGACTGATGCCGCAAGTCGAGAGTTCCATGGGCGAATTGAGGGTCGAGATTTCAGCAGATTTTCCGGCGCCAGGCGGTTTTTTGCCGCTTGAGCGGCCCGTTGTGCTGACGCGGCAGTTTGCGGTGGATCCCGTGGCGTTTGAAAAGGCGAAGGCCGACTTCAATCCGTTTTCCGACTTAGCCGAAGTCAAGCTTCTGCTTACGCGCGCCGACGTGACCGCAGATTCCGTCATGTCCAATCTCGTGATTTCACCGGATGTGCCCGCCATGCGTGCGCTTGGAGACGTGGACAACCTTTGGTGGCACGACATGGATTGGAACTTCGTGTCCGGAAGCGGCGTCCGGCTAACCGGCGCGTTTGTTCCCGGAAAGTGCTATTTCGCGAAGTTCCGCGACGGTGCGACGCTTGTTTCGCGCCATGGCGCAGCGCGCATTGCGGCGACGAACTGGATTTCGTTCGTTGTGCCGCAGCCCGGGACGGCGGTGCAATTCCTGTCGCCAGGCGACAATCTCGCTCCCGGCGGAAGCAACGCCATTGAGCTTCGGACGCATAATGCGGCGGTCGTGCGCGCCAGACTCCATCGCGTCAGGCCCGAGCGCATCGGTCCCGCGCTCCGCTTCGACTGGGCGTCCTCTTTTGACGAGGATTTCTGTGAAAAGACCGGACCGTCGCTGCTGGCTCGCCTTGATTCTCCCGGCGTATCCACGAACGCGCTTTCGCTCGGGGATTTCATCGACGCCCCGCTGCCAGAGGGGCTTTACAGCGTTCGGATCGAGGCGTTCGGACCAAAACACCCCGACGTCAAGGCTTCCGCCGCTTCCGGGACTTCCACATCCGCCGCTTCTTCGTTTCCCGTGAAGGATAAGGATCTTTCGTCTCCCGACGATTCGGATCGCAGACTCGTGTGCTTTTCCGACATCGGCATTTGCGCCAGGATGGTTGGAAAGAGCCTTCAGGCGTGGGTGGTGCGCTACTCCACGGCTCAGGCCATTGCCGGAGCTGAGGTTTTGCTGTATGGCCGCAATGGCGAAATTCTGGCCACAGCCGCCACGGACGGCGACGGTGTCGCGCGCCTCGCACTTCCTTCCGAACCGGATGCGCCGAATCCAGACTATCTGGCCGCGACGGTGTCTGGCGGCGGTTACGGATTCCTGCAACTCTGCCCTGCCCGCGAAACCGAAGAGCTAGCCACGCGGCCGTCCGAACGTTTTCCCGAATGCGACGAAGAGCTGGACGGCTTTCTCTTCTCCGATCGCGGAATGTACCGACATGGCGACAAAGTGCTTCTTCAGGGGCTGGTCCGGACTGCGGCGGGCGTTGCTCCGTCCGTGCCGCAAAAGCTCAAGCTGGAAATGCGCAGGCCGGACGGCAATGTCGTGTCCATTGTCGACGTCACGCCTGACGAGCGCGGTTTTTTCATGATTCCAGGGGGCTGGGAGGCGCCGGTTTCGCAGCCGTCCGGGTCCTGGACGGCGGTCCTGAAGCTTCCAGGCGCGAAAGGGCGCGTCTTGGCGCGTCGCAAGTTTTCCGTCGAGGCGTTTGCTCCGCCGAAAATCGTGGTGGAGGCGCCGGACGCCTCCTCCGCGATCTATCCAGCGGCGACCGGATTGACGATGCGTGCGGAGGCGCGCTGGCAGTTTGGCACTCCGGCGGCCGCGCTTGCGGCCAGGGCAAAGGTCTGGACGGAATACGTCGATTCCTTCATGCCGAAGTCTTTGCGCGACGGCGGTTGGAGCCTGGGTTCGCGCCGCCGCGAATTCAAGCCGTTCTTTCTGGAGGCGGCGGCCACGACGCTTGGGACGGACGGCAAGGCGCAATTCGAGTTTCGCGATGCGAAAGGCAATCCGGCGCTTGAGGCCCTGCGCGGGCGCGGACCTGGTGTCGTCAAGGTCGTGCGCGAGGCGACGGTCTTCGAGCCTGGAGGGCGCGGGGTGTCCGCGTCCGGGAGCACACTGTACCATCCATGGCCGTTTTACGTGGCGGTGCGCACGGGTGCGGCGGTTCCCGATTCCGAATTGCAGGCTGAAGTGCAGTTTGTCCATCCGGACGGCTCCCCGGCTCCCGAGGCCGCCGGTCTTGGCGCGAAGCTCGACCTCATTTCCGTTTCGTGGGAATCGCGGTTGGAGAAAAACAATTCCGGTGTCTGGACGTGGCGTTCGTCGAAAGTCGAGAAAAGCGTTTTCACGACTAATTTCACCGCTTCGGCGGCGGCCGTGTCCGAATTGCGCGCGAAGCTTCCTGCCGCCGAAGGCGCATATCGCCTGATAGTGACGTGCGATGCTCCGGAAGGATTTGCCGAGGGGCCTGAAACCACGCGCGACTTCCATGCTTCGGCCGAAGGCGGCAATGTGGACTATGGCGATGAAGATGGCGATTCCGCCTCTCCGGTGCGCATCGAAATCACGCCGGACCGCAAGAACTACCGTCCGGGGGACGAGGCCGGGCTTGTCGTGCGAGCGCCGTTTGCCGGCACCGCGCTTGTGACAGTCCAGAGCCGCGATTTGCACGAGCGTTTCGTCACGCGGCTCGAAAAAGGTGAAAACACCGTCAAAATCCCGCTTCAGAAGGCCCATGCGCCGTCGTGCGAAGTGGCGGTGACCCTGATTCGCCCAGTCGTTCCGCAAACTGGCGTCTGGCGGGCGCATCGCGCTCTGGGCGCCTGCATTCTGCGCGTCGCGAATCCGGATCGCGAAATCGGACTTTCAGTGTCCGAGCCGACGATTTTCCAGCTTCCGGAGGGCGGTCTGCGCGTGCGCGCTGAGGCCGCGCTTGTCGATCCGCGGCCGGGGGAGCGGGTTCACGCGACGTTTTTCCTGGTGGATGCGGCCCTGCTTGAGCTGACAAACGAGTCGGTGCCGAATCCGGCCGCGCATTTCGGTCGGCCGCGGCATTCCGGGGCCGTTGTCTGGGACGCCTGGAACGCGCTCGTGCCATTTTCCGATGCGCCGCTGCTCAAGACGTCAATTGCCGTCGGCGGCGATGAAGACGAAGATGCAGTCACCGACGCGCTTGCCAGGCGCCTTTCGTCCGACGCGTCGCATCGATTCGTGCCTATGGTGCGCGCCGCAGCGGACGTTGCGTTCGATGGTGGAGTCGCCGGAACCGATTTCGAGCTTCCCGATTTCGCTGGGCGGCTCCGGCTTGTGGTCGTGGCCTGGAGCGACGCGGCGGCGTCCGGCGCGGCGGCATCGGCCACCGTTGTTCCGTCGCTCGTGGCCGACGCCGACGGCCCGCGTTTTCTGTCTGCCGGCGACGAATCGGCCGCGAACTGCACGTTGCACAACAACACCGACAGCGCCGCCGCCGTGCGCGTCTTCTTCGAGTGCTCCGCTCCTGCGTCAGCCGCCGCCACAGCTGCCACAGCCGCGCCAGCGCGTCGTGTTGTCGCCTCCGCGGAACGCGTCGTGGAGGTGCCAGCGCATGGCAGCGCGTTCGTGTCGGAGCCGCTGCGCGTGCCTGAAACGACTGAAGAGGAGACATGGAGAGTCGAGTTTCGGGCGGAGGGCCTTGGCGAGCGGCGCAAATCGGCGTTTGATCTGCCGGTGCGTCCGCCTATGCCTGCGAAGACGGTCGTGCAGACGGTTGCCGTCGCGCCTGGGGAAACCGCGACTCTGCCGGCTGTCGAAGGCTTCCTCGGCGGAGCCTCCGCGCATGGCGAAATTCGGGTGCTTTCCGGGACGACCGCCCTTGCCGCGCCGGCGCTGCGCTGGCTTGACAACTACCAATGGGCCTGTCTGGAGCAGACCGTGAGCCGCAGTTTCCCGCTCGTCGCAGCCCAGGGTTCGCTGCGGGCGCTGGCCGATTCCGTCTGCCATGCGCCAGGCCGAGCCGACGCCACGGTGCGTTCAGGCGTGGCTAGGGTGGCGTCGATGCTCTACAACAATCGCTTCCGGGTCTGGCCAGATTCACGATGCGAAGTCGAGGAGTATTCCGCCTGGGCGGGCTGTTTCCTTGCGGTTGCGGAACGCGAACGCATCGAAATGTCCGAATCCGTGCGCACTGGTTGGCGCGAAGCGATGCGCAGTCTCGAGCGCTGTAGCACGCCTGGAGTTTCGTGGAATTCCTCGCCGGACGAAGTAAAGGCCGCGAATGCCGAGTACGATCCGACGCGCGCCCTGGCCATCGCGGCGCTCGCGATTGGCGGCGAAACGGTGCAATCCTCCGTGCAGCGGATGCTTGACCGGGAAAGCGCGCTGCCGCCATTGGCCCGCGCCCGCCTCGCATTCGCGCTGATGCGCAGCGGCGATCCAGAAGCCGGACTGCGCCTGTTGCGCACGAGTCGTCCGGCAAAGACCGTCCAGGAAGCTTCCTGGCTGCTTCTCGCATGGCTCGAAGCGCCTTTGGACGGCGATGCCGACGGCGAACTTGCGGCGGCGGTTGCATCCAATCTCGGACTCCTGCGCCGTCTGTCCGGGCCCGACGGCCATTGGGGCACTACGTCCGATAACGCCCACGCCCTGCTGGCGCTGGCGGCCCATGCGCGTCGCTTCGGAGGCGCGTCTCCCGTCGAATATGAACAGAGTGCCTCTGCCAAATCATCCGGTCTCGTCGTGCGGCAGGACGGCGACGCCGCTTTGTCGGCATACTCCTGGCGCAACGATTCAACGGAGACTCTTTTCCTGCGTCGCGAGACCACGGCGATTCCCGCGCTCGGTCCTGCCGCGTCCGCGCCGATCTCCAGCGGCATTCGCGTGTCGCGCTCGTTCGTCGATTCGGAAGGCAAACAGGTCGATCCGCTTTCCGGAATTTCGCAGGGCGACACGGTCTACATGCTGGTCAAGGTGGACGAAGTCGCAAAGCCCGCGCCAGACGGCGCCGGAGAGGTCGCGCAAGGGTCGCCGCTTGGCGGAACGGTGATCCAGCTTCCGCTTCCGGCAGGGCTGGAGCCGCTGCCAAATTCCTCATTCGCGAAGGCGGGGCTATCGCCGGTGCTGCCGCTCAATCCGTCCTGGGTTGTCCACCGCGAGACGCGCGACGATCGCATCGTGGTGTTCGGCACCGGAAACAGTCTTCAGTTCTGCTGTCCGCTGCAGGCCGTGTCCGTCGGTTCATTCATGTTGCCGCCGGCGCATGTCGAAGAAATGTACGAGCCGACAGTGTTCGCCACGACGGGCGTCGAGAGGTTGGTTGTTGCATCTGCGGCCGGAAAATGACAGAATTCGCGCGTCGGCGAGCTCCACCTAGCGGGGTGCGCCGGCCGCGCGCCGCCGTTTTTTACGCGCCGGCGGCGGCATTCCGTTTTCTTTCGCAATGCAAAATCCGCTTTTTCTAGTTCTTACCGCGCCTTCCGGAGGCGGAAAATCCACGCTTATTCGGATGCTTCGCGCCGAATTTCCGCGTTTCGCCTATTCCGTTTCATGCACTACGCGCGCTCCGCGTGGTCTTGAAAAGGACGGCGAGGCGTATCACTTCATCACGACCGCGCAGTTCGAGGAGCGCATCGCCGCGGGGCTCTTCCTGGAGCACGCGCTTGTCCACGGCCACCGCTACGGCACGCTCAAGAGCGAAGTCGAAGGGCCGCTCGCGCGCGGAGACTGGGCTCTGCTGGACATCGATGTGGCCGGCGCCGCGCAAGTGCGTTCCATCGTCATGCGCGAACCGGAGGACTCCGCCCTGCGGCGCGGCTTTCTGGACGTCTTCATAGACGTGCCTTCCCTCGACGAGCTGCGCCGCCGGCTCGTCAAGCGAGGAGAGGACTCTCCGGAGACGATCGAGATGCGTCTGACGAACGCGGAGGGGGAGATCGCCCGCAAGGGGGAATTCATGGAAATCGTGCTCAATGACAAGATTGACGAGGCGTATGCGCGCCTGCGCGGGCTCGTTCTGGCGAAAACCGGCGCGGAGGGCCGACCGTGATGGCCGGAATCCTGCAAGGTAGGAAAATCGCGCTTGGCGTGACGGGTTCCATCGCCGCCTACAAGGCGTGCGAGCTTGTGCGGCTTTTCTCCAAGGCCGGTGCTGAAACGGCCGTTGTCATGACCGAGGCCGCCACGAAGTTCGTGACTCCGCTCGTGTTCCGGACTCTTTCTCGTCGGCCGGTCGCGCTTGACGCGTTCGCCGAGCCGGAGAACTGGGTGCCAGGGCACGTGTCGCTTGCCGACTGGTGCGATGCATTTGTCGTGGCGCCGTGCACTGCGCATACCGCGGCCAAGCTGGCGCACGGCTATGCGGGCGATTTGCTTTCGTCGGTCGCCCTTGCTTGCCGCCGCCCGAAGCTGCTGGCGCCGGCCATGAACGCCGGCATGTGGGAAAATCCCGCGACTCAGGACAATTTTGCGCTTCTGCGCCGTCGCGGCGTCGTGGTGATGACTCCGCCCGAAGGGGAGCTCGCGTGTGGCGTGTCCGGCCCCGGCCGCATGCCGGAGCCGGCGGCCGTGCTTGCGGCAGTGGAGGGGCTTTTCGCACGATGAGCGCCCCGCGCACAGTGGTCGTTCTGGATCCGAATCCCCAGAGTCAGGCGCAGCGTCTCCTGGATGCGCCGGACCGCGTCGTGGTGACGGTTTCGTCGCCTACGCTGGCCAGGCACGCGCTTTCGACGATGGTGACCGCGGTCTGGGTGTGCGATTTGGCGACAGAGCACGCCGATTTCCGGACGCTCGTCTCCATTGCCCGTCTGGCCTCCCCTGGCGTTCGCGTCGTGTTCACGGGCCAACCGGCGATGGAAATGCGCGCCAAGGCGCTGCTTTCGCAAACCGGAGTGCCTGGATCGTTCACTCCGCGGCCGTGGACGAACATGTCGCTGCGCAAGGCGGTGTCGGACGAGCTTGCCGCCGCGCTTCGAGCCGAGTATTCCGGTGCCGCCGCGCCGAACGCGGCGGCGGAGCCAGCCGCCGCCGGCGCAGATGCCGCTGGCGGCCGTCGCGCCGGGCCAAAGGTCCTTGTAGTCCACGGCCTCGGCGGGGCTTCCATTAAGTCCCGCGCCCTCGCGCGCCGCATCACCGAAAGTTCCGCCGCACCGCCGGCGCCCCCGGTTTTCCGAGGTCCGGACCCCAACGCCTGGGAGCTGATCGACATTCTCGGCCGGGGCGGCACCGGCACCGTCTACCGCGCTCGCGACAAGTTTCTTGAAATCGATGTCGCAATCAAGGTCGTGAACCACGAGCTGCTCGACGATGCGAGCGTCATGGCCTCGTTCAAGGACGAGGCCCGCATCACGATGCAGCTTTCGCACCGCAACATCCTGCGAATCTACTCCTTCCAGGTTCACAATGGATGCCATTACATCGTGATGGAGCTGGTGCGCGGTCGGACTCTGCGCCGGATTCTTTCCGACTGCGGAGCCCTTTCAGTCGTATGCACGTGCCGCATCATCCGGCAGATTGCCGACGCGCTCGAATACGCCCATGCCCACAATGTAGTGCACAAGGACCTGAAGCCGGAAAACTGCACGATCACGGAAGACGGTGTCGCGAAGGTGCTGGATTTCGGTTCCGCGACTCTGAACGACGAACTTTCCCGTCGCGAAAACATCGTCGTCGGCACTCCGGAATACATGTCCCCCGAACAGCTGCGCGGCGATTTGGTGACGCCGGCCTCGGACATTTACGCGCTTGGCGTGATGACGTACCTGATGCTCCTCGGCTGCTTCCCGTATCCGGCCGGAACTACGGCCCAGGACATCCTTTCAGGTGTTCGCCCCGACGTTTCCGCGCTCCCAGAGCCGGTGCGCGGCGTGGTGGCGCGGGCGGTGGCGGACGAGCCGGATGCTCGCTGGGCGTCGGCGCCAGGTTTTTCGCGCGCCCTTTCCGAGGCGTGCGGCTGCCTGGAGTTGATGGCAGACCCCTACGCCCCGATCGAAATCGAACCTGCGGCGGCGGAAAACGCCTCCGGCGGCGAAGGCGCGGAGGCGTGAGTCGTGCCCGTCGCCCGCGTAGCGCTGGACGGTGCTGTCGACCGCGCGTTCGACTACGAGATACCGCCGGAGCTTGATGCGGCGGCGGTGCCCGGCGCGCGCGTTCTAGTTCCGCTAGGGCGCCGCGAAGAGCAGGGCACCGTGCTTTCCAGGCGCGACGCGTCGGATTTCGCCGGTGTCCTGAAGCCTCTGCGCGCCGTGGAACCCGGCGATCCTGCGGTCTCGCTGCCGCTTCTGCGCCTGGCACTCTGGATGGCGCGCTACTACATGGCGCCGTTCGGGCTGTGCCTGCGCGCGATGCTCCCGCCACGGATGCGGTCGGCGCGCGTAGGCTCGGGCGACGGCTTTGCGCGCGAGCGCACCATTTCCAGAGTCGATCCTGGCGACGCAAGTGAGTCCGGGGGGGCAGGCGCGTCCGGCGCATCCGGCGCCCGCCCCGAACCTACGGCTCGGCAGGCGGAGATTCTCGGCTGGCTTGGCGAGGGGGAGTCGCTGCTTTCGGGATTCTGCAGAACCTGGCACGTCGCGCCGGAGACTATTCGACGCATGGAGGAGGCCGGCCTTGTCAGGATCGGCACCCGCATCTGCCGCCGCGATCCTCTTGCCGCCCGCCGCATAGCGCCGTCAGCACCTCTTCGGCTCAACGACGAGCAGTCCGCCGCACTTCGCGCCATCGTCGCGGCCTTGCCGCCGGATTCCGGGTCTTCCAAGCCGATTCTTCTGCATGGCATCACCGGCAGCGGAAAGACCGAAGTCTACCTTCAGGCGATTGCCGAGGCGCTCGCGCGGGATTGCGGCGCCATTGTCCTCGTTCCGGAGATTTCCCTGACGCCGCAGACGATACGCCGGTTCGTGTCGCGCTTTGGGCCGGTGGTGGCGGTGCTGCACAGCCAGCTCGGTCCAGGCGAGCGCCACGACGAGTGGCACCGGCTCCATTCCGGCGAGGCGCGCGTAGCCGTCGGTCCCCGGTCCGCGCTTTTCGCACCGGTGCGTCGGCTCGGTCTAATCGTCGTAGACGAGGAGCACGAGCCCAGCTACAAGCAGGACGAGACACCGCGCTACAATGCCCGCGACGTGGCCGTGGTCCGCGCCCGCGCCGAGAAGTGCGCCGTGGTGCTCGGATCCGCCACTCCGTCGCTCGAATCCTGGCGCAACGCCTCGATAGGCAAGTACGCCCTGGTGTCGCTCAAAAGGCGCGCCACGTCCGGCTGCCTGCCATCAACCACGATCGTGGACATGCGCGTCGAGGCCTCTCCAGGCGCCGGCGGAGTTCCTGGCGGCGGAAGCGGCCTGATTTTCTCCGACACCCTCGTGCGCGCGATCAGGACACGGCTCGAATACGGCGAGCAGACCATGCTTCTGCTCAACCGCCGCGGCTGGGCGCCGCGCGTCGCCTGCCCGGCGTGCGGTCACGTCGAAACATGCGAAAACTGCTCCGTCCGCATGGCGTATCATCGCGACGACGACGTGTTGCGCTGCCATGTGTGCGGCGCCTGGCGGCGCGTCCCGGCGGTGTGTCCCGAATGCGGCGCCCCCGAGCAGCGCCTGGCCGGCGTCGGCACGCAGCGGGTGGAGTCCGTCGCCAGGACGCTTTTCCCGAAGGCGCGAATCGAGCGCATGGATCTTGACGTCACCACGCGCAAGTCCTCGCACGAGGAAATACTGTCGCGTTTTCGTGCCGGCAAGACCGACATTCTCGTCGGAACCCAGATGATAGCCAAGGGACTGGATTTTCCAAATGTCACGCTGGCCGGGATACTCGACGCCGACGCCAGTCTCTGCGTTCCGGATTTTCGCGCGTCGGAGCGCACGTTCCAGCTCGTGGCGCAGATGGCGGGGCGCGCGGGGCGCGGCGAACGCCCCGGCGACGTGATAGTCCAGACACGCAGTCCCGACGCCCCCGCGATTGTTTTGGCTGCGCGCGAGGCGTATGCGGAGTTCGCGGCGGCGGAACTCGTCGAGCGCGAGGAGCTGCTCTATCCGCCGTTTTCGCGGTTTTGCCTGGTCACGGTCCGCAGCGCCTCGCGCGATGCGGCCGAGTCGTACGCGGCGCGGTTTGCCGATGCAATCGGCCGCGACCGCCCTGACTGGATTCTTGGCGAGCCAGGGCCGGCGCCAATCGAAAAGTCCAATGGCGTCTGGCGCTTCCAGATTTCCCTGCGGGGGCCAGATTCCGACGTCCTTCACGGACGTCTGCGCGCCGCGATCAACGCCATTCCCGCAAATGGCGACATTTCCGTCGCCTGCGACATCGATGCGCTTGGCGGCGGATGACGCCCCTCCATCCAAATTTACTTTGTGTTCTTTGTGGCTAAAAACCTTCAAACTTTCAAACTTTCAAAAGTCATGGCAATCGAAATCGAAAACGGGAAAACCGGTTTTTTTGCCACGTCGGGATTTCAGTCCGACGTTTCGCCGCCGCGCCTGGATCTGGCGCTGAAGGCGCTTGCCCCTGAACAATCCGTTCCGTCGCTCGATGCCGCCCGCGAGGTCGCGCGTGTGGCGCGCTCGCTCGGGGGGCGCGCGTTTCTTGTCGGCGGCTGCGTCCGCGACGCGCTGCTTTCTCGCCAATGCCACGATTTTGACGTCGAAGTCCACGGTGTCCCGGCGTCGGCGCTCCTTCCTGCGCTTTCGGAGCGCTGGAGCCTCGACGAGGTGGGCGAGAGCTTCGGCGTGGTGAAGCTCCATCACCTCGACGTGGATGTCGCTTTGCCGCGGCGCGAAACGCGTCTTGGCGAGGGACACCGCGACTTCGCGGTGTCGGCCGATCCCGATCTGGGTCCCGCCGAGGCGTCCGCGCGCCGCGATTTCACGGTCAACGCGATCATGGTGGACCCGCTTTCTCTGGAAATCGTCGATCCTCACGGCGGCGTGGACGATTTGCGTCACGGGATCATGCGCCACGTTTCGAATCATTTTTCGGAAGATCCGCTCCGCGTTCTGCGCGGAATGCAGTTTCTCGCGCGTTTTCCGTTTCTGCGCCCCGCCCCGGAGACGGTGGAGCTTTGCGCGTCCATGACACAGGACGTGCTTCCGGCCGAGAGGCTTGCGGCCGAGTGGGAAAAGCTGCTGCTTTCCGGAAAAATCCCGTCGCGCGGCCTGGAGTTTCTCCGCGAATGCCGCTGGCTGCGGTTCTATCCCGAACTCGCGGCTCTGCCTGGATGCCAGCAGGACCCGATTTTCCATCCCGAAGGCGATGTCTGGCGCCACTCGCTGCTGGCGCTTGACGCATCGGTGGCGATGACCAGCGGTCTTGACCGCGACGACGGTCTGGCGCTTTCCCTGGCCGCGCTCTGCCACGATTTCGGCAAGCCTGCCACCACCGCCCGCGGCGAGGACGGGCGCCTTCATTCGTATGGTCACGAACTCGTCGGAGCCGAGCCTACTCGCTCGTTCGTGCTGCGGCTGTGGAACAGGGAGAAATTCGCGTCGTTCGTTGCGAAGCTCGTGCAGTATCACATGCGTCCTGTGCCGCTGATGCTGGAGAACGCCGGAGCGCGCGCCTGGCGGCGCCTTTCAATCGATGTCGGGCGTCTTGACCTGCTGGCCGACCTCGTAGAATGCGACGTGCGCGCCACCACGCCGCCCGGCGAGTCCCCGGACTCGAATCCGTCGCTTTCCATCGTGCGCTCCATCCGCGGGCGGATTCTGGAGCTTTCCATCGAGAAAAAACCGCCGGAACCTCTGGTGATGGGGCGTGACCTCATCGCCATGGGCCTGAAGCCGGGGCCGTATTTCGGCCCGCTGCTTTCGGAGTGCTACGAGGAGCAGATTGCCGGAAACATCGCCGATCGCGCCGCCGCGCTTGACTTCCTCCGCGCTCGCGTGGCCGGGATGTCCTCTAGTTCCAGCGCGACATGACCGCGGCGGCGGACTCCAGTCCGCCGCAACGCTCACCGGCACCCCTCCAGCTGACGCCGCGCAACGGGGCGGCGGACTCCAGTCCTCCGCAACGCTCACCGGCACTCCTCCGGCTGACGCCGCGCAACGGGGCGGCGGACTCCAGTCCGCCGCAACGCTCACCGCCGCCCCTCCGGCTGACGCCGCGCAACGGGGCGGCGGACTCCAGTCCGCCGCAACACTCACCGGCACCCCTCCAGTTGACGCCGCGCAACGGGGCGGCGGACTCCAGTCCGCCGCAACGCTCACCGATGCCCCTCCGGCTGACGCCGCGCAACGGGGCGGCGGACTCCAGTCCGCCGCAACGCTCACCGGCACCCCTCCGGCTGACGCCGCGCAACGGGGCGGCGGACCAGTCCGCCGCAACGCTCACCG
>CAMOSH010000085.1 GCA_946624575.1 uncultured Verrucomicrobiota bacterium
TCCCGTTCGAGCCACAGCTTCCGCAGCGCGGCCAGCAGCGCCCGCCCCGCCTACCGCCCCACCTACCCGCGCCAGCCGCCGCGCTGCCTGCCGCGCTGCCTGCCGCGCTGCCTGCCACGCTGCCTGCCGCGCTGCCTGCCGCGCCACCCGCCGCGCCAGCCGCCGCCCCTCCTGCCGCGCCGCCCGCCGGGGCCAGGTCTCCTACGAGTCGTGCTCCTACCTGCTCGCGGATCTTCACCAGCAGGAGCACATGGTCGGGCATGACCGAAAGCACTCGATCAGCTCGATGGCGGTGCATCCGAGATGGAAGTTGCGAATGCAGTTCACGAAAGCCCTGGTGGTCGGGTTCATCTCGCAGCGGCCGGGCTCCACGATGGCCGAGAGCGCCTGCCTCCCCGGCAGGCGTTTCAGCGTGACCATGTAGAACATCGGCCGCGAGTCATCGAATCCGCTCGAACGCATGAAAACTCCCGTACGGTCCGGATTCTACACGATTCCCGAGCGCGCATGCAAGAGACATCCATGCGCCGCGGGCACTACTCGTCCGCGGTCGTGGCCCTGGGCGCCGCCTTCGACTGCTTCTCCTCCCGCGTCAGCCCCAGCTTTCGCACATCGGTCAGCAGAGCCTGCCGGGCCGGCCCTGGAATCATCCGGCCGGAGCCATGCTTCTTCCACGATCAGGTTGATTCACAAACAAGGCGAAAACCGACGGAATCATAACCCGTTCCGAATGGAAATGAATCTGTTTTGCAATCCCAATCTTGATGGAACAACCATTGGGTATTTCGTCTCTTGATTGTGCAATGAAATGCGGACCTTTCATTCTTCTCTGTGCACCACTCTTGGAACTGAGAACATATCGAGGAAAAGATCCTTGCCCCATATTGTGAACCCAGTTTCCATTCCGCAGGACTTGGAAGTCGAAATATCGGAGTAGTTCCGTCCGGCAATCGAAAACCCGTTTCCAGTGCATAGTTTGTCACTTTCGTCGCAAAACTGACCGCTTCGTTCCAGGTCATTCCGGCGCAAACATTGGAACGCAACTGGTTGAAAACATTAACACTTCGCGTAGTAATGACAAGCGCTCTAAACTGAGTAATCGTCGTCGCTTGAACGCAATACCACAACCCATTCGGCGCGCGGCGAAACTCCAGAGGAGTAGCCGCTCCGGGCAACGGGAATGAGAACCGATCCGCCCAGAGGGAGACATCCATTTCCCGAATGCCGTGCCAGTCGATAAGACCGACATCAACCGAATTGGAAAAAGTTCCGACCGAAGTCCGACCCGCGACATAGCAACGAAAGCCGTGCGTTTTGTAGACGACTTCCGGCTCAAGCTTATCCCATTCCTGATTTCTCGCTTCATTGACATCGAAATGAATCGGATTCCCCTGCGGCGAGACAACGGAGAAAGTGGTCGTCAGGGCTCGGCACTTTTCTGGCATCGTAATTCGAAGGACAAGCCGCGGAGTCAGCTGGCCGATGCGGTTCACAAGCCCGGCATGACAACTTTCGAAGGCGTCTTTCGAGCCTTGAAAATCGCTTTGTTGCAACAGGGTGTCGCCCCTTCCCAACAATTGGTCCCGTTCCGCCGAGTCAATCGGCATGTCAAGAGCCTCAAGAGATTGGAAGTCCGTTTCGATTTTCTGGCGCGCCGACAGCGTTCGCTCACGTGGAAGACGGTTGTTGCGAATCCACTCGGACGCCTCACACAAACGCTGAAAAGCACCTTGAACCTCCACAGAATGAACCTGGCAATCGTCGCACAACTCCGTCAGTTCATGGATCGCGGTTCTCGCCTGTTCGAACATCCTCCGATGACCGTCGTCGTTCTGCCCCTCGTCGACAGGCATCATCTCCTCAATCTGTCTGCTCAAGGCATCCCAATCCCGGCTTTTTGCGACAAGATCCCGGACCGTTTCGTCCTTGACCGAAATCGTACCGGCGATCTCGCACAAGCGAAGAAACGCTCTGGCCGGAAGTGAACTGCCGCCGCCCCCCTCCATTGCATTTCTCTGTCTCTCGCCATACAGCGAAAACAGCAATTCATACCAATCCAAGATCCAACAACAGCGATCTTCAAACGAACCTTGCCGAGTTCGTTCAAACAAAACTGCCGGCCGAGGCTCGAAATGGTGCAGGCAAAGGATTGCCCGACTTTCTCCGAGCCGTTCCGTCGCCGCCGCCTGAAATGAATCGAGTTGTCGCGTCCGTTCTTCGTTGAGTTGCTCCAATGACAAATTCAGAGCATTCGTATAGTCCGTGATTCTCAATAATGCGTCCGTGAACTGTCCGGAAGATTGGACTGAACTTGCCATTTGGTCGCGACGCGGGGCAAAAGACGGATTCCGCCAGAGAAGCCCCCTCCATACCGCTTCTGTCCTTTCTTCCAAACGCCCAATTTCGTCCAGTCTGCGCGCCAACTTTCGCCACTCGCAGACGAGTGCATCCAACCGTCGTTTCCGTTCTTCAGCCTTTTCCAAGATGCAGGCCGCCTTCTTTGCCTTCCTCCAATCCGTCTGATTCACGAGGATTTCCAGAACGCGCTGGACGGTCTTCATCTCGTCCCTTACAAAGGGAGGCGCGTCGTCGTCCGTGTGGGCTGTATCCGTAAGACCACATGACTTTCTTACGATGTCGGCAAGTATTGGTGTATTGCGCGCTTCTTCTTCCAAAAGATCGGCACTCTTTTTCAGCTCTACCGCGTCGGATTCCGCCGTTTCAAGATCAGTTGCGCCGTCGTCTGCCCTTTTCTTGCAAGCGACCAGCGCGTCTTCCAGCTCGGCCAACCGCTCCGCGACCATCGTCATTCCGACGCCGATCGCCTGCGCGGCGTCGAGTTTCGCGCGAATCGCCGGAATCGTCCGGTCCTTGAGCCGCGTGAATTCGACCCGGACTTCGGAAAACCGTAACTGCCTGGCAATTGTTTCAAGATGGTCATTGATTCTCAAGCGAAACTCTTCGGCGTCTTCAGCATAATAGTCAATTATGGAAGATTGCGCCTTGCGCCCTACTTGCTGTCTCAAACCACGGTGCATGCTAGCGTTTTGAGAAACGACATACGCGCCACATGGGTCTTCAAAAAGCGTGTTGTTAATATCGTATGGAATGTTTCCCATCCTGACAACGCGGTCAATTTCCTGACGCTTGATTTCTATGCCAAGCTCCGGATTGCCGTCTGCGCCATTCACACGACTCAACTCGTCCCAATTCGAATTGATGAATAAAGCTGTCTTTCTTTTCACAATTTCGTGTTCGTCCGTAGGAATGGATTCCAACAACGAGCGAATGGGTTGTGATGGAGGGTTTTCTAGTCTGTCTACGAGAACACAAATCGCGGACGGATTCCTGAGCCGTTCCTGAAGATCGTCGCGAACAGATTCGTCAAGACCGATGGTGTCGATGACTTCGTCAACATCCTCCGGAAGATGGAGGTCGATATCTTGAGGTGACAGATCGATGTTGATTCGTTTCGGAATCGATGCGGTTTCAAGATTGCCATTGTTGAGGCCCCTAAACAATCTTGCAAGTTCTTCGCGAAACCCGTCGCCATGTTCAATTTCGAAATCGCGTTGCTGACGGTTGTCAAGATTGGCGCGCCGAACCACCTCGTTGCAGAAGTCTTCTGTAGAGCCATAGCGAAGAACACTTCCGATAATCTCCTGACGCTGGGCCTCACGATGCAGAGGGAGTCCTACCATGTTGCGAATGAGTCGATCAATTTCAAGGTGCGGTGAATCAGCAGTTTTTCCCCGAGCGTTGTCATGAGAAGTTCTGTCTTCGTCCGTATAAGCCGTGGCATCGGTAACATCGGGCACCAGACCTGCACAACGTTGATAATAGTCATCACAGAATTCTTTAATGTAAGTCTTCTGCTGTTCAACCGGAAGATACTCAACTCGAATATGGCTTGAAGATTCAGCGCATTGGCGAATGTGGACTTCCGCCACCGTCGTACGGCCTGTTGCCGTTGGAAGGAGCGAAACAGCATCAACATCCGAGTGACCGACAATGTCGGCCTTAAGAAGACCGAGCCAGTTGCAAATGATCGTTGTCTTTCCTCTTCCGGGCTGACCAATGAAAACAACTTTGTACATAATCGAAACAAATTCTTCGACACCGAAATTATGGTCGGCGGGAACCGGCGCAAAGTCGATTCAAGAGATTGTCAAACAACTCGAGAACAGCATTTTGAATCAGATTACTGACGCAATCGCGACTACGCCCGATGATGCCGAGATATTCGCCATACACACGGGAGTGGTAACCTCGTCCGACAATACCCTGCACTTGGTTCCAAAAAGGGTTCTCAAACGTACGCGGGGCGAAGAGGCCAAGAGACCATTGGAGGAATTCTTCACCAATTCGATTGCTGAGCCGAAGTTCATCGGCAGCGACCCCTTGGAGAAGTCCGTCCAAGATCGGCTTGATTTCCTCATTGTCGTTGTGAGGCCCAAACGCGCGCTTAATGTCATCGATGCGCGGTTTCATTTCCTTCTTCAGAATCAGTTGACCGGCCTGTCGGATTTGCTGATAGATATCATGATGGAAACACCGGTAACCGCCATAACGACGATTCGCGGCTCGAGCAGTGGCCCAGTGGCACTGGTAGATCGCAAGGTAGGCGATTGTTCGACAATGATCCGAAACACGACCATCAAGCCGACTGGCGAAATCGTCGCGTTGTTGACGAACTGCGGATATGATGGCTTCCAGCGCCGCTTGAATGCGTCCGTCAAGGCCATTGTCAAACTCTTTCAACCGATCGATTTGTAGCCGAATATAGTTGGACTGTTCTTCACAATACCGTCTCGTAGTTGTGATGAGGTTCCCGAGGTGGTCATCGACACTTTGGCGAAACGCTTCGGCTTCATCCGCATAATAGTCGACTATGGAGGATTGCGCCCTGCGCCCTGCTTGCTGTCTCAAACCTCGATGCATGTTAGCGCTTTGAGCGATCTCGTACGCCCCGCATGGATTTTCGAAAAGTGTGTTGTTGATATTGTATGGGATGTTCCCCAGCGTGACGACACGATCGATCTCTTGTCGCTTGATTTCTTTGCCAAGCTCCACATCGCCGTCTGCGCCATTCACACGACTCAATGCGTCTGGCGTCGTGTTGATGAATAGAGCCGCTTTTCTTTGCGGAAGATCGTGCAGCTCCGTAAGAAACGTATTCTCCAACAGCGATCGAATGTTGGGGGAAGGAGGGGCTTCAAGTCCATCGACGAGAACACACAGCGTGGATGGGGATTTGAGCAGTTCCTGGAGATCATCGCGAACCGACGCGTCTAGCCCGATTGTGTCGATGACTTCTTCAACAAATTCCGGAAGATGGAGATCCAGATCGCCCGGCGACAAATCAATGTCGATTCGTCTCGGAATCGAAGCGGTTTCAAGATTGCCATTGTTGAGCTCCCTAAACAATCTTGCAAGTTCTTCGCGGAACCTGTCGCCATGTTCAAGTTCGAAGTCACGTTGCTGACGATTGTCAAGATTGGCGCGCCGAACCATCTCATTGTAGAATTCTTCTGTAGAACCGTAGCGAAGAACACTTCTGATAATCTCCTGACGCTGGGCCTCGCGATTCGGATCAGGATACGGAGTCGACTGGGGCTGCAAAGGGAGATCTATTATGTTGCGAATGAGTCGATCAATTTCAAGGTGCGGTGAATCAGCAGTTCTCCCTCCAGCGTTGTCATGAGAAGTTCTGTCTTCGTCCGCATAAGCCGTGGCATCGGTAACATCGGGCACCAAGCCTGCACAACGTTGATAATAGTCGTCACAGAATTCTTTAATGTACATCTTCTGCTGTTCAACTGGAAGATATTCAACTCGAATATGGCTTGAAGGTTCGGGACACTGGCGAATGTGAACTTCCGCCACCGTTGTACGACCTTTTGCTGTTGCCAAAAGAGAAGTCGCATCGATGTTTCGGCGACCAATTATTTCGGACTGGAGAAGACCGAGCCAGTTGCAAATGATTGTTGTTTTCCCGCGTCCAGGCTCGCCGATAAAGACAACTTTATAACGATTCTGGCTATAGAATTCATTAAGCTGATTGAAGCGTTCTTTGAAGCCATCAAATGCGTTCTGGCTCTGTCGACAACGGAACACAAGGCCGTTGATTTGTTTAGACAGATCTTCAATTGGATTTGGCATGACTTGATGTCCTTTCAATGGATGAAACTTGCGAAAGTCGGTTCCGCCGCTAATGCCGGTAGGATCGGTTGTCCTTCTTGAAGATCGTGGCGATGGCGGCGAGGACGAAGAGGAAGGTGGCGACGAGCGTGGCGACGGAGACGAGGATGGTGAGGGCGCCGAGGACGCCGAGGTTCTCCAGAAGGAGCATCGGGCCGCGGCTGCGGAACATCAGGACGTTGCCCGCGACGCCGATGAGGACGAGGATGCCGACCGTGATCCAGAAGAACACCTGGAAGGACGTGTGCGCGTGGGCGGCATCCCAGTCCTCGTAGCGGACCAGCAGCGCGAGGGTCACGGCCGCCGGGACGAGAACGGCGAGCCAGAGCTGTTTGACGACCTTGTAGACGTCATGCACGGCGGGAGTCTCCTTGCCCGAGGGGTTGCGGAAGCGGCCTTCGGGCAAAGAAAAGGCGCGCCTCCGGTGGGTGTTTCACTGAAGGCACGGCCAAGCGCCTGGAAGAGAACATGCCGGAGACGCGCCATGGGCGCGCACGACAGTTTGCTCTTCCGTGAAACCGGCGCCGAGGCGCCGTTTGGCCGTTTCTCAGTGATGAGCTGCCCGAGAATTGTTGGATTCGCGGAAGGGTTCGTTTGTCGAGGCCGAGCATACCATACCGCCCCGCAGGCGACAAGCAAAATCCCGTCGCAGCGGCGTTCCGAACGGAGCGCCGCTGCGACGGGAATCTTGCGTTTTGGCCGTGCATGCAGTGGAACCGGAGCGGCAAGGGGCCGCTCCAAGGACGATTCCGGGAAGGCGGGGGAAATCTTACGGCCGGAGAACGGGGGCGCGCCCCCCCCCTCCGCGGCCGGACGACGACAGGACAAAACGACCTCAGGACAACAGGTCGCGCCCCTGTGACCGAAGGATTGCGGGGCGGGAAGACTGTTGTCCTGTCGTCCTGAGGTCCTGTTGTCGACAGGCCGGAAGAGGGGGCAGGATCCCCCCTCCGCGGCCGGACGATGACAGGACGAAATCGCTTGCCACCCGGACGGCGTTCGGCTATTCTCGTTTTCATGAAACCGCTTCTCGATCCCAGCGGCGGCTACCGCAAACTGGACGCCTTCTTGTTCGCCTCGCTGATCCAACTCGAAACGCGCCGCTACTGCGAGCGTTTCCTTACGCTCAAAAACGATCCGAAAGGGCGCCAATACGACCAGATGACCCAGGCGGCGCGTTCCGGACGGGCCAACATCATGGAGGGGTCGCAACGCGCTTCGACGTCGAAGGCCGACGAAATGCGGCTGATTGACGTCGCCCGCGCCAGCCTTGTGGAACTTCTGGGCGACTTTGAAATGGAACTGCTTCAGCGCGGTTCGGCTCCGTGGGCCAGAGACTCGGACGACGCCCGTAGCGTGGCGGACTGGCAACTGGAGCCGCACGGCGACTGGACCGATCCATTTCACGATTCGGGCGTCTACATTCTCTCGCAGCAGCGGCGGCTCGCCCCGTTCACGGACGCCGGCGAGATTTCCGCCGCGAACACGCTCCTGATCCTGTGCAAGCGGACGGTCGTGATGCTTTCGCACCTTCTGCAACGGCAGGGAGAGGCATTTGTCGAAAAGGGCGGATTTCGGGAGAGACTCACGCAGGTGCGGCTCGAGACCAGAGACGGAGAGGCCCCGCCGTGTCCAAAATGCGGCGCCCCCATGCGGAAGCGAACGGCCAAGTCCGGCCCGAACGCGGGAAAGCCGTTCTGGGGCTGCTCAAAATGGCCCGACTGCACGGGACGGGCTGCGGCGGAGCCGTAGAAGCGGCCGAACGACGACAGGACGAAACGACCTCAGGACAACAGGTCGCGCCCCGTGGCCGAAGGGTTGCGGGGCGGGAAGACTGTTGTCCTGCTGTCCTGAGGTCCTGTTGTCGACAGGCCGAAGAACGGGGAAGTACTTCCCCCCTCCGCGGCCGGACGACGACAGGACGAAACGACCTCAGGACAAAAGGTCGCGCCCCCTGTGACCGAAGGATTGCGGGGCGGGAAGACTGTTGTCCTGCCGTCCTGAAGTCCTGTTGTCGACAGGCCGGAGAACGGGGAAGGTTTTCCCCGAAGAAGCGGCCGCATTCTCTTGAATCTCGTGTTGCGTTCGGCTTGACTCTTGTTCCGAAACGGCGAGTTCGGAACTGTGCAGTTCGGAACTGTGTCGTTCGGACCGACGCCTTCCTCCGCGCCACCGGCGCGTTCGGCGGATACCGCATCGAACGCCGAGGCCTGTCGCCGCTCGGCATGCAGCCGCCCGGTGCGGTCGCTCCGCGCGCCCGCAGGCCTTGCGAACGTTGTCCCCTAATTGCGGTTTTGCAGATTAGGGGACAAAATTTGGGACGGGATTTTTTGTCCCCTAATTGAGAATATGCAAATTAGGTGCACTTTTTCCGGCGGAAAGAAAAGTGCACCTAAATGTGATTTTCTGAAAGGTGTGCGCTTTTTCGCTAGAAGCCCATCGGGCGGCGGTCGGGGCGGTCGAAGGCGGCGGCGCCAAGGCGCTCCTTCTGGGCGCTCTCCTCGCGGAGGGCGGCTAGGCGGCGGGCGTTGTCGGCGCCGCCGGGCAGGTACCAGAGGCTCTGGCGGACGGTGCGGAAGTCGCCCGGGCAGAGGCGGGGGATGGCGGCCAGCTCCTCCTCTTCGGCGGGCGTGAGCGGCGTCCGGAAGAAGCGCTCGAAGAACGTGCGCTTGCCGGCGCGGTCGAGATACCCGAAGGCGAGTTTGAAGGTGAAGCGGCGGAGCACCGCCGGGTCGAGCGAGGCGAGGTAGTTCGTGGCCGCGACGAAGATGCCGCGGAAGCCCTCCATCCGCGCGAGGATCTCGTTGACCTGCGAGACCTCCCACGACCGCACCGCGCCCTCTCGGGTGCGCAGGACCGAGTCGATTTCGTCGAAGAAGAGCACCGCGCCGTCGCGCGCGGCGTTCTCGAAGGCCCTGCGGATGCGCTGCTCCGTCTCGCCGAGGAGGCTGCCGAGCAGGTCGCTTGCGCCGAGCGAGCGGACCTCGCGCCCGAGCCGTTCGCCGAGGTAGCGGACGAACTCCGTCTTGCCGCATCCGGGAGGCCCGGAGAGGAGCAGGTTGAAGCGCGGCGCGTCCAGGCCCGCGGCCGCGTCGCCACGGTCCCCCGCCTCGAGCCGCTCCAGGTGGCGGCGGGCGGAGGCGAGGATGTCGGGCAGGGGCACGGCGCCGCGGATGGAGAGGCCGTCGAGTACGTAGCCGCGCGAGACCGCGTCCGCGGCGTCCGCCCGGCGGAAGGGGACGTCGAGCAGCCGCGCGTGGTTCTCGACGAGCGTCCGGGCGAGGGCGACGGCGTCCGCGAGGCCGGCGGACGCGGACTGCGCGACGGGGGCGCCGTCCGTGCGCCTCGCCGCCGCCGCGCGGCGCCGGGCGGAGGGGCGGCGGCGCATCGCGGCGAGGTTGTCGCAGACGCGGCTGATGCCGCCGGCGCTCACGGGGTAGCGCTCGGCGAAGTCCTCGACGGCGTCCTCGCCGAGGAGGTCGCCGATGCGGTTGCGCGCGAGGCTGTTGCGCCAGATCATGGCGCGCTGGCGCGGGCCGAGCGGCTCGAAGGGCAGCGCCAGGTCGAAGCGGCGCAGGTTCGAGTCGGGCAGGTCGGAGGGGTCGAGGTTGGTGATCCAGAGGCGGACGCAGCGTGAGCCGTCGAGGGCGTCGTTGAGGCGGTTCGCGCCGGCGCGCGAGAGCAGGGTGTCGGCCTCGTCGACGACGATCAGGTCTCGCCCGGGACGGCAGTTGCGGTCGGCCACGTCGAGCGCGCCGAAGCGGAACGAGGCCTGCGAGACCTCGTCGCCGACCGGCTCGACGGTACGGTCGGACGAGGCACCGAAGGAGATGCCGTAGGCCTTCATGCCGAGACGGCGCGCGAAGGCGAGGGCGAAGGACGTCTTGCCCGTGCCGGGGGCGCCGTGCAGGAGGAGGTTCACGCCGCCCTTTCCGCGGCGCGCGCGGACGAGCTCCTCGGCGCATGCGCCGAGCTCGCGGGTCTTTTCGTCGAAGTACTCCCAGGGGAGCGGCCGGGCGTCCAGCGGATGGTAGAAGAAGTTCTCCGCGGGCGTGTCGGAGAGCCCCCCGAGGTAGAGCGACACGCCGCACCCGAGTTCGCAGTGCCGGGGGTCGACCCATCCGTAGCGCACGAGGGGCCCGTCGGGCGCCAGCGCGCGGCGGATCCGCTCGTTCCGGGTGCCGAGGCAGGCGGCGGCGACCTTGCAGTAGACCATCGTCTGCTGCACGTTGCGGGCGACCTCGTCGCCGTCGACGAAGCGGGACCAGTCGCAGTGCCCCTCGCGGTGCAGGAACACGTAGACGAGCAGGTCGAACTCGACCCGGGTCAGTCCGGCCATGCGCCGGAGCCCCTCGAAGCGCTCCCGCACGGCATCCCGCCCCTCCTGGCGGGCGCGAATCGACTCGAGGTTCTGCCGGACGGCGTCCATCAGGGCGCAGCGCAGCGAGCCGAGGCCGCGGTAATTCTCCCAGACGGTCTTCAGCCCGACCGCGATGTCCGTGCCGTTGTCGAAGGGGCCCGCGCACCTCCTGCTCTCCGTCTCCTGCGCCTCCCACCGCTCCTCGTCGTCGTCGTCCTCGTCGCCGAGGTCGAAGCAGGTCTGGCGCGGAAGGCGGCCATGCGCGTCGCGCCCCTCCGCGGCGAAGGCGCCGGCGCAGATTTCGCAGGCCGCCTCGGCGTCGGGGATCAGCGCGGCGAGGTCCTCGAAGAAGTCCTTCTTGGGCATCGTCCGCGGGAAGTTGAGGACGGCGTTGAGCAGGAACTCCGACCGCTTCTCGCGAAGAAACGGGGAGTCTTCCTCGACGATGGCCTGAACGCCGGCGTGGAAGGGGATGTAGTCGGGATAGGGGGCGAGACGGTTTTCCATGATGGAAGGGGCCCGGGATGCCGCCCGGGCGCGGGATCTGGGGTTGGATTGGGATCGCAAACCGTTCCCGCCGCGGCCGCAACGGGCGGCGCGCGGAGGGCACACCGCGGCCCTTGGGGGGCCGGCAATGTGCCGCAGAACGGTTTGGATCAATCGGAAGGCTGGCGTCCGGCGCCTCTTGGGCCGGGGGCGCGCCGGGGGCTACCCTGGGTGCGACCTTCGCTTCGGCGCGCGGCCCGACGACGGGGGCGCGGAGAATGGGGCGGAAGGATGGAGCATATCGGAAAAAGGGGGTTGGAAGGGAAAAGGGCCGGTGCGGGCGCACGCCCGCCAGGCGGTTCGTCCGCCGGGAGGGCGGACGGGCGCAAGTATGGCACGCCGCGCGGATCGGAGTCAAGCGCGAATTTCGAGCCCTCGACGCGGTTGACAGGGGGCAGAATAGACTTTTCTGCATTTCCGGGCGAATCCGACAGAGGGGCGCCGCAGCCTCTCGCCGCTCGAGATGTAGCCTCCCCCGGCCGCGCCGCTCCAGGCACGGTTCCGGCGGGCAGGGCGGAATCTTGCGGCGGCGCGGGGCCGTGCTCCGGAGGCGATGCCCCGTCCGCGGCCGGACGACGACAAGACCTCGGGACGACCAGACAACAAATCACGCGCGGAGCGGTCGCTCCGCGCAGCCCGCAGGACTTGCGAACGTTGTGGGCGTGTTTGTGTCAGTCGGGAATGGAGAGATCGGACGGAATCGCCGAAGAGGAAGGTGGCAAGGAATACGAGGATGGTGAGGGCACCAAGGTTTTCCAGGACGCCCATCACGAACTCTGGATGTTCTTCCCGGCCATGTTGTCGTAGGAATAACTGCCTGCGAGCTTCGAGCCGTTCTTGAAGATCCAGACGACAATTTTCCAGAGAGTTTTGAGGACCTTGCCGGCGACGGCGCCCACTCGATTCCAGTTGATTTGCTCCGCAACGGCGGCGGTCGCCGGCGAGGGAGCCGTCCGGATGTCCGCCTTCGGCAGGCCGTCTTCGGTGAGTTCGAGGACGGTTTCTCCTTCGGGCGCGCTTTCCGCGGCTGCCGGATCGGACGGGGCTTCTTCGGAGTCGGTCGTTTCCGTCGCATCGGTTTTGGCGGCGGGTGCTTCGGTCGCTCCGGCCGCAGACTGCGTTCCATCCTCATTTGCGGTTCCGTTTTTGCGATCCAGCCAGAGCCCTAGCAAAATGCAGGAACCGAATCCGAGTCCAAATTTCCACAGGAAGTCGAACATGTTTGTTTTTCTCCTTTCCGACAAGAAACGGTTTTCCCGGGCTGCGGCGAAGGTGCCGCCCGGGGAAGTGACCAAACGTTGTCGGAACGCAAAGGCCGCAATCGCGTGGCCCGACATGTCATCGTATGCCGCTGCGCGGCTATGACACGATCGAACCGCGTTATTTTGTCATGCCAAAAGCAGAGGATTGAAAATGGCGGCTTGTGGCATTGTAGCCAACGGCGGCCTCAGATGCCACAGCCGCTATTGTCCCTGCGCTTCTTGCGTTCCGCTGCACGGACAGATATTGGTCGCGCCCCGACCCGGGAGAGTTGGTCAATGGCTTCCAATCACCTGTCCATGCTCGTTAAAGATCTGGACGTAGGTGGGCGTTTGCTGCACGGTGACCGTGTCGGCCGTGAAGCCGAGAAGGTGTCCGCCGGGCTGGCAGTAGCAACTGCCGATATACCGACCATTTTGATCAAAGATCTCAATGCGGGAGGGCGTGACTTGTTTGGCGTATCCGATCATGATGTTGTTTCCTTCGTTTGTTTCCTGCCCCTAAATTGTTGCGGCGGCTGCGAGCCCTGGGGCAAGGGAAGAGCGCACCTCCGGTGGAATGGGGCGGCAAGTGGCCGCTCCATGCACTGTTCCGGCGGGAGGCGCGGAATCTTACGGTTCGGCTGCGAGTTTTTCGAGGAGGTCCGCCAAGTCCGCGCCGCCGGCGCGGAGGGCGGCGGCCTTCTCCTCGAAGCGCGTCAGGACGCGCTTCTTGAGCTGGTAGATGGCATTCTCCTCGAGTCCGAACTCCGCGGCGAGCTCCCTGACAGTGGACCGCCCGGAGGCGAGGCGCATGAAAATCGACCGGCTCTGCGCGGAGAAGCGGCCCTCGGCGAAGACGCTGCGAACGAGGAGCCGCCAGAGTTCGGAGAGGGCGGCAAGCCGGTCGGCTACGGCGTCGTCCTCCTCGGTGGAAGTGGCGCCCGGAGCATCGTCCGCCGGAATCTCCGCAATTTCGCCGCGCCGCTCGAGCACGCGCTGCGCCTTGTGCCGCAAGACGCCGCGAAGCCACGTGTGGAAATCGCCCTTCGCGCGGTCGTAGCGGCCTTCGGGGAGCGTGGTGAGGAGCGCCACGAAGGTCTCCTGCTCGATGTCGTCCCACAGGTCGCGCGTGAGTCGCGGATCGGCTTTGGCCATGCCGCCGAGGTAGTAGTCGAGCACGGGCTTGTAGCGCGAGACGAAGTCGGGCCAGCGCTCGGCCTCGGGGCCTTGCGCGACGTTGCGCAGGAGGCCGGTGGAGGTCTCGGGGACGGGGGAACGGGGGACTGAAGCCTCGGGCGCAGAACCGGTTTCGCGGGAGGAGGGTTGGCGTTTCATGGGAAAGGTTCCTTTGTCCCCGATTCCGGCGAAGCGGGCGGAATCTTACGGGCGGCGGATTCTTCCGCGCGGCGTCGCGCGAGCCAGGCCTCCCACTCCGCACGCGTGACGATTCCCTGCGAAAAGTCGCTGTCGTAGAGTTGCTCTCCGGCTTCGGCCTTCCGGCGAAGCCGTTCGGCCCTGTCCAACGCGCGTCGCGCCATGATGAGCCGGTATTCCCGGGCGGCCGGATTGGCTTCGAATTGCGAGACGGGAAGGTTCCAATCGGGAAGCAGCACGCCATGCTCCTCAACGATCCGGTCGACGGCGGGCAGGAATTCGCGGACCGCGTCGAGAATGTCGTCTCCGGACTCCGCGCTCTCAAGGCGGAGGCCGGCTTCGCCGAGACTGGCCTCTGCGCGCTCTGCGGGAGAAACAGACTCCGCGGACTTCGCGGGAGATGCAACGGCGGCGTCCTGACGGACAACCCACGCGCGCCATTCGTCGAAGGGAATCGAGGCCTTGGCGAGGTCATCCGGACTGGGTTCGTCCCCGGCCAGATGCCTGTCGTAGAGAACTTCCAGATGCTCGCGATAGGACTTGACGATCCTCTCCCCGTACCACCGGGCCTGCTCCCGACGCGCAGCGTCATGTCCGGGCGGAAGGCCCCCGTCGTCCAGCGGATTTTCGATCGGAAGCAATAGCTTGAGCTTCCTCCGCATACTCGGTTCAAACTCGCGAAGGTTGTCACTTTGAACGGCCTGCGCGACCAGTTCCGATTGAGGAGTGAGATGGGCATCGTCGCGGATGTATCCCCGGGAACCCGTCGGAGGAGAATCCGCCATCCGGGCGCCGGACGTTTCGGACGATGTCTCCGCGCGCTCCGCAGGAGAAACAGACTCCACGGATTCTGCGGGAGAAACAACGGCGGAGACGGGCGGCGCGCTCGGCGAGCGCGCCCTACCGGAGACGGGGGCGGGCTCTGCGTTCTCCGCGCTCTCCGCCGGAGCCACAGCCTCCACGGATTCTGCGGGAGAAGCAACGGCGGAGGCGGGCGGCGCGCTCGGCGAGCGCGCCCTACCGGAGACGGGGGCGGACTCTGCGTTCTCTGCGCTCTCTGCGGGAGAAACGGACTCCGCTCCCTCCACGCGGGATTCCATGGCAGGGGCGGGCGGCGTGCTCGGCGAGCGCGCCCTACCGGAAGCGACAATAACGGCCAGAAGCGCCGCGGGGACGACCGTCGCTGCGACGCCGGCGGCAATCCAGACCCGTCGCGCGGGGCGCCTCGGCGTGTCGAGCAACCGCTCCAGCGCGACCAAGCGCCGCTCCAGCTCCGCGCGGTCCGCGAGGCGGCGGTCGGGATCGGGGTTGAGCAAGTCGCGCAGGAGGGGTTCCCAGAGCGGGGAGAAGGGGTGCAGCCCTTCGTGCGTCGGGAAGTCTGCGCCCCATTCCGGGAAGGAGCTCGTGAGGGCGCGGTAGAGGACGATGCCGAGCGAATACCAGTCTGCGGCCGGGGTGGCGGGGGCGCCGCGGCGCAGCTCCGGCGCGGCGTAGCGCTGCGTGCCTGGCTGAACGCCGTTCCGCGTCAGCCCCGCGTGCGCCTTGTCCAGCGTCTTGGCGACACCGAAGTCGGCCAGCAGCAGCCGTCCGTCCGCGGCGAAGAGCAGATTCGACGGCTTGAGGTCGCGGTGGACGACCGGCGGCGCGTGGCCGTGCAGGGCGGCGAGGGCGGCGGCGATTTCGCGGGCTAGGGCGAGCACCGCGCGCTCGGGCAGCTGCCGCGCTGTGTCGTCGGCTTCGGATCCGAGCGCGTCCTGGAGAGTGAAGGGAGCAGTCTGCGCCGGCGACTCCGCGCGGGAACCGAAGTGCGATCGGACGACGGCCTCCGCCGCGGCAGGCGGCAGGCCGAGCCTTCGCGCGCAGACGGCGCGCACCCGCTCCGGCGAGAGCAGGATCGCGTCCATGACGAAGAACGGAAGATGCGTGGCTGGGTCCTCTCCGGCGGCGTGGACGCGGACGACGCCCGGCACGTCGCCGAGGGCGGCGAGCGTGCGCGCCTCGGCCACGAAGCGGGCGCGGAGCGCGGCGTCGCCGGCGCGCTCCGGTAGGAGCCGCTTCACGGCGCGGTCCACGCCAAGCGCCTCGTCGCGCGCGAGCCACACCTCGCCCATCCCGCCGCTGCCGAGAAGGCGGACGGGAATCAGGGAGCCAACGGACGGCGGCGATCCGGACGGGGGCGCGTTCACGCGGCCCATTCCTCCGGATCCGGCTCCTCAGGCCGCGCGTTCCGGCAGCTACACATGCATAAATCCACTGTCGATTCCAGCAAAGGGGCTCGTCCCCACATCCGCGGCGGCGGCGGGCGGGGAGCGGAGCTCCTCGTCGAGGCGATCGGCGAGGCGCTGCGCGAAGGCGGCGAACTTCTCGAAGGCGTCCGGGAACTCGG
>CAMOSH010000086.1 GCA_946624575.1 uncultured Verrucomicrobiota bacterium
CGTCATCCTGCCGTCATCCTCTCCGGGAGGGGGGATACAAATTTCGAACGCACCCATGATTACACGGATCACTATTATTCCAGTATGAACGCCTATTTCCGAGCCGGAGAACAACGCGACAAAGGCAGAGCGGAAAGTTTCGTCAAGACAATCGCAGCCGAACCGAACAAAGGCGACATTTGGCTCCAACGAGGAGGCCGCAGATCGTCCATTGTTTTGGAAACCGGGGAAAATCCTCCCGATGTCAAAGCCCTTGTCGGAAAGACATGGACGGACAAAGGTTTTATGTCATGCTCTCCCGTCAAAGGTGGCGGATTTTCCGGAAATATCTATCTCAACATCTACTGCCCGGACGGGGCTAAGATGATTTTTGCGCGACAGTTTTACCGGCATAAAAGCGAAAACGAAATGACGTTGCAGGCAGGAAGCCGCTTCGTTATCACGAAAGCGGAAGAGAAAGACGGAATCGTCTATTTGGACCTGTCGCTCGTCAAGCAAACACCGGGGGCCTAAAAAGGACATCCCCAAATCCGGATGCGGGAGTCATACCCCGCAACATCCTCGAAATTCTTTGACCTAAATCCATATTTCCAAACACCATACGGGATTTCGCCCCTGTAGCCCGGATACTTTTCGGAAAGTTGGTCCATTTTTGCGTATGCCGCGTCGCGGCCTTTTTCGAGGATTTTGAATTCTTCCACGGAAAAGACGGTATCCTCGAAATTATCAATCGTGACGCCGGGCCGGGTGTCGTACCGGTGCCGGAGTTCTTTGCGGGTTGGGATTTTCTTTTCCTCTTCCTCGGTAAGGAAAAAATCAAGGTTCTGGATTTCCCGTTTCAGCGCCTCCGGGAGGGATTCGATTGATTCCTGTTCGTCCATTTCAAACCTCCTGCGCGTCGCGCATTGCGGCCCAGACGCGCATGTAGACCACGTCGCGTTCGGTGCCGTCGTGGACGGCGTTCTTGAAGTTGGCGTAGTCGATGGCGTCGGCCTCGGCGGCGACGATGCGCGCCCAATCCGCTTTCGGAAGGTCGGCGCGGAAGCGGTAGTCGTTCGCGGGCGTTTCCGAGACCGGCGCGGCGACGCCGTGCGCGGCGAAGAGCCGTTCAAGGTCGCCCCGGAAGCGGGCGCGCAGGTGAATCGTGTCCGGCTTGTCAACGTGCCGGACGGCGGAGAAGAATCCGTGTTTGCAGAAGAGCCACATGGCGGAGTTTCGTGTTTTTGACTTGGTGTTGCATGCGGGAAGTCTTACTGTTTCGGCCCGCGTTGTCAAGAGACGGCGCGCGGGGAATCGTCCGCATCCCATGGACGGAAAGAAACGGACACGTGTTCAATGTCCGCAATGAACGCGGGACAATCATTTTCTATGATGCCCAAGTCGGAAATGGCGATGTGTCATTCTACTTTGAACACGCGTTCGCCGGAAGACAGGTCAATAATCGTATTGGACTTGACTTCCTGCGCGTCGACAACCTATCCGTCAGCCGTGACGTAGTATTCTTTATCAAAAAATCTAGATCGTCATGACGAAACCCGGCGAAAACTCGATTGCCTCTGCGGGAAAGGCGTCAATCATTTTTTGAGCGTATTGTGCCTCCATGGAGGCGTCTTCACCGACTTGCCAGAAATTCAATCCCTTCCCTAGTCGAGAGCGGGTCACGCAGTATACATCTCCATTGTAAAGCACATCCAATCCATCGCATTTTCCGTTGGCCAGTAGTGCTTCCGCCTCTTCCGGAGTCCCAACGAACCATTCGTTATAGGTTTCTTGCCCGATTGGTGTTGTATTTTTTTCGGTTCTAACATGCTTCATTTCGCAATCCCTTTCGCTTCACCTTCACCCTGCGCGTCAAACGGAAGGGGAGCAGATTCGCCCCGATTGCAACGCAAACGACCTCGGAAGGAGCGCGGAGAAGAATCCCTGTTCGCAGAAGAGCCACATGGCGGGTTGGGGGTCGTGCTGGTTGTTCCGATTCGCCCGGAGTATAGCACTCCGGGCGGTTCTGTTCAATGGAGGCCGTTTCTGGACTCTCCCAATTGTTTCTATGCGAACCTAAATTCCCATGGATTCTAAGGGTTCTTCGCAAGGGAAGCCACATTTCACTTGCAAAACGGCTCGGAAGCTAAGTTTTACTGGCTTCCATGCCGTTTCGTTTCAAATCATGGGGAATGTCCAATTGTCTTGTCCCGCAACTATTGTCACAGGTCAAGTGCAGTTCGCCAAAGTAAACGCGCAAAATCAGGTGCCTTTACTTCTGCGAACTACGGCGAACGGGCGCTTTCCTGTTCAATCCGGACATTCCCGTTTATTATTCCGCTGTCGACGTATCTCGCAATTGCTTCCTTGACGGATTCCTCGGTCACTCCTTCGTGCCAATCGTCAAGCTTCCTTTGGGCTTCGGCCGCGAACATCCGCCCGCCGTCGCGGCGCGTGTCGTGCCACTTGCCGTCGAGTCCGCGGTAGCGCCGGGACGGGAAGAACTTCCGCCCGACCGCCTCCGGCGAGATCGCCCAGGCGTTCGCGGCGAAGTGCCAGCGGTAGCCGGTTTCGTAGATCTCGTCCTGCGTGACCTCGCCCGGCGCGGTGAGCGCCGCCATCTCGTCCGACTGGAGCGGGCGGTTCGTACAGGATGCGTCGATAGCCCGGGCGAGGACGCTCTTCGGCTCCTTGGCCGGTATGTTGTCGCGGGCTGGAAGCCCGCGCTCCCAGGGCATGGCGCGGACGTCGGCGATTGGCTTTGTCGGTCGTCGATTTGGTCGGTCGTCGACAAAATCGACAAATCGACTAAATCGACCAAGCCGACAAAATCGACCAAGCCAATCGCATCCGGGTATGGGGCGCGCGGCGGGACGCCGCATCTCCCATCGCGGGCTGGAAGCCCGCGCTCCCAGGGCGTCGCGAGGCGAGTCCATTTTCGCGGGCTGGAAGCCCGCGCTCCCAGGGCATGGCGCGGACGTCGGCGATTGGCTTTGTCGTTCGTCGATTTGGTCGGTTGTCGACAAAATCGACAAAATCGACCAAGTCGACCAAATCGACCAAGCCAATCGCATCCGGGTAGGGCGCGCGCGGCGGGACGCTGCACCTCCCATCGCTGGCTGGAAGCCTGCGCTCCCAGGGAGCGCCGCACTCTATCCTTTGGCCAGCCAAAAAGCGGAGCCGCCATGTAGTTTGCCGCCATCGAAAATCCAATTTCCGATGGCAGCCTTCGGCGGCGTTGTTATTTGCCAATAGTTCATCTGGAAATAAAACGGCACGAAAATGGCAAAGGCCTGCCTTGCCCGCATGTGCAAATCAAGCGCCAAACAAACGAGAAACCCCTTGAAAACACTGAGTTTCAAGAGGTTTCCAAAATGGCTCCGGTGGCTGGATTCGAACCAGCGACCAAGGGATTAACAGTCCCCTGCGCTACCGCTACGCTACACCGGAATAAACTGCGTCTTTCAACGACCCGCAGGCCGTGCGACGCGGAGGACTCTATCCCCACGCCCAAACAAAGTCAAGATTTATTTTTTTGCAATCGGATCATTTTTCCATTGACACGGTGTCAGGAATAGGATAGGGTTCATTCGCGAAGACGCGCGGCCGGATCCGTGTGACCAACGACGTCCGGCGACATGGATTCATTGCGACAATGCGCCCGCGAAGGCGCCTGACGGCCAACCGGGGGGCAATCGCGATGGCGGCCGTCGCGGCGGCGACACGGCGCCAACGGGACCGAATGGTCTCCTCGCTCGCGGCTGGCGCGCCACCGCCAACGAAACCTGATTCTCGCCCCAGCTCCCGTCGGCACAGCCACTAAAACCACCGCCGATTCCGCCGATCAACACTAAACCACCCCAAAATGACAAAGCCAAAAGACGCGACAGCCCGCGAGCGGCAAATCACACGCACCAGCTTTGCTCAAATCGGCGCGAACCTTCTTCTGGCAACGTTCAAGGCCGCAGTCGGAACACTGTCCAATTCCGTCGCGATCGTCCTCGACGCAGTGAACAACCTATCGGACGCCCTAAGCTCGGTCCTCACTATCATCGGCGTCAAGCTGGCGCGACGTCCGCCGGACGAAAAGCACCCGTTCGGACACGGGCGCATCGAATACTTCAGCGCCGTGGCGATAGCGGCGCTAGTCATCGCGGCCGGGGCCGGATCGCTAGTTGAATCCGCGAAAAAGATCGTCCATCCCGAAACACCGGATTACAGCGCCGCCGCGATCATCATCGTCGCAGTCGCGGTAGCGGCCAAGTTTCTGCTCGGCCGCTACGTATCCGCGCAAGGCAGAGCCTGCAACTCAGACGCGCTAGTCGCATCCGGGGCGGACGCGAGCTTCGACGCGCTAATTTCGCTTTCGACCCTTGTCGGCGCAGGAGTCCTGATCCTGTTCAAAGTCAATCTCGACGGATGGATCGGAGCCGTCATCTCGGTGTTCATCCTCAAAGCGGGCATGGAAATGCTCCTCGGCTCCATCGACAACATCATGGGCAGACGTCCCGACGCCGAAGCGTCCCGCCTCATGCGCGAAACCGTCGAGGCGATTCCAGGAGTCGTCGGCGCCTATGACCTGGTCCTGCACAACTACGGGCCGGACTCCGCCATCGGATCCATCCATGTCGAAATCGACTCCGGACTGGATGCCCAGTCTATCCACCGCCTCACGCGAACGATTCAGATGTCGGTGCTGGAGAAGTTCCACGTGTTCCTGACGATCGGGATCTACGCAAACGACCCAACCAGGAAAGCCGAGCGCGACGCGATCGAAGCGGTCGCCAAGACGCATTCCGGAGTCAAAGCCGTACACGGGGTGTTCTTCGACGACGAACGCTCCACCCTGTCATTCGACGTGCTCGTCGACTTCACCGTTCGCAACCGCGCCGCCCTGCGCGACGAGCTCATCGCGGAACTCGCCCCGCGATTTCCTGACCGCTCAATCTCGATCGCCTTCGACACCAACTACTCCGACTGACCAGCTCCGCGGACGCATCGCCGCCTCCGCCCCAAAGACGCGAGTGACATCAAACTCGAACACACGACGAAAACACTACTCAAGAACCAGCAAAACGACATCACGCCAATGACATCGACACCATCCGCGCTGCTTGCCGCGACGGCCGCGACATTAGCCCTTGCACAAGAACCAGCGTCCACATCGCCAAAGGACGCGCCTCCGAAAAACACGATAATGAACATCGACGCCCTGCTCACGAATTCAGGAACATTCCATCTCGCCACCACCGACGGCGACCAACCCAAACTGCGCCCGCTCGGCGCCCACCATGTCGTTGACGGCAAAGTATGGCTGGGCGTCGGGGAGTTCAAGGACGTATACCGCCAGCTAGTCGCGAACCCCAAGTGCGAGCTCGTCGCGCTTCAGCCCGACGGCGCAAAATGGCTGCGCTGGACGGGACGCGCCGCCTTCGCCGAGGGCGAACAGCGCGAAAAACTGGAGGAAACGTTCCTTGAAGCCTCGCCGGGACTCCGGAGAATCTACGACAAGACTCCAGGCAAGCGCATGATGTGCTTCACGCTGGAAAATTCGCGCGCGGAACTCGTGCCGCTGATGCCTCCGGGCGAAATCCTGCTGGACGAAACGGCGGCCCCAGGCGAATGGGACAAGACATTCCCGCTCTCCGACAAAGTGGAGCACTCAAAGGCGTTTTTCCGAAACCGCTACGGCATCGAGCTCGCCGCCGACCTCTACAAGCCCAAGGGCGGAGACGACGTCGTCGGCCGTCCCCTGCCGGCCATCGCGGTCTCCGGCCCGTTCGGCGCCGTCAAGGAGCAGTCAAGCGGACTGTACGCCCAACACCTGGCGGAGCGCGGATTTGTCGCACTAGCCTTCGACCCATCGTTCACCGGCGAAAGCGGCGGGACGCCGCGGCGGATGGCCTCGCCCGACATCAACACCGAAGACTTTCTGGCGGCCGTCGATTTCCTGTCAGTCCGCGAAGACGTCGACCCCGGGAAAATCGGCATTCTAGGCATCTGCGGATTCGGCGGGATGGCCGTGAACGCCGCAGCTCTCGACCCGCGAATCAAAGCCACGGTCGCAATGACAATGTACGACATGACCAAAGTGACGCGAGAAGGGTACTTCGGCGCCACCGACACAACGGCGCAGCGCATGGAGGCTCGCCGCGCAATGGCCGCGCAGCGCACCGAGGATTTCCGCGCCGGGGGCAACAGGCGCGCCGGAGGCGTCGTGGATCCGCTTCCCGAGGACGCCCCGTGGTTCGTGAAAGACTATCATGCCTACTACAAGACGCCGCGCGGATACCACCCGCGCAGCGGCAATTCCAACGATGGCTGGAATGCCATCGGATGCCAGTCGTTCCTCAACATGCCGCTTCTCTCCTACGCTCACGAGATTGAAACTCCAGTCCTCCTAATCCATGGAGAAAAGGCCCACTCGCGCTACTTCAGCGAATATGCGTTCGAGAAGATGACCGGAATCTCAGTCAAGGGTGAAAGCGCCAAAGTCGGCAACAAGGAGCTGCTGATCGTGCCGGGAGCGTCGCACGTCGACCTGTACGACGACGTGGCCGGGGCCATCCCGTACGACCGCATCGAAGGATTCTTCCGAGACAACCTCCGCTGACACAGCCAACACGATTTCCAGAAGGCGGGAAACAGGCTGCGAAACGGCGGTGCCGGCAATCCGAGCTGGCGCCGCCGCTTCGTCGCCACGCACTTGTTTTCATTCTTAGTTTTCCATAGAATCCGCGCCTGATGAACATGCCATCCACAACGATGTCCGGAGAGACGCGCGCAAAACTCGACGCACTGCGGGCAGCACTGCGAGAACTCGGCTCCGCGGCGGTCGCCTTCTCCGCCGGCGTGGATTCGACTTTTCTCCTGCGCGTCGCGCACGAGGAGCTTGGCGACCGCGTCGTTGCGCTCACGGCACGGTCGCGCTCGTTTCCGAAGCGCGAACTCGAAGAGGGAACCGCGTTCTGCCGCGCTGAGGGAATACGGCAAGTCGTTATAGATTCGAAAGAGCTGGACATACCGCAATTCGCGGAAAATCCGCCCGACCGCTGCTATCACTGCAAGAAGGCGCTTTTCGGCAAACTGCTCGACTTCGCGCGGGAAAACGGACTCGCAGCGGTTCTGGAAGGATCAAACCTCGACGATGACGGCGACTGGCGCCCGGGGCGCCGCGCAATCCGCGAACTCGGTGTCAGGAGTCCTCTGCACGAAGCCGGGCTGACAAAAGACGAAATCCGGACGCTCTCGCGCGAAATGGGACTCCCGACTGCGGACAAGCCGAGCTTCGCATGCCTCGCCTCGCGCTTTCCATACGGAGAGCGCATCACCGCCGACGGCCTCGAACGGGTGGAGCGCGCAGAAGACTGGCTTCGCCGGAACTTCCCCGCCCTCTCGCAGCTTCGGGTCCGCTCGCACGCCGGAGGCATGGCTCGCATCGAAGTTCCGCCAGTGGACATTCAGACGCTCGCCGCCGCCGCAGAAGCGGTCTCCACCGCATTGCGCTCCATCGGATTCGCATACGTATCCCTGGATCTCACGGGCTACCGGACCGGAAGCCTGAACGAGACTCTTCCCAACTACGGAATCCAGTCGCGCGGAGCCATGTCGGCAACTCCGCAGCCAAGGCCCGCGCGAAACCAACGTCCAACGACATGACACCCGCCATTTCCCTGGCCTCCCGCCTGACCGCGGGCGGCGCCCCGGCCACGTCGGCCGAACTTCTCGACCTGCTCCGCAACGCACCACGCGACGAACTTCACGAGGCCGCGCACATGGTTACGGAGGCCCTAGTACCGAAGCGATTCGACTTCTGCGGCATCGTGAACGCCCGCTCCGGCCGCTGCCCAGAGAACTGCAAGTGGTGCGCCCAGAGCGCGCACTGGAAAACCGGCTGCGAAACACACGGATGGATCGGGACCGAGGAGTGCGTGGACGCGGCGGCGAAAGCGGAGAGCCACGGCGTCGGGCGAATAGGGATCGTGACAAGCGGGCGCGCGCAGTCCGCGGCGGACATAGACTCGCTCTGCGAGGCGCTCCGCGCGATGAAAGCCCGGACTCGCATCCATCTCTGCGGTTCGCTGGGACTGCTTTCGCGCGAAGACCTAACCCGGCTGAAAGAGGCGGGACTCGAACGCGTCCACTGCAACCTCGAAACCGCGCCGTCGCTTTTTCCGTCGCTCTGCAGCACCCACACGCAGGCCCAGAAGCTCGAAACGCTCCGCGCGGCGCGCGAACTCGGCCTCGAAATCTGCTGCGGAGGAATCATTGGCATGGGCGAAACCGACGAACAGCTTGTGGAATTCGCGCTCGCGATCGCGGAAATCGCCCCTGCGTCGATCCCCGTGAACTTCCTGCACCCGATCGAAGGCACACCGCTCGGCACGCGCGCCACGCTGCCGGTCCCGCGCATTCTCGACTCGATCGCGATCCTGCGCCTCGCCAACCCGCGCACGCCTCTGCGCTTCGCAGGCGGGCGCACACAGCTTTCAGACGCCGACGCCCGGCGCGCGATCCGCTGCGGGATCTCCGCAGGCATCGCGGGAGCGCTGCTCACCACGCCAGGCGCCAACTACGACGACGACCGCGCACTGGCGGCAGAAGCGGGCTACGACGTGTCTCAGCCCCTGCGCGGCTAGCGACTCGCGGATAAAAAAACACAGGGGCGGCAGTCAAGTTTCCGGCCCCTCGACGGCTCATCCGGGAAGGCATCACCCGCGGACCGCAAATTCCACTTGCGTTGCGGGGCGATTTGGGATACTCTTGGGGCGTCGTTTTGCGACTTCAGCACATAAAACCACCTTTCGGCCATGGGCAAAGCACTCAAAGTTCTCGTAGTTCTCGAATTCATCTTCGTAATCCTCGCATTCGCGATGGGTCTGAAAAACTTTTCCAGGCGGGAATTGCTGATCGGACGCACCCACGCACTCGAAGATTTCGCCAAGAAAATCGTCACGACCGTCGAATCGGAGGCTCCGGAAGCCGAAGGCGTCCCGAATCACTCCGAATGGGACGTGGATGACGTGACGGACCGTCCGAACGACAATCCCCGAATGTCAACGTTCTGGGATTCGTACGACGACAAGCTCGAAGCGCACGCCGTCGCGACCGTTTCGTTCCGCAACAAGGAGCAGCAGCTCTCGTCCTACTACAAGATGACGGCTGACGGCAAGGTCGAAAAGGACCTTCAGGGCCGCCCGAAGACGGACGGCAAGGGCACGATGAAGGAGCTTCTCGACGAAGCGTACGAAAAGGCCAAGGACCAGAAGGCCCGCCTCGACTCCACGCGGGACCAGCTCAAGGCCGTCCGCGAGGAACTCGAAGACTTGGCCGATGCACTCAACGAGCAGAAGAAACTGCGCCGAGACAACCTCGCGGAGATTTCCCGCCAGAACGGCCGCATTGCCCAACTCGAGGACACCGCCACCCAGAAGGACGGCGACATCGCGCGCCTCAATCGCGAGAAAAACGATTTGAACGACGAGATCACGTCCCTGAACGACCAGATTGCCGAGCGCGACCAGTCGATCGACGACCTCAAGGCCCAGGTGGAACGCCTTCGCGCCGACATCGTCAAGCTCACGTACGACAGTACGCCCGGCTCGGCGACGGCCTCCGCCACCAAGCGTGGCGACGAGCAGACGAAGGACGCCTGGACCCCCGGGGTCAAGGGCAAGGTGTTCAACATCAATGGCGAGCTCTCCTTCGTGATCGTGAAGCTCACGCCCGAAGCCGCGCGCGAAATCGCCCCGGCCGAAGGCCAGGCATTCTCCCCGGTCGAAATGATGGTTCGCCGCAAGGCCGAAGACGGCTCCGAGAAGATCGTGACGCGTCTGCGCATCGTCAATCCGCCGGACAAGGACAATCTCGCCATCGCCGACAACATGTACGGCTGGGAGCAGATTCCCGTCGAGGTCGGCGACGATGTCGTGTACTGACGCAAATATCCGCATGACAGTGCGAAACTCCCAAATTTCCGGAATCGGGAAAATTCCCGGTGCCCTCGCGCTTGCCGCCGCTCTCGTAGCGGCGGCTTTCTTCGGTGCGGGCTGCGAAGCCATGCGCGACCCCGACGACAGCGACTTGCCGTGGGCCGAAACTCACTCGTGGGAAACGCAGCCCAATCTTCCACAGTCGATGCTGAACTGAAAGGGGCATCCCCTCCCCCAGCATCATCGGACATCTCCCTTCGAACGAAATGAAAAGGATCATCGTTTTTCTCGGGGCGCCCGGCGCCGGAAAAGGAACGGCTGCGGCGGCAGTCGCTCCCAAGGTCGGCGCGCGACACGTGTCCACAGGCGCGATGCTTCGCGACGCAGTGGCGCGCGGAACGCCCGCCGGGCTCGAAGCCAAGTCGTACATGGACGCAGGCGGACTTGTTCCCGACGCCGTCCTCTATCGGATGGTATCCGAACTACTGGCCGGAGAAAAGGACGGCGCGACCCTGTTCTTCGACGGATTCCCGCGCAACGAGGCGCAGGCCGCGGAATTGGAATCCCTGGCCGCAGCCGGCGGCGCTAAAGTCGAATCGGCCATTCTGCTCGATGTTTCGCGCGAGACCCTGCTCGCGAGACTGGGAGGCCGCCGCGTCTGCCCGAAATGCGGCGCCGGATACCACGTCCAGTCGCTGCCGCCGAAGAAGGACGGCATCTGCGACGCTTGCGGAGCACAGCTGACAATCCGCGCGGACGACCAGCCCGCCACGATCGCCCACCGCCTGGAAGTCTACGAAAGCGCAACCGCACCAGTGATCGGCTTCTACGAAAAGGCCGGGACCCTGCGCCGAATCGACGCGTCCGGCAGCGCGTCCGAAGTGGCCGCCCTCGTCCAGGCGGCGGTCTAGGAACGCACAGCCCGGGATACACCGCCATGTTCGGATTCGGAAATTCCAGCACTGACGTTGAAACGCGCGTGAACCGCCTCTACAAGGCATTCGCGCCAATAGCCGCCCGATACCGGCACGAATTCCGTCATCCGTCCGAGGTGACGCCCGGCGCCGCGCCATCGGTGATTTTCCTGGGCAACCACTCGTCGGGCAAATCCACCATCGTCAATTCGCTGCTTGGCGACCCGCCCGTGCAGGACACCGGCGTCGCGCCGACAGACGACGCGTTCACAGTATTGATGTTCGGGGAGGAGGAAAGCGAATGCTTCGGGCCGGCCGCGCTCGGGCGGCTTCCCGTAGAGTTCCAGGGTCTTGGCAGGCTCGGCCCGGATTTTCTCCAGCATCTTGCGGTCAAATTCCGCAACCGCGAGTATCTTAGGGGAATAACGCTTGTCGACTCTCCGGGAATGATTGACACGCCCGAGGGCACAGTGTCGCGCTCCTACGATTTCACAGCGGCCGTCCGCACCATGTGCGGCATCTGCGACCTTGTGCTTTTCCTATTCGATCCGGAAAAGCCCGGTACGACTGGGGAAACCGTCGACGTGCTTGCGGCATGCCTCCGCGGCATCGAATTCAAGCTGCGCGTGCTGCTGAACAAGGCCGATACATTCGACTCGATGGAAGACTACGCCCGCGCATACGGGACGCTGTGCTGGAATCTCGCCAGGATTCTGCGCACCAAGGATCTTCCGCCGATTCTTTCCACATGGACGCCCAGCGCCGGAGCCCGCCTCGCCGCGCGCGTCCCGCTTGAAGGATTCGAACGGCATCGCGGGGCGCTCCTATCCCTGCTTTCCGGCATCGGCAGTCGCAGGATCGACTCGCTTCTGGCCGGTGTCGAAGCGGACTTTTCGGAACTGTACGTTCAGGCGCGCGTTCTCGCGGCTGTTCGCCGTCGCGCGTTTCGCGACAATCTCGTTCGCGCGGCGGTAGTAACCGTAGCCACTGCGGCCTCGTTCGCGCTTGCATGGTATTTTGCGGTGCGGCCGCTGCCGCAGGACGCCTCTCTTCTGCGACTCGCACCTCGCTGGGCGGCCGCCGCGCTGGCCGGTCTTGCCGTCGGCGTCGGAGGAGCGTTTGGAGCTCGCGCGCTTGCAAGACGCAGGCGCTCGCGCGTCGCCGAGTCCCTTGACGCCGTTTTCAGGGACGAATTCGCGTCAATGCTTGCGGCCGGTCGCGGCGGAGCATGGGAACAGCGTTGGGCCGACGTCAGAAACGACTGCGCAGCGCTGGTGCGCGCGGGACTTTCGGCGCCGCTCATGTCCTGGGGCGATGTCGCCCGCGTCAAGCGGGCCCTGGACCAGGACATCCCGGCCTTGTCTAATTCTCGCCGGGGGAGCTGATGCTACTCGCGGTCGAACGCTCCGGCACCGTGGCCTCCGCTGCGGTGTATTCCGACGACAGGTCGTTGCTGGCGTTTGAATCGGCCCGCTGCGACGCGCGCGGCGACGCATGGCCTCTCGTGCGCGGAATTCTGTCGCGCGCCGGAGCGGCGCCATCCGACCTGAACGAATTCGCCGTCGGCACAGGCCCTGGGTCCTTTTCAGGAATCCGTGCGGCTTTGGCACTTGTGCAGGGACTGGCCGCCCCGCGCGCGCTCCCGGTGCGTGGGGTGCTTTCCGCCGCGGCCGCAATGCGCGCATGGCGGCGCGCCAATCCGGACGCGCCGCGCGGTCGCATGCTCGGCGACGCCCGGCGCGGCCACGTCTGGTGCTTCAACGAACCGGACGACTACAAATCCCTTTCCAACACTGCTGCGGACATCGTCCTCTACGACGCAACAGCTGCCGCCAACCGCGCAAAATCAGACATGACGGCAAGCGCCGGCCTCGCTTGCGCACCGCAATGTGCGGGATTACCACCGGTGTCGGAGGCTTTCTCGGACGGCCGCAGCGTAATTCTGGCCGACGAAGCGCGGCTACGCCCGATTCTCGCGGCGCTCGGGCTCTCCGAATTCGCAGATGCCGCAAACGGAGCGCCCCCCGCCCCACCGTCTGAAGCCACTGACGTCGCGGCCCTGTTTTTCGCAGGCGCGTCAGGTCCGGCCGATCCAGTGTATCTGCACCCCGCCGTCGCCTCCGTCGCCACCTCCTCCGCCGCCGTCACCGCACTTTGACGGTGGCTTTTTTTCGGGGCGGAGAGAAGTGCTTGACAGCAGACGGCGTCGCGGAAGGACACCCAGGCAACCGAATAAACCGGCGAACGGCGCTATGCGTCAGGCCAGACGCTCGAAATCGGCCGCTCCGTGCTTGCAGAGCGGACAGACGAAATCCGGAGGAAGCTCGTCGCCCTCATACACGTAGCCGCAGATTTTGCAAACCCAGCCCTTCTTTCCAGCCGATTCGGGCTTTGGCTTGACATTGTCCTGGTAGTACGCGTACGTCATCGTGGGCTGGCCTGAAAGGACCCTCGATTCCTCGACACCGCAGATAAACATCCCGTGCGTGCCCAAATCCACGTAGCTTTCAACCTTCAGCGACATCATGGCGTTGACGTGCACCGACAGCACCGCCAGTCCATTGGCCGAGCGCTGGACTGACTCGCCGGCGAACTTGTCAACGTTGCGGCCACTCTGGAAGCCGAATCTCCGGAACACGTCGAACGGAGCGTCCTGGGAAAGGCAATTGAGATTCATGCGCCCGGTCTGGCTCACTACATGATGGGTGTAGTTCTGCTTGTTAATTGCCACGGCCACACGATTTGGGGAATTCGTCACCTGCGAGACGGTATTCACGATGCAACCGTTGTCGCGACCGGCCTCGTCGCGCGATGTGACGACATAGAGACCGTATCCGATTCGGAAAAGGGCCTCCGGATCGACCGTGGGAGCGGATGACGAACCAGGGCGGGATATCCAGCCCTGGCACAGCTCGTCCGCCAAAGCCTCGATTTGGGCGCGCGACTCGTCGGAGAGCGCGGACTTGATCTGGACCGAAGTCGCGGCAAAGCGCAGGTTCTTCTGTTTTTCGAGAAGAGAGCGCATGGTCCTTGCCGCCATGGGCGCCCAGGAACCGTTTTCGACCAGAGCCACATCGCGGTTCTGGAATGCGCGATCGACGAGGTGTTCGATGAAATCGCGCATCGGAGGGAACACCCCGGCGTTGTATGTCGTGCTGGCAAGCACCAGCTTGGAATGCCTGAACGCGTCCTCCACCGCTTCGGCCATGTCGTCGCGGGCGAGGTCGGCCACGGCGACGCGCGGACAGCCCTTTTCGCGCAACTTCGCGGCAAGGAGCTCGACCGCGGCCTTGGTGTGCCCGTACACCGAAGTGTACGCAATGAACACGCCGTCTGTCTCCGGCTCGTACTTGCTCCACGTGTCGTAGAGGCCGAGGTAGTAGTCCAGCTTTTCGGAAAGGACCGGGCCATGCAAAGGGCAAATCGTCCTGATCTCAAGCGCGGCCGCCTTTTTGAGCACTGCCTGGACCTGTGCGCCATACTTGCCGACGATGCCGAAATAATACCTGCGGGCCTCGCACGCCCAACCATCGGGATCCTCGACGTCGTTGGCGCCGAACTTGCCGAATCCATCAGCGGAAAAGAGGACCTTGTCCGCCTCGTCCCATGTCATGAGGACTTCCGGCCAGTGGACCATCGGCGCAGCCACGAAATGCAGCACGTGGCGCCCGAGCGACAGCGTGGCCCCCTCGCCGACAACGATCTGGCGCTCCGGCCAATCGGTGCCGAAAAAGGCCCGCATCATCGCAAAGGCCTTGACCGAGGACACGATCCTGGCGCTGGGAAAGGCATCCATGAACGCCGCAATGTTGGCGGAATGGTCCGGCTCCATGTGCTGGACTACGAGGTAGTCCGGCTTGCGGTCTCCAAGCACGCGCTGCACGTTGTCGAGCCACTCGTGGCGAAACCGAGCGTCAACGGAATCCATGATGGCGCATTGCGCATCAAGTATCGCGTATGAATTGTAGGCCATGCCGCGCGGGACGCGGTACTGGCCCTCGAAAAGGTCGACGTCGTGGTCGTTGACGCCCACGTAGACGATGTCGTTGGAAATTTTCATTGCCGAAGTCGAGTGATCTTGAAAAGAAACGAAAGGAGGGGGAACAGCGCGAAACGGCGAAGCCACCCCGACGAGCGGGGAATCCTACACGAAACCGCCGTTCAAATCAAAGGAAATCGCTTTCCGAAAACCACGAGCGAAAAAAAAGACGACGCGCCCCGCCGCATTGCGTCGTGGCGCGTCGTGTAGCCTAACGGCCCGGCGCGGTCCGGCGGAACGCCGGGCGCGCGACGGGCTGGCGCGGTCACTTGACCTTGGCGTAGCCGTAGACGGCGGTGTCGCCGAGCTCCTCCTCGATGCGGAGCAGCTGATTGTACTTGGCCATGCGGTCGGTGCGGGAAGCAGAGCCCGTCTTGATCTGGCCTGCGTTGGTCGCGACGGCGATGTCGGCAATCGTCGCGTCCTCGGTTTCGCCGGAACGGTGCGACGTCACGGTCGTGTATCCGGCGCGATGTGCCATCTCGATGGCCTCGAGCGTCTCGGTGAGCGACCCGATCTGGTTGACCTTGATGAGGATGGAGTTCGCGGCGCCGAGCTTGATGCCCTTGGCGAGGAACTTGGTGTTCGTGACGAAGAGGTCGTCGCCGACGAGCTGGCACTTGTCGCCGATCGCCTTCGTGAGCGCGACCCAGCCGTCCCAGTCGCCTTCGGCCATGCCGTCCTCGATCGAATCGATCGGGTACTTGGCGACGAGGCCTTCGAGATACTTGACCTGCTCCTCGGAAGTGCGCTTCGCGCCGTTCTTGCCTTCCTTCCAGGTGTAGTCGTAGATGCCGCCCTTCTTGCCCTTGGCCGGAGCCTTGTAGAACTCGGACGAGGCGCAGTCCATCGCGATCGTGACATCCTTGCCGGGCTTGTAGCCGGCCTCTTCGATGGCCTTGATGATGCAGTCGAGGGCGTCCTCGATGGAGTCAAGATTCGGAGCGAAGCCGCCTTCGTCGCCGACGGCGGTCGAGAGGCCGCGGGCCTTGAGGACCTTCTTGAGGTTGTGGAACACCTCGG
>CAMOSH010000087.1 GCA_946624575.1 uncultured Verrucomicrobiota bacterium
GTTCCAAGGTGTCGGTTGGAATCTCGTTGAACCGGAAATAGATTATGGGGTGCTTGAGCCACTTCCAGTCGCTCTTTTCGATGGCGAGTCCCTTGAACAGTTCCCGCCGTCCCGAAAAGAGGTTCTTCAGCAGCGAGACCGTAAGCGACTTGCCAAAGCGCCGCGGGCGCGAAACGAACACGATGTTCGAATTCCTGTCGGAGACAAGCTTGTGGACAAACGCCGTCTTGTCGACGTAAATCGCGTCGTTTTTGCGAAGTTCCGCGAAGTCGTCGCTGACATCGTTGATTTTGGGCAGTTGCCGTTCCGTGTCTTGCATGGCGGAAATTCTACCACAATGACGGGCATGTGCCAAGCGTTGCCGGAGGCTCGCCCCGTCGGCGCCACTGGAGCATGGTCATGCCGGTGCGGGCCTTGAAGAACTGCATGAAATGCCCCGGCGACTCGAAGCCGACGCGCCCTGGGACGTCGCAGACCGGGATCCGGCGGTCGGACAGCAGCCGTTTGGCCATCGCGAGCCGCGCTTCCGCGAGGTCCTCCTGCACGGTGCGCCCGAAGACGGCCTTGTAGCTGAACTGCAGGAGTCGCGGCGAGCAGCCGATCATGGCCGCCAGATGCGTCGTCGAGAGCGGTTCGCCGGCGTGGGCGCGCAGGTATTCCCGCGCCCGCATGGCGCGGTTCGCGCTGCCGTGGATGTCCATGGTGCTCATCCGCTGCTCGACCCGCTTCACGCCGAATGTCTGGACGACGGGCCGGGATTCGCCGTCCATGAGAGCGAGAAGGGTCTCGGCGGCGCGCCGACCGCAGCCATCGAAGTCCGGCTCCACGGAGGTAAGCGTGGGGGAGGTGTTTTCGCAGACCCACTCCTCGTTGTCCGCGCTCGCGACCTGAACCGCCTCCGGCACGGCGATCCCCGCGGCGCGGCAGGCGTCCAGCACGTGCATCGCGCGCATGTCGTAGGAGACGAAGACGCCGCACGGCTTGGGGAGCGCCTTGAGCCAGGCAGCGAGCGCGGCGGAATCGGTCGCGCGCGCCGCGTCCCGCGCCTTGCCGGACGGCGCGCGGGACGCGCGGGGCGGCGGTTCGTAGACGGCGGGCGAGAATCCGTGCGCCGCCAAGGCGCCGACATAGCCTTCGCGTCGTTCGCAGTCGAAGGAGTTGCCGGCCGCGCCGGTCCGGGAGCCCACGTAGGCGAAGTGCACGAGCCTGCGGCGCAGGAAGAGCCCGGCCGCCGCGGCGGCGATCTCCGCGTTGTCGCACCGCAGGGAGGAAAAGGGCCTGCCCTTCACGGTCGAAAGCGCCTCCACGAGGCTCGCGAAGACGACCGGGGCCCGCGGATTGGCCTTCAGCACCTTGCGCAGAATCTCGCTCTTCGTCCCCATGCAGGAGACAATGCCGTCGCAGGGCGTTTCCGAGATATATTCCAGGTCGCCGTTCTGGGGATGGGTCCCGCCCACCAGCAACTCCACCTCCGGATGCGCGGAAACGAACCACATCACGCCGGTCGCGATCCGTCCGGCCGACGCATAGGATGCCCCCGCCAGGAGCAGGATGCGGCGCCGCCGTGACGCGGGCTTTCGGGCGGACTTCATCGCCTTCTCACACCCTTCTCACGAACGAACCGTATTTCGCCACATTGTCGTCGTGGGTGACGAGAATGCACCCCTCGACCATGGCCTGTGCCACGAGCATCCTGTCGAACGGGTCGCCATGGATACGAGGCAGCGTCTCGACCACGGCGGCGTGCCTGCTCGTGACGGGCAACTCGCAAAACCCGCCGTCCATCAGGCTCTGGCGGAATTCTTCCGCAGTCGTATCGAGCGGATGCTTCGTTCCGGCCTTGTTCGCGATTTCCCAGACATTAACCGGACTGAAACACAACTCCTCGTCGGATTCGTCGAGAAGGTACCGAGCCTCGGCGGAAAGAAGCGGATGGTTGTCGAGCGCCCAGAGGAAGATGTGCGTGTCGAAGAGGTACTTCACCGGGAAATCCTCGCTTTCTTGGCCGCAAATCGCTTTTCCCCGAAGTGCTCGTCGATTTCCTCGGGCGTGAGCTTGATGTCCTCGCGCGTCAAATGGCGGAAGCGTCCCTCCATGCACCCGATGATCGACTTGCGGTGACGGCTTTCCACCATAGGCGGTTCGAGCACAAGATAAGCGGTCTTCGTGCCGCGCCGGGTGATGGGCACCGGGCCGCAACGCCCGTTGACGAGGTCGTCGAATATCTGCGATAGGTGGGTACGCGCCTCGTAGATGCCGATGGGATTGGACATGGGAAGTGTGCTGTTCATGGGGACTATGCTCCTGTTTGGATCGGACAGACTAGTCGTTCCGACCTGTTTTGTCAATCCCCCGTGCAGCCGTCAGAGATGCCAAATCACGGAAGTTGCCGGGGAAGAGATGGCATGAGCGCCGCGAAGCACCATGATTCCCTCTGGCCGCCCGTGCGACTTGAGGAGTTGACGGCTTGGCGGGTACCGTAAAACGGTTCCTCCGCCTCGTCGCCGGGACGCGGCGGGGCCGGCCCGGTTGATTCGCCCATCCTTTCGCAATCCATGAATTTTTCATGCGTGAACGGATAACATTTGCCTCGGCGTTCCGCTAGAATTCGGAACCGTTTGCGGGGCATGGTGTCCCGCGATGCCGACCGGATGAAACGACCCGCATGAACCGCCCGTTGATTGCCGCAACTCTTTTGGCCGCCGTCTCGGCGGCCGTCGCCGCGCGCGCCGTCCCCCTGACGGCGGGCGACGTCCGATGGGGCGAACCGACGCGATTCGCGGCCCGTGACGGCGCAAGGCTCGTGGCAAGCGTTCCGTGCGGGGAGGAAGCGGACGGCCTCGCCGGCCTTTCCGGCACCCTTTCCGCGGAAAAGATCGGCGAGGCGCAGACGCTACATGCGACGGTTCGCGCCCGCGGCACCGGCATCGCCAAGCCAAAAATCTCCTACCTCGGACTCAAGTTCCAGTTCCAGGTCTTCGACGCCATGACCGGAATGACCCTCTACCCGAACACGCACACGGTGCGCCACGGCTCGTTCGACTGGACGACGCTCGACGTGGACGTGGTTCTCGGCGGCCTTCAAATCGGGCAGGACGTCACGCTCTGGCTCGGCCTCCAGGGGACGACGGGCGAAGTGGAGTTCGACCTCTCGACGCTCCGCATCGAGCCGGGGAGGATTTTCTTCCCGCGCGAGAACGAGGATTACCGGTGCGAGTATTCGGAACACTGTTCACCAATCTTCAATGTCCACCAATCCTCATTGTCCACCAATGCCAATGATTGCGATTTTCGATTTGTGAACAATGAAGATTTGACATTTGTGAACAATGCCGCGCGGCGGCCTGAGCCGCTGCGCGGCGTGATGCTCCCTGGCGGGCGCGACATGGTCGAGGACGACTTCCGCACCCTTGCCTCTTGGGGCGTGAAGCTCGGCCGCTACCAGATGATCCGCGGCTGGAACGCCTGGAAGAACGGCCCGACGGACACCGACCTCGCGGAATACGACGAATGGATCGACGGCCGCCTCGACCACCTTGAAGCGTTCGTCCTGCCGATGGCGCGGAAATACGGCATGAAGATCGTTGTGGACGTCCATTCCCCGCCCGGAGGCCGCAACAAGGCGACCGAGATGGAGATGTTCTTCGACGCCCGCTACCGCGACCACTTCATTGCGCTTTGGCGCCGCATCGCGGAGCGCTTCCGCTGCAACGCCGACGTGATCTACGGCTACGACCTCGTGAACGAGCCGCAGCAGCAGCACCCCGCGCCCTACGACTATTGGAGCGTCCAGCGCGAGGCGGCGGAGGCGGTGCGCGAAATCGACCCCGACACGCCGATCATCGTCGAGTCGAACGGCATGGACGCGCCGTCCGCCTTCGCCTACCTGAGCCCGCTCGCAATATCGAACGTCATCTACTCCGTCCACATGTATGTCCCGAGCGACTACACGCACCAGGGGGTCTTCGGCGGCGGGCCGATGCCGTATCCCGACCCGGCGCGGGGCCGCGACCGCGACTGGCTGCGTAAAACGCTGGCGCACGTGCGGGCGTTCCAGCTCCGCCACGGCGCACGCATCTACGTGGGCGAGTTCAGCGCCGTCGCCTGGGCCGAGGGGGCGGACCGCTACATCGCCGACTGCATTTCCATCTTCGAGGACTACGGATGGGATTGGACCTACCATTCCTTCCGGGGCTGGAACGGCTGGAGCGTCGAGCACGAGGGGCCGGACATCGCCCACATGAAGCCCTCCGCCGACAATCCCCGCAAGCGCGCCCTTTTGAACGGCCTGAACGGTTCGGGCCACCCAAACGAAACAACAACCCCGCACACAAGAGACAAAGATGAAGAAACTCGTTAACGCAACCGTGCAGGCGCTCTTCGCCCTTCTTGGCGCAACGGCCCTGGCAAGCACCTACACCTGGACCCCCGGAACCTCCGGCTCCTGGGACGACACGACAAAGTGGACGCCCAACGGGACGCCTGCCGCCGGCGACATCGTGCAGTTCGGTGGCACATACAATACGGACACGACCGTCACGGTCGGCAACACGGCCACGGTGGCCTTTCCCTCGAGCACGCCCCTTTCCGGCGCCGGGAAGCTTGTCCTCAAAGGCGCATCCCCCACGGCGCGGACGCTGACCGTGAACAACACGGCGAGCGACCTACAGTTCTCCGGCGGCCCGCTGGAATTCTCGGACCTCTCCGCCAATATCGCCGTCCCGTATGCCTCGAACAAGAGGTTTTTCCTCACCGGCGGCGGCTCCGGCGGCCCGACGCGCCTCGTCCTTTCCGGCGACAGCGTCGTGACGCTGTCGAACACGATACTGCTCCTTTCCGGCGACAACAGCGCAAATGGATCGCGAGTGGAGATCGAAGACGAGGCTTCCCTCGTCATGTCCGGATCCGGCGCGGAAATCCAGCCGGGGCGCGGCCAGAACACGTGGGGCGGCATCGTCCAGCGCGGCGGCACGGTGACGGCTGGCGGCAAAGTCGTATTCGGCAACAACGCGAATTCATTCGGCGCATGGGAGATGTTTGAGGGGACGAATACAATCTCCGCAGAGACCAGGCTTGCATACGGCGCTGGCAGCAAGGCCGGACTCTACATCCACGGCGGCAAGTTCACCTTCGGCGGCGAACCGCACTTCGGAAGTTCCTCGACCGGGAGGGCCGAGGTGTTCATCGACGGCGGCGAGGTCTCGTTCGACGGTCAGATGCTGCGCCTAGTCGCCCGTACGACTGACAGCGCGGACACGCCGTGCGTCTTGACCATCGCCGGCACCGCCAACGTCCACGGCTTCAAACTCTACCCCTACGGCGAAACCACCGGCTACAGCGGACAGTCCCGAGCCCTGGTGAACCTGAACGGCGACGGAATTCTCTCGCTCACCGACACCTTCAGGGTCATCGATCCCGCCACGTCCCGCGCCACGCTTTCCTTCAACGGCGGGACGCTGGAGCGCGTGACAGGCTCCCCCGACTCGGACGCCAACAAGCAGCTGCTCTCCGGCATCGACACCGTCGTATATCCCGGCGGCGGCAAACTCCGGGCGCGCAAAAGCGACGGTACCGCGAGCGGCATGAACCTCAACAGCGCCAAGTTCCGCAAGGCCGGCGGTTGGGGCGTCGCGTCCATCGCCGTCACGAGCGGCGGCGCCGGCTACCTCCTGCCGCCGCTTGTTGACATCACGGGCGGAAGCGGCTCGAACGCGACGGCCGTCGCGCAAATCGACTACGAGACGCGCCAGGTGACGAATGTCGTCGTCACCTGCCCCGGTGAGGGCTACGCCCCCGGCGACACGCTCGCCGTTTCGTTCGTCGTGCCCTCCAAGCCCGCCATCACCGCCGCGACGGCGACGGCGACGCTTGCTGAGAACACCGCCGGAACGCTTTGGGTTGTCGATGGCAGCACCGTGTCCTTCGGCGCGACCTTCCGCTATGACGGCGACTTCGCCGGTGAAGTGGGGGCCTACCAGCAAATCACGGGCGATGTCACTCTGGGCGGCACGAGCACGTTCCGGAACATGATCGTCAAGGACGGCGGCAGGCTCGCGCTGGCCGGTCCAGCAACGGCGGCCTACGGGGATTTGGCAGGACTTGGGACGCTGGCGATTGTTGAAAATGGCACGCTCGCGGTGGACGGAGCCGCAAGTCTGCGCGGAACGCTCGAAGTCTGCCGCTCGGCCTCGACTCCGCTCATTACCGTCTCCAGCAACTGCTCCTTTACTCCGGCAACCGGTTCCTCCAACATCCCCACCATCGCCCCCGCAGCCGGGCTGAGCGCCAGTGACCCGATTCCGCTTGTCGCAGTCTCCGGCAGCCTTTCCGGCACGCCCGCGCTCGGCGGCGCAGAACCCGAGCGCTGGCGTCTGAGGACAACCGTCTCAAACGGCGTGACGACGCTCTGGCTCGCCCCAGTCGCCCCGACGACAATCGTCCTGCGGTAGCGACATGGCGATGTGCCGCTATGCTCGCGACCTTGAAGTCGCGCACGACGCGGACGTCTTCGTCGCGGGGGGCGGGCCGTCCGGCGTCGCCGCCGCCGTGACCGCCGCCAAGTGCGGCGCGAAGGTCTTTCTGGCGGAATCCACCGGCGCCTTTGGCGGAATGGCGACGGCGGCCTTCGTCCCGGCCTTCGCGCAGTTCACCGACGGCGTCAACTTCCTGGCCGACGGCTTCGGACGGCAGGTGCGCGAGCGGGCCTGCGCCGGAACGGCCGACCTGTTCGACGGCTGGGTTCCCATAAACCCGGAGCGGCTCAAGTCCTTCTACGACGAGGCGGTGCGCGAAGCCGGCGTGGACTTCTCCTTCTTCACGAACGTGGTCGATGCGGTGACCGAGGACGGACGAATCGCCTGCGCCGTGCTGGCGTCAAAGCGGGGGCTATTCGCCGTTCGGGCCAGGGTATTCGTCGATTGCACGGGCGACGGCGACCTGCTGGCCTTCGCAGGCGCGCCATTTGAATACGGCACGGATGGCGACCGCGAGGTCCAGCCGCCCACGCTCTGCTCCATCTGGTCGGGCATCGACTTCAACCAACGGACAGGCGCGGATCAGGCCGGCTTACCGCAGGCCATAGCCGACGGCATCTTCTCCGTGCCGGATCTTCATCTTCCCGGCTTCATCGGGGAAATGCCCGGTGTCCCCGGTGTGGGAATCGGAAATGTGGGGCATGTCTTCGGGACGGACGCCACGGACGAACGCTCGCTGACCGAAGCCATGCTCGACGCGCGGCGGCGTCTGGCCGAATACGGGCGCTACTACAGGGAGTGCCTGAAGGGCTACGAAAAGATGGCCCTTGTCTGCACGGCACCACGCCTGGGGGTGCGGGAGTCCCGCCGTTTCGTCTGCGACTACACGCTCTCGGAAAGCGACTTTCTCTCCCGCGCCACATTCCCCGATGAAATCGGCCGCTACGCCTATCCAATCGACATGCATGCGTCGAAGGCCGATGCGGAGGCATTCGAAAAGATGTGGGAGGGCTACAACGCGAAATACCGTTACGGGGAAGGCGAAAGTTACGGCATCCCCTATCGCTCCCTGACGCCGAAGACTCTCTCGAACGCATTGGTGGCGGGGCGGTGTCTGGGAGCCGACCGCAAGATGCAAGCCTCGATCCGGGTCATGCCCGGCTGCTTCATCACGGGACAGGCCGCTGGCGCTGCCGCGGCATTGGCGGCGGAAAGCGGCGGCGACGTCCGGGGCTTTGACGTCAAGACGCTTCAATCAAGGCTGAAAGGGCTTGGCGCGTATCTGCCCAGATTGGCTTTGCCGATTGGTGAGCAATGAGAAGTCGTGGCCTTTTGACAGTTGCAATTGCGCTTGCAACCGCCTCGGCGGCCGCCGCGCGAATCGCGGTCGTCGGCCCTGGCGGGGGCGGCGACATCGAGTGCGTTCTCGCCAGCCGCCACGACCCTTCGCGCCTCTTCGCCGGATGCGATGTCGGCGGCTTCTACTTCTCTTCCGATTTCGGCCGACATTGGGAGATACGCAATGTAGGGTTGGGATGTCCCGGAGTCCAGACCATCGCCGAGCATCCGAAAGATCCCAACCGCCTCGCCATTGGCGGCCACGCCGGAATCCTCCTCTCCGACGACCTCGGCCTCCACTGGCATCAGGCCTCAAACGGCCTCCCCGCGCCATCGCCCGACGGCCACTCCGCACCGGTCGTGAAAATCGTCTGGGACGAAAACGACACGAACCGCCTCTGGGCCGCTACCGGGCTCCCGCACGACGGAAAGGAGCGCAGTCGCGTCGCCGGGACGCGAGGCCGCGTTTACCGCTCCGACGACGGCGGCGAATCTTGGAGGATGGTCGTTGCCGACAACGGGTGGGGCGAGGATTCGGAACCTGTCGAGATTTTCGATTTATGCCAATTGCGTTCAAACTTCCTCGTTGCCGCCACTTCGCGGGGGCTCTTCCGCTCCGACGACGCAGGCGTGCATTGGCGGCCGATCGGCGTCGGACTGCCTTGCAGCTTCAACGCAAGGCACTTGGCGGTCGCGCCGTCGAGTCCGTCGCGTATCTACCTCGCCTTGCGAGAAACGGCCCCGGTGCCGTTCCCGCGCGAGGCGTCGGTCTGGCGCTCCGACGACGGAGGAGAGACGTGGGGAAAAACCGCGCCGCTGCCCGACTTCCAGCGCATGAGCGACGGCCGCGAGGCCATGGACGCCTGGGGCCGCATGGCGATCGCCGTTTCTCCGCATGACCCCGACGAAGTATGGCTCGGAGGCGTCTGGTATCGCGAAGGCCTTTGCCATAGCCGCGACGGCGGCGAAACGTGGGATGCCGCGCTCCGCAAGGTGCCTTACGGCTGGGTGGGCGACTTCTGGTCCTCTCCCGTAGTGTCGCTCGACGTGTCGCGTGCATTCCCCTCCAACATCGTCTTCGGCACCATGAGCGGCATCCACGCCTCCGAAGACGCCGGCGCGACGTGGGCACAGCGCTACACGGCGGAGGACGTGCCACCAGGGAAGATCGCCGGCACGGGGCTTGACACGCTCTGCGTGGCGGACATCCGCCCGGACCTGTTCGTCCGGAACCGCGTCCGCGTCGCCTTCTTCGACGTGGGGTTGATGCAGACAGACGACTCCGGACGGACTTGGCGGCGATGCATGGCCGGCGTCCCGCGCGGATTGGCCGGCATCTGCTGGACGCTTGCGCAGTCGCCGCTCGACCCGGAACGCATCTGGGCGTTTTTCGGCACTTGGGGCGGCGGCGGGCGCAGCGTTCCGGCCCGCAGCGACGACGGCGGCGAAACGTGGATTCCGCTCGCGGACGCCGCCGGCTGGCCCGGTGGCGTCGCGCGCGATCTTCAGGCGCTACGTGTGCGCGCCGCAAGCGCTCCGGCAGGCGTCATGCTCGCCGCCGTGTGCGACGGCAAGGGAATTTTCCTTTCCGCCGACGGCGGCGTGTCCTGGCGTGGGGCGGACACGAAAGCGTTCCCCGACTCGCTGCGAGTGGGCGCGCTCGCGTCGGCGGATGGCGTTCTCTACGCCGGGACTCACGGTTCGCAGGACGCGCCGTCGCGCCTCTGGCGCAGCGACGACGGAGGCGAAACGTGGGAGAAAACCGGCGAGTTCGCCTCCAGCGTTTCCGCCATTGCCGTCAATGGAGCGCGCATGGCCGTCGCCGTGCGTTGCACGGGACCCGATGGCGGGTGCTTCCTCTCCGATGACGGCGGCGCGACGTGGAGCCTCATCTACCGCGAAGCACCGTGGAACGACCTCACCGCCGTCGCCTTTGCCACAGGTCGCCGCGTCGCTCTCGCCTCGCGGAGCGCCCGCTGGCACGACCCCGGTTTCGGAGGCGAGGGGCTGCTCCTTATCGACCCGGCGGCGCCATTTGCCTGCGCACACGTGAAAGGCGGAGGTCTGGACAAGCCCGAGATCATGTCGCTCGTCGCCGATCCGTTCGTTCCGGGACGACTCTGGTTCGGGACGTGGGGAAACTCCGCCGGCATCGTGGACCTGGGCGAGCTTGAAGGAGAAATCGAATGAACTCTGAAACCAAGGCGATTCAATCGCAGATCGACGAAGCCGCGGCGCGCGGCGGCGGTCGCGTCGTCGTTTCTCCCGGCGTCCACCGCTGCGGGACGCTCTACCTCAAAAGCGGCGTGGAACTGCATCTCGCGGAAGGCGCGGAACTTCTGGGAGGGTCGCGGCCGGAGGACTACGACGACGCGATTCCCGCCGACATGCTCTACCGCTACGGCGACTCGGCCACGACGCCCACCGTCACGCGCAAAGCGCTCATCTTCGCGGAGAACGCGGAAAATGTCGCTATCACCGGCGCGGGAACGGTCCGCATCGACGGACCGGACTTCTTCGACCGGACTTCCTCGCTCTGGGGGCTATGGTGGGCCAAGCCGCCCCATCCGCGCCCCCGCATGGTCGTCATGCGCGGGTGCCGCGGCATCCGGATCGAGGGCGTCGCCTTCCGGGACTGCCCGCTCTGGACGATGTGGCTGCGCCTGTGCGAGGACATCGACATCGCGGGCATCGCCATCGACTGCGAGCAGAAGATGATCAACAGCGACGGCATCGACTTCGACGGCTGCCGCCGCGTCCGCGTGCGCGACTCGCGTTTCAAAACCGGCGACGACTGCCTCGTTCTGCGCGCAATCCGCGACCAGCAGCGCGGCGGCAACGGCACCGAGGAGACGCCCGTTGTCACCGAAGATGTCGTCGTGGAGCGTTGCCGTCTCGACAGTCCCTGCCAGGGCGTCCGCATTGGATGCCCTTCAGATGATACCGTCCAAAATGCCGTCTTTCGCGACATCGTCTTCACCGGTCGCAACGCCATCGTCTCCAAGCAGCCATGCGTCTATCTTGAAGCGGGCGACAGCGGCTACCTGAAAACCAAAAACATCCGCTTCGAAAACTGGAAAATCGACTGCTGGGGCAATCCCGTGGAAATCCTCGTCGAACCGGGAATCGCCCTGCGCGACTTCGGGCATTTCACGTTCCGGAACATCAAGGTCAAGGCGGCGAAGCCCATCGTCGTCAAGGGGAGCGCGGAAACGCCGGTCCGCGGCGTCCACTTCGAAAATCTGCGCGGGACGATTGCATCCGGAAGCGCACTTGATGTAGAATATACGATGCAATTCCTCATCAACGACATCGATTTCTTGCATACGAATCAACAATGACAAAGGCCATTCTCCTTCTCTTCGCGGCTGGTCTGAGCTGGGTCTCCGTGGGTGCCGCCGTCGGGTACGTCGAGCGCCGCGGATACGACCTCGTCCTCTACCAGATTCTCCTGTGCGCCGTTTGCGTCGCCCTGGGGCTGGCGGGATGGCTGGCCGCGCCGGGCTCGTTTTTCCCTAAGGACGGCGCGCCCGCGCTGACCTGGTGGGTTGTCATCGTCGCGCTGCTCCTGTGCGGCGCCTTCAACTACCTCATGAACGCGATGATGGGCAAGGCCATGAAGCGGGGCCCCAACGCCGTCGTCTGGGCGATCATCCAGTCCGGTCTTGTGTACCCGTTCCTCATGGGGGGGCTCGTCTTCGGAGTCCCGATGGGGCCTCGCCGCCTCTGCGGGATAGCGCTCATCGTGGCGAGCGTGTTCTTGTACGCGGCGCGGGAGAAGAAGCCGGCCGGGGACGCGCAGCGGGGCGGGGAAAACTCCGGCGGCGGCCCGTCGGCCGCAGGGCTGACGGCGCTCCGGCTCTGGCTCCCAGCCGCGCTGCTGGGAATGCTTTTCTGCGGAATCAACCAATGCGCCGCCAACCTGCCGTCGTATCTCGAAAAGGGCAGCGAGTTCTCCGGGACCTTCCGCACCTTCGCAATCTACTTCGGACTGCTTGTCGCGGCGCTTGCCGACCGTGCCTTCAAGCGGCTGCGCGGCGGGCGCGCCTCCGTCCCGCCGCCTCCGGGCCAGTTTCGCGCGCTGGCGGCCTGGGCGGCCGGCGTCGGCGCCATCTCCTTCCTTTCGACGAAGTATCTCACCTTTCCCGGACTCGACGCTCTCGAACGCCTCGGCGCCGGCTCAATGGGCTACCCAGTCATGGTCGCCGCCTGCATCATCGGCTTTTTCCCCTATGGGGCGCTCGTCCTGCACGAGCGCATCGGCGCACTCCAGGCCGTCGGCGCCACCCTCGGCCTCGCTGGCATCCTTCTCGGCTGCCTTTGAATCGCAGACCGCTCAGTCCGCCTGGGAGCGCGAGCATCTGCCCGCAGCCGAGCGCACCCCTGCCATGGAGAGGCGGCCTCCGGCCACGCCGATGTAGCGACGACGTCTGGGAGGTGCGGGCTGGAAGCCCGCCGCTCTTAGGGCGGGCCGAGCCGTTGATGGCATCAAACCGAGGCGCGGACTACAGCGGCCGGGCGGCGCAATCGACGAGCTTGCGGGTATCGCGGTCGAAGGAGAGGCCGATGAGCCAGATTGGCTTGCCCGATGCGCGATACGGATCGGCGTAGCCCTTTTCGCGGATTTGCGTGAACGCCGCATCGACTGGCTCGCCGACCTTGAGCTCGAAGATGCAGGTCAGCGCCGGATGGTCGGCCACGATGTCGGCGCGGCCGCTTGCCTGCACGTCCTCCATCCGGAAGCGGAATCCGCAGCTGGCCAGCAGGAACGACAGGCATCGCCCGTATGAGTTCTCGTGAACGCTTTCCTCCGTCGATCCGTAGGCCATCGCCGCGTAGAGCGACTTCAAGCCGATGAAAAACTCGTCCCATTCCTCCGCAAGAAGGTGATCGCCCAAGCGAGCCGCCCATTGTGAGTTTCTGCCTGCCGCAACGCCTGCCATGAGAGTGCACAAATCCTGACGCACCTCCTCGTCCGGGACTCCAAGGACAAACAGATTTGTTAGCGGATTGAAGTCCTTCACCGTCAGATAGCCAGACTGGAACAGGAGTGGAATGGGTTGAAGGTCACGCAGTTCTGCAACATCGAATGCCGATGCCCTGACTTTTTTGGTTCCCTCCGGGTCGATCCGCAGAACATCTTCCCTCTTGAGGAAGTTCATCAGCATCGAAGGGCGTCCCGTCGTCGCCCATGTGGCGGTGAAGCCCGGCTCCAGGTTCTTGAGCGTATATGCGACGGATATCGGGTTGTAAACCGTTGTCTCGACGTTTCTCGCGAAGCGGAAGCCGTTGTACCAGCGCTTCATCTCCGCGCGGTAGTCCTCGTAGGAAAGCCCCATCTTCGCGGCGTGGACGCGCATGTGCGGCTCGAAGTATTCACCGAGCTCCTCCTCCGTGTAGCCGAACATCGTGGCGTAGGGGTCGAGCATCGACACGTCCTTGATGTTGCTCAGGGCGGAGAAGACGGAAAGCTTGGTGAACTTGGAGACGCCGGTCATGAAGAGGAAGCGGATGTCGCCGGTGCGCGACTTCATCTGCGCGTAGAGCGACGACATCCTGTCGCGGATCTTTTCGGCCTTTTCGACATCCGCAAGCGCGTGGCCGACCGGCGCGTCGTATTCGTCGATCAAGATCACCACCCCTTCGCCGAACTCGTCGGGGCGCTCCTTCGCGTCCCGGCGCGACTTCTCCGCAAGGAAATCAATGGCCTTGCCGAAATTCTGCCAGCAAGACAGGGTCGTGTTGCATGCAAATCCGGCGTCTTGAAGTTGCCCAATCACGTATGAATCGAAGTCGGCCGCGAAATCCTCGACACTAATCGTCGAGAGTTCGTTGAACCGGAAATAGATCACGGGGTGTTTCAGCCACTTCCAGTCGGTCTTTTCAATAGCGAGCCCCCTGAACAGTTCCCGCCGACCATTGAAGAGATTCTTCAGCAGCGAGACCGTAAGCGACTTGCCGAAGCGCCGCGGACGCGAGACGAACACGATGTTCGAATTCCTGTCGGAGACAAGCTTGTGGACAAACGCCGTCTTGTCGACGTAAATCGCATCGTTTTTGCGAAGTTCCGCGAAGTCGTCGCTTACGTCGTTGATTTTAGGCAGTGGCTGTTCCGTGTCTTGCATGGCGGAAATCATACCACAATGCATGGCGGGTGCCAAGCATTGCCAAGCCGACGCAGTTTGTCATTGTTAGGCGCGCCGACCGCCGCGATGGAAATCATCACGGGCAAGGTGAACCCGAGCGGCCGGCTCCCCGTCACCTTCCCACGCGCCGTCGGGCAGCTCCCGGTCTACTACAACGCGCACCGCAAGATCACTCCCGAGGCGCACGACTACCAGGACATGCCCGGCGAGGACGGCCCCTGGTTCCCATTCGGATTTGGGCTCTCCTACACGACCTTCCGCCACGGAAAATCAAGATCGCCTCAAAGTACGCGGCGCGCGGGCGGCACGCCGCCAGGATCCGGGGGAGACGCCAAAGCGGCGGCGGAAGAGCCCGGAGAGGTAGATGCCTGTCGAGAAGCCGCATTCGACCGCGATGCTCTCCAGCGTCATGCCAGTCGAGGCGAGAAGCGTCTTCACGCGGGCGAGGCGCACCGCCTCCAGTTCCCCGCGGATCGATTTTCCCGCGTTGCGGAAAAGCCGCTCGGCCTGGCGGCGCCCGAGCCCCATCGCGGCGGCGACGTCCGTCGCGCCCACGAGGCGTTCGCCGAAATGCCGCGAAATGAACGCCAGTCCGGCCGCGAGCCGCGCGTCGCCTTCCGGTCCCGGCCTCCCCGTGCTGAGGCGCCGCGTGACGCCTGACGGGTCGAACACGAGCGCGACCGGTCGCGCCGGACATGGCTTGCCGAAGGAGCGGCGCAGGGCCTCGGCCGCCCGGCGCCCGCCGCCTTCGTGGTCGATGCGGACGCTGGAAAGCGACGGGGAGGCGTAGAGGCAAAGCGTCTCGTCGTCGTCCGCGCCGACGATTTTCGCCTCGCGCGGCACGTCGATGCCGGCGCGCTTGCAGGCGCGCAGCACGAATCCGGCGATGACGTCGTTGCGGGCGAAGACGCCGAAGGGCCGCGGCAGTTCCGAGAGCCACGCCGCGAGCGCGTCGCGTTCCGCACGTCAAAATCTCGTGGAAGGATCGTCGCGGGCCGGGACTTCAAAGGAAACCGAATTGCGCCTTTACGACGTGGCCAGATGATCGCTCGAAGAGCTGGCCGGCGATTTCGAGGCATTCCTCGTCGGCCGTAGAGTCGCGCCATGGGATTCGGACGATCCCGCGGCCAGGCGCCTGAAGGAATGCAGAATCGATCCGTATTGCGGGGACATGGGCGAGAACGCGCGTCACGACTATGGCCGCCACGTGATTGAAATGCGTCGGAAATTCGCCCCTTGGCTCGAATCCGAGGATCCGGTGCTTGCGGCGAATTCAATACTTCTCGTAATCGACAGAACCTGCGCGCTTATCTCGCGCCAGATTTTCGCAACCGGTGAGGATTTCCGCGAAAACGGAGGATTCACGGAACGCCTTTCCTCCGCCAGACTCGAAAAGCGCGATGAGCAGGCCGCCGCATCCGGCAGCCCCGCCTGTCCGAAATGCGGAAAGCCCATGCGAAAAGTCGTTGCAAGAAAAGGGCGCAATGCCGGAAATCCTTTCTGGAGTTGCACCGGATATCCGGAATGCAACGGAACCAGAAGTTTTCAATGACCGGCAGGGGTTGCGCGCAAGGACGGGCGGGACCGGCGGGACTAGCGGGGGTCCCGCATGTCCCTCCCGTCCCGCCCGTCCCTCCTGTCCCGCTCGTCCCGCCCGTCCCGCTCGTCCTCACGCAATGTTCTTCCGCGCCTTGGCGGGTGTGACCAAACTTTGTCATCGCAGTAATTGAGACGGGGACGGCTCAAAAAC
>CAMOSH010000088.1 GCA_946624575.1 uncultured Verrucomicrobiota bacterium
CCCGCCCAAGGTCCTCTTCAAGAAGCGATTCGGCGTCACGATGCGCGAATGGCGCCGCGGAAACTAGGAGTTCCGAGGTCGACAAGGCGCGGTGAAACGCCCGTCCGGGCGCTTCCCGGCGGTCCGCAGGCTAACGGCGCCGATCGCCCGGGGATTCAAGCCCCTTGACGAAGTGTGTATAGTGTGTATAATTGCGGGCGTTTTCCACTGTGACAGGAATGAAACGAAAACCGCTTCCGTTTTCCGTAAACCGCAACGACGCCCGTTCGCTTGTCGACCAAGTGGCGGACGGCATGCGCCAGGCCATTGTCTCGGGCCACTGGCGCGTGGGCGACGAACTGCCCTCGACGCGCGAGCTGGTGCCGCTGCTGGGCGTGAGCCACATCGTGACGCGCGCCGCGCTGTCGCGCCTCGCCGCCGAAGGCTACGTCCTCACCCGCCACGGCCTGCACCCCATGGTCCGCGACCGCGCCGCCAAGCAGTGGCGCGGGCACGTGGTGCTGGTATGCCCCGAGGGCGACGACAACTACCTCCAGACGATTCTCGCCGGGGCGCTCCGCGACGGATTGCTCGCGGCAGACTACCTTTTCACGCAGATCAGCATCAGGCGGGCGCCGGACGGCCGGTTCGACTTCTCGTATCTCGACGCCATGCTGGCGCGCTCCGTCGATCTGGCCATTGTCGTTTACGACCATGTGGAGAGCTTTCGCCATCTCGCTGCGCGCGGCATCCCCTTCGCCGCCCTGCGCGACGTCCCCGAAACGCCGAAGGGCGCCGTCGGCATCACCTATCTCGACCTCAACATGGCCGCGAAGGCATTCGCGGCGGCGTGCGGCGCCATCGGGGTGCAACGGGTCGTGCAGGTGCGCTGGGACCGGCATCTCTGCGATGTTTCCAACGCATGCCGCGCGGCTGGCATAAAGGTGAAAACCGTCAACATCCCGATTGACAAGGCGGAGGGAAGGCTTCTCAACGTCAAGCGCGGCGGATTCAATGCATTCTCGAAGCTTTTCGCCGACGCGAAGAGCCATGACCCTTCGACCGTCTATTTCACCACCGACGACTATCTGGCGGCGGGCGGACTGCTGGCAATCGCAGATGCGGGACTCGACATTCCCGGAGACATCCGGTTCGCGACATGGGCCAACGCCGGCCTCGGCCCTTTCTTCAAGAAGGAGCTTTCTCGCATGGAGTTCGACCCGGCCGCCGCCGGCGCGACCATGGCGTCCGCCGCAATCGCATACCTCAAGACCGGCATCTACCCCTCCGGCACCAGCGTCGGTCCGAAGTGGATACGGGGGGCGACGCTTTAACGCCAACTCGAAAGGGAACAACCAATGACAAGACAGTCAAGATGGATACGAACCAATGGACGGATGCGCGCATGGCCATTCGCCATTCTGCACGTCGGCACATGCTCCTTCAATCCGTCACAAGTCGAACGGGCGCACCGCGACGGACGCAAGGTCTGGTGGTACTTCTCGAACATTCCGGCAAGCCCCATCGCCAACACGATGATCGAGGGACCTCCGTGCGAGATCCGGAGTCTCATGGGGGCGCAGACGCAGAAGTGCAAGCCAGACGGATTCCTCTATTGGCTGACGACGAGTTGGATATGGCTCTCCAGAGGCCCCATCACCGAGGGCCCCTTCACGACATGGGATCCGAGAAGCTGGGGCCCCTATCATGGCGATGGGGCGTGGACATGCTGCGGGCCGGGCGGAATGCCGCTCTCCACCCTCCGGCTCGAAAACTTCCGCGACGGCGTGGAGGACCTGTGGTACGCACGGACGCTCGAGGGGATTTTCGCCAGACGCATGGAAGAGAAGACGCGCGAAGACGAGCTGATCCTGAGTGAGGGCGGGGAGGCTGCACCGCGGGATGAATGGTGCGAACGCGCCCGCAGGGCGCTTGCCGTGCCGGACGAGGTCGTGCATTCGCGCTGGGACTTCTCGACGGACCCGGACGTCCTCTACCGCTGGCGGGACGAAATGGCGGATTTGATCGACAACTGAAGGAGGACGACCCAATGGCCAAGTTTGCGCTCAACGCCTCAACGCTCCGCGGCTACGGTCTCGATCTCGCCGGGCAGACGAGGGCCGCCGTTTCCGCCGGATTCGCCGGATTTGAACCGTGGCTTCGGGACCTTCACGCGGCCAAGGCTTCCGGCACCCTTGGCGACGCCGCCAGCATCGCCCGCGACGGCGGCCTCTCATTCGTGAACGGAATCGCGTTCGGGCAATGGGCCCACCCCGACCCGCAGGTGCGCGCCGCAGGCCTGGAGGAGACGAGGCGCGACATGGCGCTTCTTGCCGAAATCGGCTGCCCGTGCATGGCGGCATCCCTGTTTGGAGTCCACAAACCGGGGTCTCCAACTCTTGGCACGGACGAGATCGCGGAGCGCTATGCCGCCGTCCTCGACCTGGGAATTGAAATGGGCGTGAGACCGCTTCTCGAATACTGGGGCCATTCCGCCAACCTTTCCCGTCTCGACGACGCCCTTGCGGTGCTGAATGCACTGGACCGCCCCGACGCCGCCATCCTTGCCGACGTCTATCACACCTATCGCGGCGGCGGGGACTTCGGCGCATTCCGCCGCCTTTCCGCCGCCACGCTGCCCGTCCTGCATGTCAACGACTATCCGGCGCACCCGCCGCGCGAACGACTTGTCGACGCAGACCGCGTATGGCCTGGCGACGGAATCGCGCCATGGGGCGAACTATTCGCCGCGCTCGCCGCCGCAGGCGCCGACCCCTGGCTTTCCATCGAGGTGTTCAATCCGAACTACTGGAACTCGACCCCGGCGACGACGGCGGCGGAAGGTCTTGGGCGGCTTGAACGCACTTGCGAAACACAAAACCAACCCAAAACCAAAGGAGATAACCAATGATCAGAACATCATGCGCCCGATTCGCGGCGGCGACCCTCGCCACCGCGATCCCAACGCTGGCGGACGGCCTTTTCGCCGGCTACGGCGAACACGCCACGAACCGCGTCGAGGCCGGAACGACCGCCGTGCAGGCCGCGCCCATCGCGCAAGTCGGGGACGGCGCCATCTACAAGCTCGGCGAAGGGACGTGGGAGATTCCCGAAAACGTCCTTCGCAGCCCGTGGTCGCCGTCGATAGGCGTCCTCGAAGGCAGCGTCTCGCTGACGGCTTCGGACGCCGCGGCGCCGGACGTCGCAAAGCCGACGGCAGTGCTGGAAAAGGCGGCGCTCTGGCTGGACGCTTCGGCGGGCAGCTCCCTCGCGACCGTTTCGTCGAACGGCTGCACGTTCGTCGACCGCTGGCTCGACGTGCGCGACGCCGGAGCGTCCGCCCCCGCGCATCTCTACGCCGAGGCGCGGCACGACATCACGAACTGCTCGCCGGAATCCGTAGTGAAGGACGGAACCGATGCGGTCTGGTTCGGCGGCCTGGGGTCCGGCCGGACGATGAACTGGCTCAAGCCTGACGGCGGTCAGTTCTCCGACCGGGCGATCCGCCATGTCTTCTGCGTCCACGGCATCGACAAGACGTGGGGCTACCTCTTTGGAACGCTCACCAAAAGTCCGTATTTCGCCAACAACTACTATGCCACCTACCATCCCAAGCTCGGTCTGCTGTGGGGCAGCAGCGGCAGCCCCGACATCGTGAACGCCAGGACATGCGTGAACGGCGTCGCGGTGAACCCGCAGAGCACGCAGATGCAGACGGGCTTCCAGCTGCTGGACATCGACATGGGACGTGACGCGGCGTGGATCGAGAACTTCTTCAACGACCGAGACAACTTCAATTCGTCCGCCGGCTACCGCGTCGGCGGGGACTACATCTGCGAGTGCGTCGCCTTCACGAACGTGCTGACCGACGTCGAGCGCGTGCAGATTCAGGCGTATCTCATGGACAAGTGGCTGGCGAAGCCGGACGTGAAGTCGCCCGCGTTCGCCCTTGCCGCCGGCGCCTCCGCCGAGGTGCCGTGCGCGTACGAGCGCTCGCTCCGCAACTACACCTTCGGCGGGAGCGGGACGCTGCGCAAGACCGGCGGCGGAGTCCTGAACCTCAACTCCAAGGGAACCGAACTCTCGGACACGGCCGTCAAGGTCGAAGCCGGGACGGTCGTCCTCAACAAGACGTATTCGCTCGCGCTCGCGGCGGGCGACAGCGTGGCGGTCACCACGGGGACGAACGGCCCGCGCGTCACGGTGACGGCCAACGCCCCCGCCGGAACCATCGTGAAGACCGGCGGCGATTCCGTCGTCCTGCGGTCCCTCCCCCTGGACCTCGCCAAGCTCGATGTGCGCGCCGGCGAAGTCGTGCTGACGCAACCTTCCGCCGAGGCCGCAATCGAGGCGGCCGACGCAATCGAGATTCCCGTCCCGAACGGCGGCTTCGAGGAATGGGACGGGAAGAATACTACCGGCTACTACGAAATCCCCGACAACGGAACGGCATACGGATGGACGGTGATCGGGACCGGCAGAAGCCAGGCGTTCTTCTACCGCAGGGCTTCCGGCAAAAAGTCGGTGTCTGGCGGCATGGACTGCATGGCATGGCCCGTGGAGGGGGATTCGTACTTCGTCCTCCGCTTCAACAGCGAGGTGTACACCTCCGTCAGCCTGCCGGCAGCGGGTACCTACGAGCTGTCGTTCTGGGCGGCCACGCGCACGGCGACAAAGACCGCAGGGCATCCCGTTGACATCTATTTCGACGACACGTCGCGTGACGTGTCCGTCAAGGCCGGTCGTTCCATAACCGTCCAGGACGATCCTTTCTACCGCCAGACGCACCGCGTGACGGTGGACAGGGCCGGTTCGTGGCGCCTCCGCTTCAAAGGACTGGGCGGAAGCGGCAGTTCCACTTGGGGCGCCACGTTCCTCGATGACATCCGGCTTCGCCGCGTTCCCGAGCGCCAGGAGACATGCTGGAAGATTCCCGGCGGCGACTTCGAGAACGTCACATACGCCGCCTCCGGCGACGCGCTGGCAAAGAAGACCGCCAACGTCCAGAACGGCTGGACGCTTGCCGGCAGCGGCGCGTTTTACATGGCGCGCGGGCACAATGGCGGAACCTCGGGGAACAGCCTCGTCCACGGCCACTACTACAACGACTCGCGCTTCCCCGCCGGAGGCTTCACCGAACTCTACTTCGAACACAACACGGGGGCCACCGACGCGACGGCCACGACGACCTTCCGCCCGCCCGCCGGAACATGGGTGCTTGCAGGCGAGATGGCTGGCTACAGGTCTTCTGCAATGAAGGAGCAGGCCTGGGCCACGGTTGAAATCGGCGGCACAACGCACAATCTCGGAACCAACGACGCAGTCGTGGCGGGGCTGATGGCGACCTATTCGTTCCCGCAGGCGTTCACCGTGGACGGAAGCCAGGACGTGACACTCGTCCTCGGGATGCATTCGTCGGACAAATCATATAATGACAAATCGGGTCTTCTCGTCGACGACCTGCGGCTGATTCCTGGCGGCGACGGCCTGGAGCTTGTCCGGAACGGCGGGTTTGAAAACGGCGCGACGGGCTGGACGAAGATCAACACCGGAACCTCCGCCCAAACGTCCACGAACGAAAAGGTGATGGACACCATCTCGGCGAACTGGACCTTGGAGTCCTGCGAGGGGATCCACTACCATGTCCTCGCCTACAGCAACATGCTCGCCCAGGCCGTGACCTTCCCGTCCGCCGGGCACTACCGCCTTTCGTGGCACAGCCAGTGCCGCTACGACGCGAGGACATCGGGTTATGCGGCGCAGAGGGACCCGGACATAGCCTGGATCGCGCGGGGAGGCGTCACGAACGTCATCGGGCGCGGGCTCAACACCGCGAGCTGGTTCACCCAGCACACCTTCGACTTCGACGTGCCGGAGGCGGGCGAATACACCTTTGCGCTCCAGGGGACGAATGGCGGATCGGGTTCATACGCCTACATGACGCAGCATCTGATCGACAACGTCTCCATCAAGCGCGTCGGCGACTCCTCCGCCGTATCGACGGTGCTTCCGAAGGACCTCGAACTCTCCGTCGCGGCCGGGGCGCGCGTCCAGCTCGGCTTCAGCGGCGTGAACAAGATCGCGCGGCTGCGGCTCGGCGGAGAGAGCGTCACCGGGACCGTCTCGGCCAAGACGCATCCGGACTACTTCTTCGGAACCGGCGAACTGCTCGTCGAGCCGCGCGCCACCGTTCTGACGTTCCGGTAGCACATTTGGAAAGGAAAGGAACAATGCCAGGAAAACTGGAAATCGGATGCCAGATGTGGAGCGTGGATGACATCTGGAAGAAGGACCCCGCCGGGGCATTGCGCCGCCTTCGGGCGATGGGCTACGCGGGCGTCCAGTCCATGGGATTCTTCTCGATGGACTGGGACGAGCTGGCAAGGATGCTCGACGGCGAGGGGCTGCGGATTGTCGACATGCCCTTTACCACGAAGCTGCTGGCAGGCGGCGAGTCCAAGTTCCTGGACTTCTGCGGCCGCTTCGGCGTGGATTTCGCCTTCGAGCCGTTCGCGGACTTCAAGACGGCGGAGGAATGGCGGCGCCACGCCGCCGAACTCGCCGCCATCGGCGAACGCTTCGCCGCCCGCGGCATCCGCGTCGGCTACCACAACCACCAGCACGAAATCCGCAACGCGGTGGACGGCGCGCGTCCGATCGACATCCTGTTCGACGCGGGCGTGTCGTTCGAGCTGGACGTCGGCCACCTCAAGGTCGCCGGCGAGGATCCCGTCGAATGGCTCGGACGGCTGAAGGGCCGGGTCCCGTCGATCCACGCCAAGCCGGCCGGCGACAAGTCCGTCGGCGGCGCGAACGACGCCAATGACTGGAAGGCGATTCTCGCGGCGGCGGAGGCCGCCGGGACGAAGTGGGCGGTCGTGGAATGCGAGGACCGGCGCGACACGTTCGAGGATGTCGCGGCGTCGATGGATTTTCTTGCAACAGCGAGGTAGAACCAATCATGAACACCAAAGGGAACCTGCCCCCGTCGGGGCGGATCGACGTGGCGCTCATCGGCTGCGGCACGATGGGGATCGCCAACATGAACGAAATCATGAAGGACGGGCGCGTCCGGGTGACGCGCACGTGCGACCCGGTGGCGGACTCGCCGGCCTACGGCTACGACCCCGACTGGTCGAAGAAGTTCCGGGGCGGGCGCATCCCGTGCATGGAGACGGTCAACGCCTTCTACAAGGGCGATGTCTGCCGTGCCGTCGCCGACTGGCGCGAGGTCGTCGCCGACCCGTCCATCGACGCCGTGCTGATCGCGACCACCGACCACTGGCATGCCATCATCGCCATCGCCGCCATGAAGGCGGGCAAGCACGTCTTCTGCCAGAAGCCCCTCACGATGTCCATCGCGGAGGGCCGCCGGATGTGCCAGGTCGCCGACGAGACGGGCGTCGTCTTCCAGGTCGGCTCGCAGCAGCGCAGCGCGGCGGAGTTCCGGGAGGCGGCCGAGCTGGTCGCAAACGGCTATCTCGGCGAATGCCGGTCCTGCACCATCGGCCTGTGCCCGCCGCACAACGACTCGCACGGCAACGGCTTCCCGCGCGACGCGCGGCCGCGGCGCGAACTCCCGGACTGGTGGAAACTCTCGGCGGAGGAATGGGACATGTGGCAGGGGCCGGCCCCGCACTGGGAGGGCAATGCCTTCGTCCCCGGCATCCACGGCCCGATGGTCTGGCGCTGGAACGACCGCACGGGGAACGGGTGCCTGCCGGACTGGGGGGCGCACCACCTCGACATCCTCCAATGGGCGCTCGGAACGGAGCGGGGCGGCCCCGTCGCCATCGAGAACGTGACGAGCGACCTCGCCGAGACCGCCGACGCGGTCTTCAGCTGGCCCTGCCTCTACCAGTTCGACGTCGTTTACGCCGACGGCTTCCGCGCCACGGTCTGCGACGCGAAGACGGCGGGCTTCAACGGCCTCAGGTTCCATGCGCCGAAGGGCGACCTCTTCGTGACGCGCGGGAAGATCGAGAAGCCCGCGCACCTCGCCAGCTGGACGGAAGCAGACCTGCTGCCCGGCGAAAAGCATCTGCACAGGAGCCGCGGAACGCACGAAAGCGACTTCGTGGACGCCATCTTCGACAGGGCGTGGGAGCCGGCGTGCCCCTGCGAGGTCGGGCACCGCTCGATCACCATCGCGCACCTGGCGAACTCCTGCATCAGGACGGGCGTGACGGCCATCCGGTGGGACGCCGTCCGGGAGACGTCCGACAACGCGGCGGTCAACGCCCGCGCCGACATCGAGAGGCTCAACGGCTGGGAACTGGGCTGACGGGAAAGGAAGCCGCCATGACGATACCGATTCCGCGCGGAGGCGCCTTGGCTTGGGTGTGCCTGGCCGTTCTCTCCGCCGCCGCGAACGCGGCGCCCACGGTTCTTCTCGACTTCGAGACGGCGGACGAGACGAGGGCCGTGCCGGAGATATCCACCACGGCCTTGCGCGTCGGGATCACGAACGAGTTCGCGACATCGGGTTCCCATGCGGCGTTCTTCAGCTGCCCCCACTGGAAGCCCGGGATGCCGGAGTGGCCCGCGTTCGACGTCAAGCCGCTGGCCATCACCGACTGGCGGGAGTTCGACAGGCTCGTCATCGACCTTGTGAACCTCGGCGAAGAGGGGAACACCCTCTACCTCTACTACAGCGGCAACCGGGGCGGCGCCGTCAAGTTGCCGGGAAACGGGTTTAAGCGCTGGATCGTGCCACTCAAAAACTGGCCGACGAAAGATGCCAAGGAGCATGTCGAGAAGCTCCACTTCTTCTCCTATATCCCGACGGCGTTCACCGTGATGATCGACCGGATCACGCTTCTCCGGCCGGGCGAGGAGCCGCCAACCGACTGCAACGCCTCCATCTGGGAGGGCCTTGGCGGGCGCATTTCCGAGGCGGTCGCAGATTCCCGCATGAGCCTTGCCGCGATGGCGCACGAGGTCGATTGCGCGCGTTTCGCGTCTGCATGCCGCGAGGCAGGACAGACCTCGCGGGAGCTGTTCCTCGGCACCCTTTCGTCGATGGAGGCGGCCAGGCCGCGCGGGCGGTTTTCCGCGCGGCCGGTTGCGGCGGACGGCCTCGGCGTCCGGCTCGCGCGGAACGAGCGCGAGGGCGTCCAGCTGCTCGTGATGCCCGTCGCGGGCGATCTGGAGGACGTCAGGGTCACCGCCGATGGGTTCGAAGGGTTCGCCGCGTCGGCGATCGCGTGCGAGGTCGTCGGCTACGTGAACACCACCAACCTGCCGCCCTACATGGTGGGGCACACCGTCCCCACGAACAACGCGGCGGGCTACCTGCGCGTGACGGAGCGCCCGGAGCTGGGCTGGTGGCCGAATCCGATCCTCGGATTCCTCGACGGCGTGGACGTGAAGGGCGGGGACGTTCAAAGCTTTTGGATCCGCGTGAACTGCCCGGAAGACCAGCCTCCCGGCACCTACCGGGGGTCGCTCGTGGTCTCCGCACGGGGTGCCGCGCCGCTGCGCGTCCCGTTCTCCATCCGGGTCAACGACTTCACGCTGCCGCGCACCTCCATGCTGCCGCTGGCCGTCACGTTCTTCGCGGAGACGCACGGCCAGGACGTGGCATCGGGCAAGGCGATCCGCGCCGATCCCGACGCGCCCTTCAACGCCTGGAGGCGGCACGCGCCGGAATGGGTGTCGTTCTTCGCGGACTACCTGCTGTCCTACGACAGCATCTACCAGAAAAGCTGCATGTCGCGGACCAACGAGCTGATGCGGCTCTGGCGCGAAGGGCGGCTGGGGCGGTTCAACCTCGGCTACTGGGGCCCGCCCGGAAAGGACGAAGGCGTCGAGTCATGGGCGAGTCGCACGATTCCGACTCTCGCAGCGGCCTACGAATGGGCGGCGTCCGCCGGCATCCTCGACCATGCCTACCTCTACGGGTGCGACGAAGTCAATGCCGACAGGTTCGAGGACCTGCGCGGATGCGCAGCCGAATTGAAGCGGGCCCTGCCGGGCGTTCCGCTCCTCACCACCGCGCGCGACAGGAGCTACGGGCTGTCCTCGCCCCTTTCGGAAATCGACGGGTTCTGCCCGCTGCTGGAAACATACCGTGTCGGCGAGGCGGAAAAGGCACGCAAGGCGGGACACCAGGTCTGGTGGTACATCTGCAACTACCCGTTCGCGCCGTATCCGAACATGTACATCGAGTGCCAGCCCATCGAAGGACGCCTCCTCATGGGGGCGCAATCGGTGAGGATGAAGCCCGACGGGTTCCTCTACTACCAGACGGGGATCTGGGAGTCCCCCCGCTGCATCGAGTCCGGCCCCTTCACCGACTGGAACCCGCGCAGCTTCCGCTCCTACCACGGCGACGGCGCGTGGACGTGCGTCGGTCCGGACGGCATCCCCGTGCCGACGATCCGCCTCGAAAACTTCCGCGACGGCCTGGAGGATTACGCCTACGCGAAGCTTCTTGAAAAGAAGCTCCAGAAGGTTGAAGGGTCTTGCACCCCGCCGTCCCCGGCGGGATCGGGCAAATGTGCCCGAAATGCCGCTTCCTCCTGGCTTCGCAGGGCAAAGGCGGCGCTCGCCGTTCCGCGCGAGGTGATGGACTCCATGACCAATTACACCGACGATCCCGCTGTCCTCTACCGCTGGCGAGACGAGATGGCCGACCTACTGGAGGAGAAGGCCCCGCATGCACCCTGACGCCTCCGCATTTTCCGGCGCCCGCTGGATTGGCGAGTCCGGCGAGACGAATGACGCCTGGCGCGGCGGGGACGCGCGCAAAGCCCTCGGCATCGTCGGCACGGACGGGCATGACTTTGTGCGCGCAGAGGGCGCGAAGCCGCTGCCGAAGCGCTGTCCGCGATTTCGCCGGACCTTCCCGCTTCCGGACAAGCCGATCCGGAGCGCCGTCGCCGCCGCGTCTGGCCTGGGTTTCTGCGAACTGTGGGTCAACGGCCGCAAGGCCGACCCGTCGCGCGTCATGTCGCCGGGCATGACCTTCGGCGACGTTGCGCTCTACGAGCGCCTTGACGTGGCGCCTCTTCTGCGGCCGGGATCCGACAACACGCTTGGCCTCTGGCTTGCGCCGGGATATTCCGACGACTTCAGCGCCTACGGCTGGCTTTGGCTTGCGCCCATGCGGGCCATCTTGAGGCTGGAGGTCGTCTTCCGCGACGGCACTTGCGCCGAGGTCGTCACGGACGACGCCTGGGAGACGACGCCGGAAAGCCCGGTTCTGTCGGCCAGCATCTACCACGGCGAAGTCTATGACGCGCGCCTGGAGAACGCCGCCTGGGCCGCGCCGCAAGGCGCGGCGGACGGCTGGCGCCCCGCGCACGTCTTTCCCGACGGCCCCGTGCTCCGCCTCAACGCCGCCCCGCCGATCCGGCTTTCCGATCCGCTGTCGGCGCTCTCCGTGCGCGAGACCGCGCCCGGCGTCTGGACCGCCGATTTCGGCCAGAACCGCGCCGGCGTCGTCGCAGTCCGGGCTAGAGGAGCGCGCGGGACGCGCATCCGCATCCGCACGAGCGAACTGCTCGGCGGGGACGGCGCAATCGACCCCTGGACGAACTACCGTGCGCTCTCGACCGACGAATTCGTCCTGGCGGGCGGCGGCGCCGCTGAGGAATACACCCCCCGCTTCACCTACCACGGCTTCCGCTACGCGGAGATTTCGGGGCTTCCCGCAAAGCCCGAACCTGGGGATCTCGTGTCTTGGGCCGTCCATTCGGACGTGCCCCCGGCATCGTCGTTCCGCTGCTCGGACGAAACGCTGACGCGCCTCCACGACGCCGCCAGATGGTCGATGCTCTCGAACTTCATGAGCTATCCGACCGACTGCCCGATGCGAGCCGAGCGCACCCCGTGCCGCATGGACTCCCAGGCCTACGAGGACGCCGCCTGCCAGTTCTTCGACATGCGCGGCTACTACGACAAGTGGCTGTCCGACATCGCGGAGTTGGACGGGGGGAACCCGGACATGGCCGCCGATGTCGCGACACTCCCGCTGCGCCTCTGGCGGCACTACGGCGAAAGGGATGCCCTGGCCCGCCATTACGGCCCCCTAAAGCGCTATGTCGCGGCTCAGGCCGAGGAGCATCCCGGATTTCTCTTCGACAAGGGGTTCGGCGACTGGTGCGCCCCCAACGACGGGACATGGAAGGGCTATTTCCGCTCTCCGGCGCTTGTGAACACCGCGCTCTTCTGCCACGCGGCGCAGTGCGCGGCGGAGGCTGCGTCCGCACTGTGCCTCGCGGATGACGCCGCGTCCTTCTCCCGCATCGCCGACGAGTCCGCCGAGGCGTTCAACGGGCGTTTTCTCGACGCTTCGCGGGCCGTGTACGGCGGAGGAACGCAGACCGAGATGGTTCTTCCGCTAGCCTTCGGGCTTGTCCCCGAGAACCTTCGCGCCGCCGTCGCCACGAATCTCGCGCGTCGCATCCGCGACATCGACGGCGGCAGAATCGACACCGGCATCTTCGGCACGCGCTACATCGCCGACGTTCTCTGCGACATGGGCGAATGCGATCTCCTCGTGGAGATGTTCGCGCAACCGGAGTATCCCGGCTTCGGCTATCTCTTCGCAAACGGCGCGACGACGCTCTGGGAGCAGTGGGCCTTCAGCGGCGACATGCACTCGCACAACCACGCGATGTTCTCCGGCGCGGCGAGCTGGCTCTACTCGCATCTCGCGGGCATACGGCCCGCCGAACCGGGATACGCGGCATTGCTGCTGAAGCCCTGCTTCCCGGCGCGCCTCTCGTTCGTCGAGGCAACACGCCGGACACCGCATGGGCAGGTGCGCATCCGCTGGGAGCGGATGGATGGCGGCATCGTCCTCGACATCGATGTCCCGGCGGATGTCCCCGCCACGCTCGAACTTCCCGGTCTCGCTCCGCAGCCCCTCCGCGCCGGCTGCCAGCGAATCGCCATGTGATCGGTCATTTCGATTCGTGGACATCTGAGATTATCAAACCATGAAAACCGCCACCATTCCTCTCTGGCCCGACGCCGGAACCTCCGCCACCCTCACTCGCCATGTGCGCGGCGACGACGTTTCCCGCCCCGCCGTCCTCGTCATACCCGGTGGCGGCTATGCGCGCGTCTGCTGGGCGCATTCGGGGTCTGTCCCCGTTGCTCCCCTCTCCTTCCTGCGCGGGCAAGGGTATCGCTGCGTCGGCCTTGGGGCGGCTCTTCGCGAACAGTCCCGTTGCCGTGCGAAGTGATTGAACCAAAAAAAATTCAGTCGGCCACCGCGCGCGAATGCGCGCGAGGCCGACTGCGTTTTTTAGGGTTACAGAAACAGCGCCATATAGAGCGGCAGATAGACGATGCCGTCCTTTTCGCGACGGTCGTCTACATCGCCTCTTCGGCGATCTGCTCGATGCGGATCGGGCCGTCGCCCTTGAACTGGTAGACGATCTGGTGGAGCGTCGTGCCGCGGGCGAGAGAGGGAACGCGCGAAAAGCGCAAGCCCGGCCATTCCCGTGGCAAGGATGATGTTCGCGTTCATGATTTTGCCTTTTCGCCACATCATCATGCCGGCGTGTGACGCCCAGTCGTTGCATTCCATCGCAAATCTTCCTTTCGGGAACACATCATTCATGGCAAGACTCTTCAATGGAATTGGAGCCGCCGCGCGACGCTACCCGGCGACGGCCGCGCGCTCCGTGAGGAGACACGGCGAATCATAAACCGGGACACCGGTGAACACGACGCCGTCGGCGCACTCGACCATGCGGTCGCGCGGGAAGGCGCGGATCTCGCCCGTGAGCAGATCGACCAGAACGGGGTCCGAAAACGGCTTTCCCGGCCAGTTCAGGACGGCGGGGCGCGTCTCCATGCTGTCGCCGGGGCGGCGATGCGCCATGCGCCAGCCGCCATCGACGTATTCCCATTCCCCCGCCGTCCAGAATGCGAACAGCGGTGCACCTTTGCGCTCGAATTCCCAGAGCTGGAGCGACGTTTCCGGCGAGGAGACGCGGCGCTCGACGCGCGCTGTCTCCGGATCGAACACGGTCACGACGTTCCGCACGGCGTCGAACGCGCGCTTCACCCCAATCACGTTCCGCGACGAATCGGCGCGCAGAAGCCCGTAGCTCGCGATGCCGAATCCGGGATGGAAGTAGTCGCAGATGGTGAAGACGGACGACGGAATCCCGCGCGCGAAGTCGCCGAGCATCCGGCGCATGTCCCACTTCGCCTGGGAAATCTCGCTCCATGCGATGTGGTTCAGGGAAAGGCCCTCGCCCGGCATCTCGCTCGGCGCCCCGTTCTCGCCCTGGCAGAGCGTCGCGTGCGGCGCGTAGCGCGCGCAAAGCGCCTGGAGCCGCTCGACGTTGCCGTAGCTCTCCTCCGGCGCCGGGGCGTAGCCGTGGTAGAGGAACCGGTCGAAAAGCCCGATGTCGGCGCCAAGCGCCTTGTAGCACGCCTCGTGGAAGGCCGGATCGTCCGTCGCAAGCGAAAGCCCGGCGATCCGCGCGTCCGGGATGGCCCCGCGAATGATCCGCGCGGTGCGGACGTTGAACGCGGCGATTTCCTGCGGCGTCCGCGTCCCCTCCTTGCAGAAGTCGGGTTCGTTCCACATGGCCCAGGCGCGGACCCGGCCCGCGAAGTGTCGCGACAAGGCCGCGACCCATGCGTCCCATGCGGCAAGCGCTTCGTCGGACAGCGGGAAGCCGCCGGCGAGATTCGCCGTGCCACCGCCCTCGTAGATCGGGTTGCCGTAGTCCGTCTCCAACATGGGATCGAGGCCGTGCGCAAGGGCGAAATCGACAGCCTCGTCGAGCCACGAGAAGTCGTAGCGTCCCTTCTCGCGCTCGCACTTCGCCCAGCCGCCCTGAAGCCGGATCGAACGGATGCCCAGCTTCGGGAGGTAGTCGCGATAGGCCGCGAAGCGCGTCATGTCCCGGTCGAGGACTTCGCATCCGATGGTCCACTGGTCGTCGCGCGGGTCGGGCGCGCTGCGCGGGACGAGAGTCCCCAGCAAGTGAAACGCCCCGGAGCCGATGTCGCTGTTTGTCATCATGGTTGTCTTTGCTGTCTTCACTATCGGGTTTCCACGGTCTCCGCGACGCCGGGACCGAAGCGGAACGGATGGTCGGCCCCCTTGCCGGCTAGGCGGTTGCCGTCCAGGACGGCGTGGCCCGTGAACGGGACGTGGAAGTCGAAGAACGTGTTGCGCATGTCCTCGATGTCGTTGTCGCGGACGACGAGCGTGTGCGCCGGGCCGCACTCGCCCCAGTAGCCGACGAGGTCGTCGTGGTAGATGGCGCTGTTTCCGTTGCGCAGGCGGTTGCGCTCGAACAGGATGTCCGCAAAGGCTGAAAGGCGGATGTGCAGGAAGTCGTGGAAATGGTTGTCGTGGATCCAGACCGCCGGGACGTGCGAGACGTTGGCCACGTCGCATCCGGCCCATGATTCGGGGATCGCGCGGTCGAAGACGATGGAGGCGCGTTCCGCGTCGCGTCCCGGCTTCGGAAACTCCGCGACGACGGCCCTTCCGAGGACTTGCTTTTCCGGCCCCCTGCCGCGCGAGAATTCGACCTTCTCCCCGACGCGAACCGGAAAGTAGCCAGCGTAGTTGGGGCGCTGGACGGCCAGCTCGCAGCGGCGTCCGTCCGCCGATTCGAGGCGCGTGTAGTTGCCGTGGATGTTCATCACGTCGTCGAGGC
>CAMOSH010000089.1 GCA_946624575.1 uncultured Verrucomicrobiota bacterium
GTTCGCCATGCGCGCTTGGGTGGGGCGAGCCGTCCCGGCGAGCCGCAATGTGGCGGAGCATTCGGCCAATCGGCGTTCGGCTGTCCCTGTGACTCTGTGTCCCTGCGCACCTGTGTCCACTCCCCTCCACGTTTACAGTTGTCTTCCCAATCCCCCGCGCAACGTCCGCAACGTCCGCGAAGTCTGTTTCCTCCCGTAGAGGCGCAGCGACGGCTTACGCCGGTTGAAAGGTTGAAAAGTTGAAAGGTTGAAAGAAAAGGGACGGAAGGGACTGAAGGACGAGCGGGACGGGCGGGACTGGCGAGACGGGCGGAAAAGGCGCCAGTCGCGCTCGTCCCGCAGGTCCCCTCGCCCGGCCCGCCATTCCTGGCGGCGGCTCGCCGAGACGGCTCGCAACACCCAACGCTTAAAAGCCGCAGCAGCCGTCCAGGATTCCCGAAAGATAACCGATCGTGTCGCGGTCCGGCGCGCCATGCTTGCCTCGCTTTATTTTGACCCAAAACGGTTTAGCCGCCTCGCCTTGCGCCTTCGCGGCTTCGTGCGAGACGGGGGAGGGACGGACCGATACGGGTCATTGTCATTTGTGTCATTGGTGCTCAATGGATGTTTGTGTCATTGACACAAACCCCAAATGACCACAATTGGCAGAAATCCAAATGCAAATTCCCCTCCCCGACGAGACGGGGGAGGGACGGACCCCCGCGCGCCCTTACAGCGCGGCCGCCGATCGGAACAGGGGCAGGATGGATCTGCGTTCCGATTCGAACTTTTTCCTGGCAAGGCATAGGTCGTAATTGCCTTGCAGGTTCTGCCAGAATTCCGGGCCGGTGCCGAAATACAAGCCCAGGCGAACGGCCGTGTCGGCCGTGATGGACCGTTTTCCGCGGACGATGCCGTTTACGCGCGGGGCGGGAATGTGCAGGTCCAGCGCAAGTCGGTTTTGGCTCAATCCCATGGGGACTAAAAACTCCTCCTTGAGAATTTCGCCTGGATGAATCAGATTTTTTGTGCGGATCATGGCATCAGGCACCCGATAGGACATACGAAGACGCCGTCTTCCGGACGTCGGTATGCGTATTCCCCCACAGCCGTGAGGACCATTTTGAAAGACGCCGCCTTCATTCTTTCCGTGTCAATGAGCGCGGAGAGCGAATTCAGCGTCCTGGCCCCTTCCTCAATCAGAGCCTTGCCGCCAAGCTTGATTTCCACCAAGCCGCACGTCCCGTTGCGCAAATGGACAACTGCGTCGCATTCCAGTCCGTTCCTGTCGAGATAATGACTTACGGTGCCGCCCAGAGGGTCCGCATAGACGCGCAGATCGCGGACGGCGAGAGTCTCGAAGAAAAAACCGAAAGACCGAATGTCGTTCATCAAGTCCCCAGGTCCGAAACCAAGGGCGGCCGCGGCAATGGACGGGTCGGAGAAATAGTGCGTGTCGGACGTTCGCACGGCGGCTTTCGATCGCAAACACGGTGACCAGGCCGGCATGTCTTCGATGACGAATATTTTTTCAAGCGCGTTTCTGTATGAGCGTATGGTCTCTTCGTCCATGGAATGCGAGTCCAGGTTCCGCATGTCCTTTCGTATTGCCGGCAAAAGCGCCTGGGTTCCTTGAAGTCTCGCCAGAGAGCGCATCAGGTGACGCGCCCTTGACGGATTGCGGGCGGTGTCATCGACACGGCTGATGTCCGAATTCACCACGGCTTCGTAATAGTCGAATGCGCGGTCAAGCGCGATGTCCCCTTTCTGGTCGACCGTCTGTGGCCAGCCGCCCCTGCATGTGAGCCATGCCATCTCTTCAAGGCTGCTGTGCCTTCCACGCCCAGTCGGAAACTCTCCGGAAAAAAGTCCAGACAATGAAACGGTTCCCGAAGAATCCCCGGATTCCCAGAGACTCATGGGACGCATTCGCAACCGGGAAATGCGTCCGGTCCCCGAATGGAGCATTGCACGCGCCCCGTCCTTTCGTTTTCTGTCGTCCGGCGGGACGGCCGAACCGGTTAGCATGAAATGTCCGGCTCCGCCGACGTGGTCCACGTGGACACGAACGGCATCCCAGAACTTTGGGACGATCTGCCACTCGTCGATGAGGCGGGGCTTGTCCCCGGCCAGAAGCTCTTTGATGTTCGTTTCGGCCTGTGCCAGGTTTCGTTCCAGCGAATCCGGGTCGGCCATGTAGAGCGCACTTCTGGCAATTTGTTCGCAGGTTGTCGTCTTGCCGCACCACTTCGGCCCTTCGACAAGAACCGCCCCGGCTCCGGCCAAGCGACGCAAAAGTTGCTGGTCAGCGATGCGCTTGCGATACGCCATTTGACTTTTCATGGGGCCGATACTATCCGTTCCGCGTGGACTTGTCAAGGGAATTAGGCGATTTGACGCGATTTCGTTAGGCGATTTGACGCGTTTTCGTTAGGCGATTTGACGCGGATTCGTTAGGCGATTTAACGCGGATTCGTTAGGCGATTTGACGCGGATTCGTTAGGCGATTTGACGCGGAAGGCCGTTTCCACGACCGATGCCGCATCCCCGCCACCTCCCCACGGCTGACCCAAGACGAACGAAGCGCGATTGCCTCTTCGCGTTCTGCCGTCTGGTTTTGTGCCTTCGTGGCTTCGTGTGAAATGGGGGGAGGGACGGACCGATACGGGTCATTGTCATTTGTGTCATTGGTGCTCAATGGATGTTTGTGTCATTGACACAAACCCCAAATGACCACAATTGGCAGAAATCCAAATGCAAATTCCCCTCCCCGACGAAAAGAGGGACGAGCCGCCGCGGGGCGCTCACACGAAGGCACGAAGCCGCGAAGCATGGCGCCGCCTTGCCGTGCGCCTTCGTGGCTTCGTGTGCGATGCGGGGAGGGAACAGCCCGCTCGACTTATGTGATTTTCGGAAGCCGCATGCCGTCCTTGAGCAGACGGTTCTGGAGTTCGCGGATGCGCGACCTGCCGAGTTCGCGCGGTGTCATGCCGCCAAGCGCGCACATGGCCGCAGCCGTCCCGGCCGCCTGTCCTTCGGTCGCGCAAGTCGCCCCGACGCGGGTGGAACCAAGCGCAAGGTGCGTGACGGAGATGCACCGCCCGGCCATGAGAAGGTTGGAAACGTTCCGCGAATACAGGCAACGGAACGGAATCGAATAGATTGGAACTTCATGCGGCCTGGCGCCCGGGCCCCAGCCGTTGGAAACCGGACTTTTCATGCCAAGGGGGTCGTGTACGTCGAGACCCCATCCGCCGTAGCACACCCGGTCGTCGAACATGCATCCGGCAAGAAGGTCGCTGGCGGAAAGGATGAAGTCGCCAACGAGCCTTCGCGATTCGCGCCGCCCGTTGATCCACGGGACGCGGACGAGTTCCGCATTCGCCGCCTCCCCGGCCAGCGGTGACTGGTTCTTCAGCCAGCCCCAGTAGGCGAAAACGTAGCGGATAAGTTCATCACGGGCCTCCTCGCCATGCGCCAGGTCGTCGATGTCGTTCGGATGCTCCAGCCACCACGGGCGGCCGAGGCCGGGTGGATCGCGCGTGAACCCTTCCGGCAGCACGTCCGCCCATGCGGGAGCTTCAAAACGGACCGGGCAGTCGCGCATCTCCCATTTGTAGCCTGTGAGACACCCGCTCATCGTGAGGCGGTCTGCCACGGCGGGCGCGAGATCGAGCGGCTCGCCGAACTCTTCGGCCGCCTCGCGACCAAAGCGGAATTCAGCGCCCGCAAGTTCGCCAAGCGTTCCGTCGCCCGTGCAGTCGATGAACGACGCCGCGCCCCAGCGCGTCCGTGCGCCAGTCAGGGTGTTGCGGGAAGTGGCCGCCGCAATGCTGCCGCCGGAGTCCGATTCGACGTCGACGACGCGTTCGTTTTCGAAGATCGAGAGATTCCTTTCTGCTGCGAAAAGCCGCTCGGCACCTAGCGTGAGATCGGGCTTTTTTCTTCCGGGAACGCTTCCGAGGTCGTTCCATTCGCGGACGATTCCGCGCTCCTCCCATCCGGGATGGTGGAACGTGGCCGCGCCGTCGGTGCCGATACCGATTTCGCGCGAACAGTTTCCGCCGGGGATCGGGCGGTCGAAGACCAGAGCTGTTTTCGCTCCGGCGCGCGCCGCCGCCACGGCGGCGCAGACGCCGGCCGGTCCGGCGCCGACGACCACCACGTCAAATCCGACCGCATCGCGCATCGGCGGCTGCGGAGCAATCCGCGCCCGCAATCGCTCCGTTGCGCCGTAGTCGTCTTCGGGTCTTTCGCAGGAATCAGGTGCCAGCCAGATCGCGTCGCAGCGCGCAAACGCGCCGCTCGCATCGTCCAAAGCCAGCGAATGCGTTCCCGCGCCGAGATCAATCGCCCCGGCGTTTTCCCATGCCCAGCCCGCCTTTCCGGAAGCGCCCATCTCCCCGCCGACGCGCTTGCCGTCCACGGAAACCACAAACCGCCCCGGATGATGCTCCGGCATCCAGTCTTTCGCGCGAATCCAGAGCGCATGGCGGCCGCCATTCTTGACGGCGAACGAAGTATTCGCCGCACCGACAGACTTCCCGACACCGGGAGCCATCAGGTATGCCGATCCCATCAAGTGCGTGAACTGGGTCTCGACGACCCACGCGCCCTTGTCCTCGAAGTCTTCTGCTTCGATCCAGATGCCGTCGTAGTATTTCATGTCGATTTCCAAGGACGGACTGGCATGCTTCCGCCACCGTTCAATTCGGCAACGACTTCGGCGGGACGCTCGCCGTTTTCCACCCAGCGGACGATGAGATCGCGATCGCCGATGACATTTCCGCATCCTCGCCCGGATGTCGGGCCGTGTCCGCGTCCGGGAAGAAGGTAGAGCCGACACGACTTCGAGAGCTGGTCTTCCCCACCGCATTCCTTCGCAGCGCGTCCGCACCAGTCGGTCATAGAGAAACATGGCACGATGGAGTCCTCCAGTCCTCCGAAGACAAGCATCTTTCCGCCACGTGCGGCGAATCTGGCGAACCCTTCCCCGCATGCGTCGCAGTCCGGCCCGAAGTCTTCCAAGAACTGTAGCAGTTCGGCGTCGGTCACGGTATGTGCCGCCCGTCCCTCGCCCAAATGCCATTCAAGCAACCACTGATTGCCGAAGCAGTCCTTGAGGAGTCCGCTGAACGGCACGCCCGCGTGGATTTGCCTTCCGCCCAGAACGGGTCCCGTGAACATCTTGTGCAGCCGCTCCAGCTTGTCGGGATCCGCAAGCGAAGGAACCCTTTGCGACGCCAGCGCCAGAACGCCCTTCTCCGCCACTGGATCGTAGCGGGTTTCAGAGAGGAAACGTCCGCGAAATTCGGGAATGTCCTTGTCGGAAAACCAGTCGATGGCGGCCTGTCCCACGGCATCGAATTCCTCCTGCGAAAAGACCATGTTTCCGGCCTCGTCGCGCATGAGACGGTTGTTCCATGCGAAATAGATGTGCAGGGGGAGCCGCGTGTTCGCGGGGACATAGGCGACAATGCCGTCGTAGTCTTCCGGGAAGCGAAGTGCCTCATGGAAGCCTTGGCCGCCGCCGGTGGAGCTGCCGAAAAAGTAGCACTTCGAGGGCTTGCGTCCGAAATACGCCTCGGTCATCGCCTTCGCCGAAACCGTCATCAGATGCGTCGCCCGCCAGCCAAAATCCTTGATGACCTCGCGTTTGCTCCAAGCGCCTTTTGAAGTTCCGAGATCGGTATGGGCCGCGACGTCGCCACGACGGATCGCCTCTTCATCAACCCAGACGTTTCCGGCCGCCCCGCCGTTTCCGAAACCCCAGAAGCGCCCGCTCCAAGGCGTTTCCGCCGGAAAAGCCACGAGGCAGCGAATGAAGGACTCCTCCGTGGGTCTCAACACGTAATCCACGCGGACGCATCCGCCGTTTTGCTTCACATCGGTCACTTCCGCGCCATGTTCCCTTGCTGCTTCAAGCACAGCCGCAATGCGGGGATCGCCACCCGGCGCCGCAGATACAGGAGAACGCGATTCAATCCCGACCGGGCCAAGCAGACCCGATGGCAGGGGCGCGTCGTCTCGCGTCCAGTGCCGCCATGTCGTGAATGTGTGTCGCCCCGTAGGGGAAGCCCCCCCGCGGTTCACCCATTCCGGGATTTCGCGCAACCCGCATTTGCGGTTGCCGTCATCCGGCGAAATCCATTCGCAATCTTCTTCCATGAAGTCGTCCCCGATGAGCCGGTTCGGCCAAAGGTTCGTGACATCGATCCGAAGGTCGATTTCCGTTTCGCCGGGGGACAAATCGTCTGTCACGTCCACGCGGAACGGCGGACGCCACAGTGCCGGATGCCTCCGCCCGTTCACCGTCACGACCGCGAAGTGCTTCACTTCGCCCAAATCCAGAAAGACCCTGCCACCGGTGCGGGGCGGCACGCGGACTTTCGCGGAATATGTCGCCGTGCCGGAGAAATACCGGATGTCGGGATCGTCATCGGTCGTCCAGTCCCGCAGATCCGGCCACTCCCGCTCCTTGACCGCACTCCCGCCTGTGTACCACTCAATCGGAAACGCCACGCTCCAAGGTCCGGGCACGGCGATGTTTTCGGCGGGTTCCGACACCACAAGAAATGGCGCATTCCGCAGACAATCCGTTTTGCGCCGAAACACGACGAAAGCCGAACCGCTCGGCGGAAACGACAGTCGGACGACCGTTCGCCCGTCCTCGACTCGCCATGCGGTGGCGTCGGCAATCGCGCCGGTCTCGGCGTCCCAGATTTCGGGGACGCGCCCCGTCTGGCGGAACGACGCCTCGAAGGTCTTCTGCCTCTCGTTGTTCAGCGCCACAAAATACCAGTCCGCCCCGGCATCGCGGCGGTGGATGAACGCGGCGCCGGTCGTTTCGTCGGATTCCGAAGAAAGAAAGTCCGGTTCGATGCCGAGATTCCGGAGAGCGTCTTCAGGCGGACACTCCATCACGCCTTTGGCCCAGATGCGCGCCACGTCGGAGCGGACGGCGGCGTCGACGCCGGACGAGTCCGGCTTGCCGTAGGAGCGCACGGGCCTGGATTGGCAGCAGACGTACGCGCCGGAATCGAGAAGCCGCCCGACCGTCCGCAAGTCGCGGACGCCCATGAATCCTCGATCCGGCAGAACCAGCAGCGCGTAGGAGACGCCACCGGGGGCGACAATCCTCCCGCCATGCACGTCCAGCTTTTCCAGCGCCTCGGCCGGACAGATGTCCCAGTCCCAGCCAGCAAGGCGCCGCGTATCGTAATCGCATCCGTTGGGAGATTCCTCGCCGCAGTAGAAAAGAACGTCGGCGCAGAAGGTCCCCTCCTGGAGCATCCATTGGCAGCGGGCCTGGTAGCGCAGCCACGGGCCGACATGCGGCCACCATGTCTGCGTCCTGTCGAAATGCATTCCGTAGCGCCCCATTGTCATGCCGGGAAGCCTTGGTTCATGCGCCCATGGCTGGTGGACAAACCGGTGGTAAACGATGCGGTTCACGCCGTTCGCGTAGGCGCGGTCGCACTGCGCCTTGATGCCGAATGGCGTGGTGAGCCAGCGGCTGCCGCAGTCGGGGTTGCCGGTGAACGACTCCGCCGCGGCAATGCGCTTGCCCCAGATGTGTGAGATGTGCGCCGCGCAACGCGAATTTCGGGTATCGGTCCAATTCGGCCCGCGATCCGCCTGCGACCAGAACTCGGACATCGGCACGTCGGCGGCGCTGCCGTATTGCTGGTCGTCGGCCGGACAGTCACCGTATGGTTCGATTTGGAGCTGCAGCCCGCGCGAATGGCACATCTCGGCATATCGGCGTGCGTAGTTGGCGGCGAAAAGGTCGGCTATCGTCCGGCGGAAATCTTCGAGAAAGCGCTCGGAACCCTCCGTCGTTCCGACGACCCTTCCGGCCAGCACCGGCAGCCAACGCCGGATCGGATAGCCTGTTCGCTTTTCAAACTCGGATTCAAAGCCCTGCGTCCAGTTCTGGCAGCCCACTTCGTAGCTGTCGATGAGAACCGCGTTCAATCCGTTCGGGACATTCCCGGCAAGCGGCCCCAGCCTGTCGCAAATGCGTCCGAGATACCGGTCGAAATGCATTTCGGCCGCAGCGGGGGCAAGCTTGTCGATCTCCAGTCCTTTGCCGGTCTCCGTGGCGGGATGGTTGCATCTACCGTTGCAGATGAAACCGAAGCGGAAGATCGTCCATTCGCCGCCCGGAACATCCCAGTCAAGCCGCCCGTCGGCGGCCATCCGTGTCGTCAGATCGACGATGCCGTCCGGTTCGATGGCCTGCCCCGGCTTCGCGTCCGGCGTGTGGGCGATCCTGTCGAAACGGATGTCCCGTTTGTCGCGATCGACAAAAGTCTTCTTGGCGGCATCGGCGATGCGGAGCGGATCGCCCGATAGTTCCGCAGACGGCGTTTGAAACGCCAGGACGGCGATGTCCGCATAAAAGCCGTTGTCCTCGGCAGTGCGCGGCAGAACATCGGAAAACCTCGTGGGACCGAAGGCCTTTGTTTCGCTCCAGACAACGGTCTTCATGGCTAGTTCGGGCGTCACCCACGGCCCACCGGACGACGACCACCCCGAACAGTTTTCGAGACACGTCTCCATGCCAAGGCGATGCGCCTCCTGGACGGCATGTTCCACGACGGAGAACCATTCTTCGGAGTTGAAGGCCACGTTGCCACGAGGAATGCCAAACCCTGCGTCGATGAGCGTCACGCCGCCGATCCCCGCCTTGGCAAGTTCCTCGAAATCGCGGGTTATCCCGTCCTTCGAGATGTTGCCGTTCATCATGTGGTACCATGTGTGCGGTCTGGCCGATGGCGGCGGATTGGCGAATCCATCTGCAAGAGATTTCATCGCGCTTCCTCCACCGTCACCCTGCACCGCAACGAGCCACCGCATGGGGCGGGGCTTTCCGTTCCCGCAACGTGAAAGAGACATTCCGTTTCGCGATCGCGCCCATACCACTGCCGTTTCACCATGGAATCGGCCGTTCTGCGGTAGCGTGTCCCCATGGCGCCGAGGACGCGCCGCCATGCACCGCCGGCGCCGTATGGAAGCCGCTCGTCGCCGGTTCCGGGATCGCGGGGCGCAAGCGCCTTCTCCTCGATCCAGATGCCGTTTCTGTCGTTCATTCTGTTGCTTGCTCGATTGCCCATGCGGCGAAGTCGCAGAACATGATGTGGTTTCGCGAGGCACCGGACCACCAGTCCTCCCAGAGGGCCGTGCCGCCGGATTCGAGCCAGTGGATGAATCCAGGCGCCCCTTTCGCTTTCAACATCTTGAAGGCCAGGCCAGCCCGTCCGGCGCGGCCCAAGGCGCGGAACACGTGCTTGCTTCCGACGAGCCCCCCGTCGAAGCGGTCGCCGGTCTTGTGGACGGCCTCGACGAGCCGCGCCTCGGCGGCGGGGCGCTCACCTTCCGGGACGAGACCGAGTTCCAGCGCCGTCGCCTGCTCGGTCTGGCGTCCCTTGCCGAACACGCCATTGCCTTTCGCGTGTGCGGCGATGAAGGCGCTGCGCGTCTTTTCGGCGAGGGCGTCGAAATGCGCGGCATCGTCTTGCCTTGCGAAGAGTCGCGCCGTTTCGGCGATTATGCGCAGCACCTCGTGGTGGTATGCGGTGCCGACGAAATCGGGGCCTACGTATCCTTTAAAACCTCCAGTTGGAATCCAGTCGCCGAGACCATGGCACACCAGTCCATCCGGCCCGAGGAGCGCCTCCTCGTATTCGGCGTAGCGCTTCATGGCCTCGTAGCAGATTTCAAGCCCGGCCCTTTCGCCGCGCATCGTCCAGAGCGTCCACGGAACAATCGCAACGGCGCCGCCCCAGACAGGCCCGTAGCCCAGGCCCCTAGGCTGCTCCTCGTATCCCCAGCCGCCGCTTGGCACGATTCCCGGAATGTTGCCGTCCCCGCGCTGGGCGTCAACGAGGTCGCGGCACCACTTTACGTAGGCGGGGACATTCTCGTAGGCGAGCATGGCGAATTTGCAGGCGATTTGCGCGTCGCCGGTCCAGCCGTTTTTCTCGCGGTGCGGGCAGTCGGTCGGGACGCCGTCGGCGAAATTGGCCTTGTAGGCGCGGTCGGCCATCTTCACGAGGGTGTCGATGTCGGGGTCGCCAACCGTCGGAATCCCACGCTCGGCGAAGTCGGTTCGCACTTCGCAGGCCACCGCTTCGGGCTTCTTCCCCACGCCGCGCACCCACACGTAGCGGAAACCGTGGTAGGTGAAGCGCGGCTCGTATGCGTGTGCGACGTCACATCGCGCGCCTTCGCTTGCGCCCGGAAGGATGAATCGATCCTGCTGCATCGCGGCGCCGCCGCCAATGCCGGGGAATATCCCGTCGGAGCCGAACGAGAAGTGGAAGCAGTCGATGGCGCGGGCGTTTTCCGGCCAGATGACAGCGTTTCCGCGCCGCTTCAGCCCCTCCCTCCCGACATGGACGGCGGGTTCGCCGTCGGGGGCGATGCGCTCGTCGTAGCGGATTGTCGCGACATCGCCGCGTTTGCCGCCAGCGAAGCGAATCCGCGCCCATCCGGCGATGTCCTCGCCGAAGTCGAAGAGCCAGCCGCCGGCCTTCGGCCTCCAGACGCGGACAGGCCGGATTTCGCGAACGACACGCGCCGGGGGGAAGTCGGCCCGCTGCAGCGTTCCGGCCGGTCCCGGCACGACAGCGGCCGGGGCGCCCTCGACGAAGCCGCGGCGCGGCAGCACGAAACCCGGATCGACGATTTCGCCTTCGCGCAGATCGTCCCACGCGAGCGGGGAGGCCACGACGTGCCAAGAGGCATCCGTGCGCGCGACGACACGCCCCGCCCCCGCTTCGGACTCCTTCGTCTCGATTTCCGCCCAGAGGCAAGGCTCGGCGCGCCACTTGTCTTCGTGGTTGTGCCAGGCAGAGACCGTGCGCTGGCAATACCAACCATGACCGAGGAGGACGCGCAGTTCGTGTTCGCCCGGGCCGAGTTTCAACGGGTATTCGCGGAAGTAGATGCGTTTCGTGTAGTCCGTGGGCGCGGGGTCGAGAACGGCATCTCCGACACGGCTTCCGTCCAGCCACGCTTCGTAGAAGCCCGGTGCGGTTATGCGCAGCACAGCGCCAATCGGCGCGTCGCCCGAAACGGCGAACCGTTTCGAAAACGCCGTGGCTTCGTTCCCCGGCGAACCAATCCATGCGGGGCGTGGCGTATCCATGGCGGTATCCTTCATTTTTCCACCGTCACCCTGCACCGCAACGAGCCACCGCATGGGGCGGGGCTTTCCGTTCCCGCTTCGTGGAAGAGACATTCCATCTCGCGATCGCGTTCGGCGATTTTCGCGAATATCGCGGAAGGGTCGTCGGCAAAGTCGATGGTCAGGGCGGAGTCGCCGGAGGCTATGCGGACGGCATTCTCAGCAAAGGACGCCTCGACCGTTTCCGGGAACCGAAACCGGATGCCGTAATCGCCATCGCGCTTTCCGAAGCCGCATTCGCACCGGCAATCCACGCCAAGGTCAAACGATGGGCCGGGGGCGGGACCGAAGTGAAATGCTGTATCGACCCAGATCGGCTTCCAGGCGCTGCTGGAGCCTTTCGTGAAAAGGCGGGGCGATGCGCCGCGGAAGAGGAGGTCGAGCGATCCATCCTCCGAGCGGGCAAAGCGGACGCGAGCGTAGGGGTCGAACGCCAGGCTGTATTCGTCGCGGTCGCGCCCGTACCACTGCCGTTTCACATTGGGATCGACCGTTCTGCGGTAGTGGATGTCCATGGCGTCGAGGACTCGCCGCCACGAGCCGCCAGCGCCGCGCCGCCAGATTCCGGCGACGGTGCCGCTCCGTCGCAGTCTCACCCTGAGCGCCCCGTCATCGTAAAGCCACCCGCCGGCGATGTATTGAAGCCGCTCGTCGCCGGTACCCGGACCGCGCGACGCAAGCGCATCCGACGCTGGCCTGTGATCGACCGAAACGGAAAACGCCTCCGCGCCGTCGCCCTTTACGACAGCGGCGAAACCCGTCTTTTCGCCACAGCGGTCGATGAGTTCAACGTCCGCGCCCTTCCCGAATCCATGGAAGCAGATTGCCGCGTCGCCGATGACGCCGCCGACTTCCGCGTGTTCGCGAGTGAAGCCGAGCGGATGCCTTGCCGATTCCCAGCGCACCCAGCCGGTAAAACGCTGCTGCTGCCCCGGCTCCTCTGGCCCCACGTCTGGGTGACGCACGGCGAACGGACTCTCGAACGATCCTTCCGCAGCGTGCGCGAACCAGCGCTCCACGCCAGGGACGCGAAGAACAAGTTGCACGTCGCGAGGATCGGCGCCGCCGAAACTGGCGACGTCATACCGGATGCCGCCGCCAGTAGCGGTTTCCGATATCCGCCATGCGTTCGTGCAGGGGCCGTTGTCCGCGCGGTTGCGGAGTTCGGCGACGATGTTTGGAAGCGGGGGCACATCTGGGGGCGCGGGCGGCCCGCCCGCAAATGTGGCGACGGCGCCCTCTCCATCGCGCGACGACGAGGGCGTCGTCGCCACAGCATCCCCCCGCACCCGCTCCACCGTGTAGCCGTATGGAGGCAAGTCCATCTCAAACTCGCCATCGGGATGTTTCACTGTCCCAGAGACGCGGCGGTTGTTGAAATTGACAAGCACCACGCTGGCGTTTCCGCCTTTTCTGCGCAGACAGGCGAAAACGCCCGGCGGAGCATCGACTGCGAGGTAGTCGGCATCGGCGAACCCGTCCAGTTCCGGCAACGCCCTGCGCATGGCGAAGATGCGGCGGTATGTCTCGAATGCGCCATCCTCGCCTTCGCCAAGAACCATGGGGAAACCCTTGATCCACGCGCAGACCGCCATAAGGGCGTTGCACGCAGCACGTCCCCAGACGTTCTCGGCGAGGTAGGAGTCGTGACTTTCGGGATACCGCATCAGCAGCGCGCCGGGAGGAAATGACAAGTCCTGCTCGTGAAGGCGCCGCCGAAGCGCCCGGACAACCTCGTCCGGCTCCCGGTCGCAGAAGTCGTGGAAGATCGCATGGCAAAGCGACTGGTCGTAAACCGCGTCGCACACGACGGCGCAGTAGGCTGCGTTCCATTCTGCGAGCGTGACGGCGTCCGGGTTCGCGCGCCGCGCCGCGGCGCGGATGGAGCGCATCTGCGCCAGCCCTCCCTGGTTCGCCGCGTATGACGCCCTGGCGTAGGGGATTCCCGGATTCCAGTTGAAAAACCGCGATCCTCCCGGAACGTCCATGCGCCAGCCGTCGATCCCGAACGTCCGGGTCGTCCATTCCACCCAGTTTCCGAAATATGCCACCCAGCTGGGCCAGAAGTAGTCGTAGGCCCAGTAGTTGTGCTGGAACGGATAGCCGGATTCGTCCTTGCGGCACACCCATTCGGGATGATCCTTCGTGCGGCGGTTGTCGGTGCGTCCGCCGTGCATCACGGCGTCGCGCCAGACGCCCAGCCCCAGCGCGTGGGCGCTCCGCACGAATTCGCGGTGGTCTTCTTCCGTCCCGACGCCCTCCTGAAGCCTGTACATTTCGTCGGGAATGTAGCAGTCCAGGTGTTCGACCGGGCGTAGCCAGATGCAGTTCGCGCCGAGATCCCGAATAAGCGGCAGAACTTTCGCCGCTTCGCGGAATCCTCCCTTGTCGCCGAAGCCGAATTCCGACTTTCCCTTGGGGTGCGTCGAATACAGGATCAGATCCTTCACGAAGTCCGGCCGGTCCTCCGGCGGGACGTGGCCGACGAGCCGGTGCCAGCCGTGGAAGCGCCGAAGCGCGTCCTCCGCCGTCCCGTCGCCGAATACGAGCCACGCATCGCCCGCTTTCTGCGGCGTTCCCCTTTCGGCGTATCCCTCGCCGATCCAGCGCACCATGAGAGAGAGGCCGTCCTCGCGCTCGACGACAAGGCTTTGCCCCCTGTCCGAATAGTCCTGCAACTGGTCGATGGCGACCGCGACGCTCACCCCGTCGCCGTTGTCGGCGAAAAGTGGCGCCTCGTCGCCGAAGAGGCTTTCCGACACCTTCCCGTCCTTCCACTCGGTGTATCCGCGCATCTCCGGCGGGAATGTCGAGCCGGGGATGAAATATCGGCCCTTGCCTGCTTCGCACGGCAACTTGCCGAGCGCCAAGAACGGAGCCGCGCTGAACTTGCGCCGACCATCGCCCTGCCACTCGAACTCCGCCCAACGCCGGACGGCGTTTTCCGCAGGGAAAATTTGAAGGAACGTGTCGATGCGCCACAGCCCGAAGGTGAGACGCGAGCGCACCGTCACGTCATCAAACCGCTCGACGCCGATGCCTTTCAGCGGCTCCTTTGCGGTGGTGTGCGTCCAGGCATTCCAGTCGCTCACCGCCACCGGCGTCTCGAACGCCGGATCGCGTTCAAGGATCTTGCGCCCGTCGAAGAAATAGTCCGACGGCGCGAACGTCTGCGGGTCGAACGCAACGGCAATCCGTCCGCACTCGGCGCGGAACACGCCGTCCGTTCCTTGCGAAAGCATGATCGGAGCGGCATTCGCTTCCGTCGCGAACAGCCCCGCAATCGGCAGCTCCCGCCGCCGGACATCTTCGAGGAAGAAACGTGCGAAGAGGCGCGCGCCCTTCACGGCGGGGTGGGTGCGGTCGCCGGGGGCGTACCACGTCAGCGCCTCCGCCTCGCCCGCCTCGTTCGCCGCCTTGCGCGTCATGGCCCGCATGTCAACGAGATCGACGCCGAGTTCCGCCGCCGTTTCGCGCATCGCCTCGGCCCAGTCGTCGAGGCGCGGCGCGTCGGCGAGGAGGCCGTCCTCGCCGTAGGTGAGGCGGACGATGGGCGTGGCGAAGACCGGCGTTGCGCCCTTTGCGCGGACTTCGGCCGCCATGCGCCGCAAGTTCTCCTTGTATTGCGGGATCGGCGTCGCAACGTCGGGCTTGTCCAGTTTCTGGTCGTTGTGGCCGAATTGGATCACGACGAAATCGCCCGGCGCGAGGGCTTCGGCGATCTTTCCCCACCAGCCCTCGCGGATAAAGGAGCTCGTGGAGCGTCCGCTCCGGCCGTAGTTCACGATGGCGCAGCCCTCGCGCAGGAAGGGTCGGAGCGAACTGCCCCAGCTGGCCCAGCGCGACTCGTCGCCGCCGTGTTCGTCCAACGTCGAGTCCCCGGCGAGGTAGAGCGTCCGAGCGGCGGCCGGTAGGACCATTCCAACGCAAAGGGCGCAAAGGAAAGCAAGGGGCGAGGGTTTCATAGCCAGTTCCGTCATTTGTGGTCAATTGAGGTTTTCGCATTCGCATTGACGGCTTCCCGGCCCTTGGCGGTGATGCGGTATTTCTGAAGCCGGCTGTTCGGTTTGTTGGGAATGGCAACAGGCGGCAACGGTGAATTTGTGTCACAATGTTTCATTTATGCCATTCGTTTCAGGCACAAACAGCCCGGCAATCGGTGTGCCTTCCACGCCGAAGCAGTCGCGGGGAACAACAATGAAGCGAATTGAATTGCCTGCGGGAAGCTCCGACGGCGAGAAGAGGCATGTTCCGGGAAGATTCGCGTATTTCTCCGGGAACGCGAAGCCCGGGGCCATGATGCGCCGAACAACTGACTCCGCGCCTTCCGCCTCCGCCCGGATTTCGTAGTCGAAGACGCGATGGCCTCCG
>CAMOSH010000090.1 GCA_946624575.1 uncultured Verrucomicrobiota bacterium
CCGAAGCGCGACTCGGTCGATTCTGTCGATTCGGTCGTGATGTCGACCGGCCGCCTGGCTGGGGAAGCCGCCCCCCTTCTTCGGCCCTTCGACGATCCGACGACATCGACGACATCGACTACCCTCCGCCGCAAGGCGCACCCTTCGCCTTCGGCATTCCGTGCGTCCTCGGGCGTCCCGGAATCCCGGGGACTTGCAGGGACAGCCCCCAAAGGGGGCGCCCAACGGGGACAAGATCCCCGCGCGGAACGTGATCGATCGCCGTCGCGCATGGCGGCGGAACTGCGCTTTTCGGTCGACAGTGGAAAGGCGGAAGAGAGTCGTCCGTGAAAGCGATCTTCCCGCCCCAGGAGATCGGCGAAACCCTAGGCCGCCACAAGGCCGATTCCGGCGAGTGCGAAGGCGGTGCCGAGAAGCTGCGCGCGGGAGGGGCGTTCGCGCAGGAACACCGCCCCGCAGATCGTGAATCCGACAAGGCACGCGGCGAGCATGGTCTGGTTGGCCACGGCGATTCGGCCCACCGCCTCCAACCGGTCGAGCGCGTTGTAGAGGAAGCAGAAGCTGGAAAGGAAGAAGATGGCCGGGGAGACTGCGCAGATCCTGAGGAGGTAGCGGTATTTCGCGCCGAGGTCGGGATCGGGCGGCGCTGCCGCGCGCCGCAAAGATTGTTTCAGCCACAAAGGACACAGAGTTCACAAAGGCTTTGTGTTCCTTTGTGTTCTTTGTGGCTTCAAAATTGATTTTCCGCCCGTGCCGCAGGTCCTATAAGTCGCCGCCTCGCGCTAAGTCGCAGGGATTGTTTTTAGCCACAAAGGGCACAGAGTTCTCAAAGTCTTTGTGTTCCTTTGTGTTCTTTGTGGCTAAAAATTCCACCCGCAGCGCCCCTGCCTTGTGCGCGCCGGCGCGAGATTATTCGTCCAAGACCGCAAGGCGGGAAAGGGCCATTTCGCGGAAACGTTCCTTGAACCCGACGGAAAGGAACGAGACGGCAAGAACTTCATCCAAAACGGAGCGCACAGACGCGCACATTTGCGTGACAGTCCGTCGGTCTTGCGCTTCGGAAAGTCCAAACGACAAGGCCAGACGCGAGAAGTCTGCCTTTTTGAGATTGGCCTTTTTGCCGTTGATGGTAAGGGCTGACTCCTCCGGGTCCGCTGGCGCCAGGATGCGAACCGGCACCAGGTCGTATGCCGGTGCCAATCGCCAAGTGCCGTCCATGCTTCGGAGAATGGAATAATTCTTGAGGTGCATGTCCGAGTTCCCGGAGAGGAAACAAAACAGAGCCACGCGATACAGGCGGAGCGCGTCCAGTCCCGGCGCGGACGAGACGGCGCGCAGCGCCTTGCCAACCCTTTCCAGCGAGCCACGGTACTTCTCCTCCGTGAGGCGCTCCGAGATCTGGCAGAAGTCTTCCATGTGCAGCGGGCCGCGCGGCGTCCTGTCCATGCGCCGCGCAAGAAAGGCCAAAGCGCCGGAACGGAGCCGGATCAAGGCAAAATCCTCGGTCTCGATGCCGCATCGCCGCGCCAGCATCATGCAGAAATGCTCCGATTCGGGCAGTTCCGGCCACTGCGCCGCAGGAAGTTTCAGAATCCAGTCGCCGCCCATCCCGACCAGCGTCAGCCTGTCGGCGCCGTCACGCCGCTCAAGATGGACGGAAAGCTTCGCCTGGACGCCTGGCACTGACATGCGGTTTAGAACCAGCTTGCGGGCCAGTTCGTTCAATTTGCCTTCATCGCAGTCGAACATCGGCGCGTCAACGGATCCGAAAATGGACTTCGCGCAGTCGTCGTGGTATTCCCCTGAGACACCTGCGGGAAGGGGGGCGCCGCAGACAAGGCATCTCGATGACTTCTTCACCGCTTCGCCTCCCTGACGCTTGCGGCGCCAATGCAATCCCGACAGCAGGCGAGCAGAAGCCCCATGCGGTCGCGCGGATTCAGTTTCCAGGTATCCTCCGCGATGTCGAGCAGCCAGCCCTCGGGGATGAGGCCATCGAAAAACGGATGAAGAAAACGGCTTGGGAACGGTTCTTGGCGCAGCGGCAGCGTGAACGAAAGCGGTGCCGCGTCCGGCAACGCCAAATAGGCAGGATCGTAGCGGAACGAGTATCCGCCTTCGTCGCGTTCGTCGAGTCGTCCGGCCAGACGCCCGAAAAGCATGATGTCGGCACTGCGCATTTCAAGCGTCCTCCATCCTGTTGATTGACTCCAGCGACTCGCGCTCGACGGGGACAGGGCCGAGACGCGCGCCGAAGAGATCGAGGACGGCGTTCACCTTGTCCATGCGGAGCGTAGGCTTGCCGGCCTCCAGTTCGCGGACGAACCGCAGTCCGACGCCCGCGCTCTCCGCAAGGCCGACCTGCGTAAGGTGGTATTGATTCCTCTTTGCCTTGACGAATTGCCGGATGTCCATGATTGTCCCCGAACGGGTATGTTTCTAGCACTTTTTGGGAAACCGCACCCTTTCGGGTGTGATTTGCAAACTTACGGCCGCGATTATACCCGAAAGGGTTTGGAGGTCAAGTGCCTTTTTGCCTACCTGTGCAGGGCGCGCCATTCCTTCATCGAGGTCCTGACCCGCTTGCGGAAGATCTGGCGCAGCTCCACTTCCGAGCCGAAGCCGCACATGTCGGCGACGACGCCGAGCGGCGTGTCGGTCTCGGCCAGCAACGTCAAGACGCGCGCAAGGCGCACCTGCTCGATTTCCGCGCGGACGGAATGGCCCATGGCCTCGCGGAACCGCAGCGTGAAAAGGCTCTTCGTCACGCCGCTGTGCCTGATGACATCCGCGCCGGTCCTCGCACGGCGCACTGTGCCGCAAAGATTGTTTCAGCCACAAAGGACACAGAGTTCACAAAGGCTTTGTGTTCCTTTGTGTTCTTTGTGGCTTCAAAATTGATTTTCCGCCCGTGCCGCAGGTCCTATAAGTCGCCGCCTCGCGCTAAGTCGCAGGGATTGTTTTTAGCCACAAAGGGCACAGAGTTCACAAAGGCTTTGTGTTCCTTTGTGTTCGTTATGGCTTCAAAATTGATCTTCCCGCCAGTCCTATCAGCGGCCGCACCTCGCCGAAAGCGGCGGCGGGGATGGATCACGGATTGGCGAGACTTCCGGAGTCGAATGTCGTCGGGGCGGCGGCCGACGCGCCGGTCACGGCGGCGTCGAAGCCGCCGTCGATAGTCCATTTCGACATGCCGGCCGGACTCCAGCCGTGCGTCCAGCCCTGGCACCACGTGATTTTCTTCGGGACGCGCAGCTCGTTGTAGAGGACGGCCAGCGACGACGGCGCGACAACGTAGTCGCCCAGTCCGGCGCGGGTGATCTGCACGGGGCAGCGGACGCGCCTCGCGGCGAAGACGGGATCGAAGTAGGCCATGTCGGGGAACCAGCATTTCGGACGGTAGCCCGCCTTCAGGCGCCCGTGTTCGGCCTGCCCGGTCCAGTCGCAGCCCCACGTGCTGGCGGTGGTGATTTTCGTGACACCCGGGAAGTGCGCGGCGGCGTGGAGCGCCTGCCAGCCGCCCTGGCTGCCGGCGGAGAGTTCGAGGGTCCTGCCGTCCCACTCCGGGAGCGTCGCGATCCACTGGAGCGCTCGGACGGCCCGCAGCGCCATGCCGAGCCAGTAGCTCGTCTCGCGACGCTCGTTGCTTTCGGGATCAAAGCCGTATTCGAAGCCTGGCTTGCAAATCGAGGCGAAGAACTCCTTTACGTAGTCCGGCCCTCGGCCGAGGTCGAAGCCATGGCCGTTGGATTCGAAGCGGATGCGGTCGCGGGGGCCCTTGTCCGGCGCTGGCTGGTCGTTGTGCGATGCGCCGCGGTAGCTGACTTCAATGGGATAGCGCTTTTCCGGAGAGGCGTCGGCGGGCATGGTGAGCCATCCCGTGACGGGACGCGGCCCGGCGCAGGGAACGCGCACGGCGTAGAGTCGGACGCCGGGGTCGGCGCATGGCGTCGGGACAAGCTCCGCTTCGACGGGAACGGAGTCGAGGTCTGCCATCTGCGCGGCCCAGAAGGCGTCGTAGTCCGCCGGCTCCGTGCCAGGCGCGAGCGTTTCGGGCGAGACGGCCGCCCCGCCCATGAAGAAGACGCGCTTCTCCCAGCGGTGGTTCTTCGGGACGCGCCTGCCATCGGCTGTCACGACGTTGGCCTCGACGCAGACGAAGCCCGGCGCGTCCATTTTCGTGCGGACGACGAGCGGGGCCTCGTCCGTCGGGAGCGGGGCGCGGCCCTTCTTGACGATTCCGTCGTCGCCGCGCCGCTCCCAATCGACGAAGTAGGTGTCTGGCGGGATGTCGCCATCGGCACCCTCAAGGCGGATGGAGAAGGCCATCTCCTCGCCAGGGGCGAAGAACGGACAGTCGCGGCCGAGCGACCCGGACAGCCAGGCGGAGTCCCAGTTTACGGGCGGCGGGGGCGACGACCGGACCGGCTCTTCGGCGTGGAGGACGCAAGCGGCGAAAAGGACCGCGGGAATCGAAATCTTCCTTGTTTTCATGGCGAAAATATTACCGGAATGCCCCGGATTGCGCAATCCATGTGCGGATGCGCGAGCCGTCCCAGCAGTCCGCCGAGGCGTAGTCGGTCATGAGGATAGAGCCGCCGCCGCGAAGGGGGATGTCGAAGGCGACGCGGGCGCCGGAAGGTGGCTGGATTCGGCGCGCGGGGATGGTGCCGTCGCCGTCGGCCTGGATGTCGGCCGGTTTGTCGAAACGGGGGTCGCGGCGCTCCTCTCGGGTGAGGACGACCGGGCCGTAGGCGACGGCCACGCGACCATCCCCTGCCCGATTCACGCCGCGCGGCCCCTCGATGAGACGGCAGCGCATGTTGAAGTCAAGCATCACGACGTCGCCGGCCCGCCATTCGCGGCGGAGTTCTAGGTAGGTGCCCGCCCGGGCGGGGATGCGGCCTTCGGGCCGCGTCTCCGGCGCGGCGCGGCTGGAAGCCGCATCCCCATTTACGGCCACCGCCGTCTCCGCGCTCCACGCGGGAATGCGGAGGCGCAGCGTGAAGGTCTCCGGCGCGGCGGGCGAGACGGCGATGCGCACATGGCCGTCTCGTGGATAGTCGGTGTCGATGGAGAGCGCAAGCGGCGCTCCGGAGGGCGTCTCGGTCCTGGCGTCAAGGCCGCAATAGAGGTCGATTACTGGGCCTTCTGCACTCCGCATCACGGCGACGTAGGGGATGTAGGCCAGCCCCATCGGGCCGTTGAGGTTGCAGCACGTGACGCGGAAGCCGCCGAATTCCCAGCCCCAGCCGGTGTTCGTAGTCTTCACTCCGTCGAGGAGGTTCACGTAGCTGAAGCCCGTGCCGTCGGGCTTCATCGCTCCGACGAGGCCATTGTAAACGTAGGTCTCGATCGCCTCGGCGGCGGAGCAGTCGCCCGTCAGGCGCAGGACGTGCGAGCAGAATTTCATCCACGTGACGCCCGTGCAGGTTTCCATCATGCGCGTGATGTCGGGGTTCGTCTGTTCGCGGGCGGTGTCGCTCCACGCCTCGCCGCAGACGCGCGGATGGAAGGGCTGGTCGGCGCCGCCGTTGCCGACGATCGTGAGCTCGCGGTCGCGGACGAGCGCGAAGTAGTTCAGCACGGCCTGGCGCACCCGCCCGTCACCCGTGGCGCGCGCGTAGTCGGCCAGCCCCTCGAAGTAGCTCGTGGTCTCGTATGCCTTGGGATAGACGCCGCCCATGAGGTGCGGCGGCACGTTGCCCAGCGCCATCTGCACGAGGTCGGAGCCTTTCGCGCCGCCGCACTCCACGAGGTATTTCGCAAAGTCGAGGTAGCGCGGTTCGCCCGTGAGGGCGTGGATGCGCATGAACGGTTCCAGGAGCGTGGAGGACTCGACGTGGTTCGGACTCCACCCGAGGTCGCGCACGTCGGCCTTCGGGGCCGGACCGACCTGCGCGAGGATCGTGTCGGCCTGGCGGCGAAGCGAGGCAAGGACGACAGGGTCGCGGTCGATCTGCGCGTAGTATTCGAGGAGGCCGAGCATCACGTATTTGCGCTCCCAGAGATCGCCGCCGGGGCCGTCGGGCTGCGCCTCCGGCGCCGAGCAGCTGATGGAGCCGTTCGGGCGCTCGGCGGCGAGGATTTCGGCGACGGCCTCACGCATCCGGTCGCGGATGGCGGGTTCCGGGAACGCGCGATACATAAAGCACCCGGAGCGGACGAATTTGCCCCACATTTCGCCAGTGGCGTATTTGGGGCGTCCCTCGCGGAAGATGCGGGAGAAGTCATGGTAGGGGACGGCGCCGAGAATCCAGCCGTCGATGGAGGCGCGGATCACGCGCTCCAGCCCGCCGCGCATCGCGACGGCTCCGGCGGGAAGAGGAAAGAAGATGTCAGAGTGCTGCAGCATGGTAGTGGTCATCCAACGAGCGTGACATTGTGGAGGCTACCGGGCGAAAGCGGCCGGCGGAAGGCGGCGGTGCCGCCGACCGCGACGCCGCAGCTGCGGAAGTCGTTGCCGGTGATCGCGATATCGTGCGAGATTCCGCCTTCGAGCCATTCGTATTCCGGGCCGATGAAAAGGCCCCAGCCTTCGGTCGCCTCGACGGTGTTGTCCGCGATGACGCCGTTCGAGGCGCGAATGCGCATTCCGAAGGCGCGGTTGTGGCCGAAGGTGCAGCCGCGTATCTCGAAGCCGCTGCCTTGCGCCCGGTTGGAGATCACGGCGTCGCCGCGCGCGAGGCCTGCCGCGTCGGCGACTTCGATTTCCGCCGCAATCGCCGGACTTTGCTCCGCGAGCCCCGGCCAGAGGCCGATGGAGCGCAGAAACGCGCGCTCGGCGTCCGTCGCGGCGGCGGGCTGCGGTTCGACTGCCGTGACGGCGAGTTCGGGCTTGACTGTGCCGTCCATGCCCATCGCCTGCGCCGTGTCGCCGACGGCGAAGGGCGATTCCGAAATGGAAACGAGCCGGACGCGGCGGCCATCGACGGCGGAGACGACCGCGAACACGCCGGAGACGTTCACCGCGTCGTCGCAGTGATACTGCGCAACGCAGTCGAGAATCTTCGGCCCGACGACGGCGCGGCGGCTCATGAAGGCGTCATGGCCGCCGCTGCGGAGGCGCGGGACTTCGCGCGCGGCGAAGTCGTCCTCCGGCGCGCGCCGCACGACGCGGCAGCGCCGGTACTCGTTCGCTTCGCACGAATGCTCCTCGAAGGCGCGGCCACCGGGGGTCGCGTAAACCGCGACGTCCTCGAAGACGCAGCGCCGGCAGCGCAGGCAGTGGATCGCGTTGCGCTCCGCGCCGCCGCCGAGATCGGCCTTTCCGCCCGCCGTGAAGACGTTCCATACGGCGATGTCGCCTACGCCGCCGGCGCGATTGACGCCGCCGCTTGCGCGGTATTCGCGCGGCCCGGTCCTGACGACCTTGAAGCCGTCGCCCATGCGCATGGGGTTCACGAGTTCGAGCGTTTCGCGCCCGTAAACCTGGAAGGGCCAGATTTCGCGCAGGAGCGCGGGGGGCGGCGCGGGGTATCCGTCCAGCGTCCGGAGCGTCCAGGCGCCGTCAGAGTCGGCGGCGACGATTTCGGCCTGCGTGTAGGGCGGCGTCTCGTAGTCGAGCGCCAGATTGCGCACGACGACGTTCTCGCAGTCCTCCAGAAGGAGGAAGCGCGTGTTCGCGAGTCCGCGCAGTTCCGCGCCGCCGAAGTCGAGGGTGGCGTCGCGCAGCCCGCGCAGCCCGAGATACGTCCCGCTTCCTTCCGGCGGGGAAACGCGGTAGACGCCTTTGGAAATCGCGATTTCGCGGACGCCGTCCGCCAGTTCGCGGCGGATGGTTTCCTGTGGGTTCGTCATTTTGCGTTCAGGCCTTCGAGAAGCGCGCGCTTGCGGGGGTTGTCGGCGGAGGGATGCAGGTCGGCATGGCAGGTGCCTTCGTGTTCCACGCTCCAGCCGGCCCATTCGCGAAAGGCGTGGTAGGTCCAGTCCCAGCCGTATTCCTCGAAGAGCGAGATGCAGTCGGCGATGTAGCGGTCGGCACCTTCGGCCCAGCAGATGGCGCTGAACTCGCCGACGTAGATGCGCGCGCCGTGGCGGCGCTGGAAGTCGCGCACGGGCGCGAGGATTTTTCCCAGCGTTTCGCGGTTCCATCCCCGCCCCGCGTTCGGGTAGGCGATGGGCTTGCCACCGTAGACGCCCTGATGCGTGAACTCCGTCGGCACGTACATGTGGACCTGGTAGATGACGTCGGGGAGGTCGAGCGCGCACAGGTAGGAAAACGCCGCCGGCGAGCAGGCCATGTTGGACTCGACGATGATCGGCGTCACGGGGTCGATCTCCCGCACGGCCTTCGCGGCCCTCGCCTGGAGTGAGAAGTAGTCGCATCCCGGCGCCGCCGGCTTCGTCTGGACCGGCTCGTTGATGAGGTCGTAGCCCCAGATGCGGGGCTGCCCCTTGCAGCGGCGCGCAATGTTGCGCCAGACCTCGACGAAGGCGTCGGCGTAGCGGGCATCGTGGAGCATCGCCATGTCGCGCGATTCGTCCACGCCCCCGGGCGCGACGTGAAGATCAACGACGATGTCTATCCCGTATTTCCCCGCCCACGGCAGGACGTCGTTCAGGAGGTGGTCGATCTTGGAATCAACCCAGGCGGCGTATTCGGCGATGTCGGCGTTGCCGCCCACGGTTCCCCAGCCGCGGATCATCTGGTAGCGGGCGAGCGTCGCGCCCCATTCGCGCAGGGTTTTGAAGTCATCCTCCTTGCAAGGCTCCGATGGGAGCATCACGCCGCGCCCGACAGGCCGCGTGGCGACCGTCGGCGAATAGGCGCATTGCGTTTCGGAGTCGTCGTCCGAAAAGAGCGGCGAAACCTCCTCGATTTCGAGCGACGCTAGGTCGAAGCGGACGCGGCCGCTCGAATCCTGGATGCCGAGATGGAGCGTCGCCGGCCCCGGCCTGCGTCCGCGCAGGTCGAGTTCGATGGTCGATTCGCGCCAGTCGAAGGTGCCGACAAGGCACGGCGCGCCCGGCCACATCATTTCGCCGCTGGCCTCGTCCGCGAACGAGATCATGAACTTGTAGCCGAGGTGGCGGCGCGGGCCGGGCAGGAGACTCTCCGCTGCGACGCGAATGCGCGCCGTGACACACTTCCCCGCGAACGGCGAGAGGTCGATGGGGGCCGTAGCCATCGACGTCCCGGTTTCGGCGAGGTCGAAGGCAATCACGTCGCCCTCGCGCACCGCGCCGGACTCCGGCAGCGTCCAGTCGGCGCGCGTCCAGTCGGCCGCGCCGGCCGATGCGGCCATTGCGACGAGAAGCAGGGAAAGCTGTTCAGCGAACGGTTTCATTGTCGGGATGGTCGGATCGCGCGGCGGTCATCGCACGATCATGACAAACGGGGAGGCGTCGAGATACCAGGCGCTCGCCGATTGCCCCGCCCGCCACGAGCCGGCGAGGCCGGACACCGACGCGAAGACGCCGGAGAGGCCGCCGCTCGCCGTGAGCCCGTCGTGGCGGCGCCCCTTTTCCAGATTCCCGATGCCGAGGACGGTCGCCGTGGCGGCGGGGCCGATGGCGACGGATCCGCTCACGGCGACGGGCGAAATCGTGGAGCGGCCCTGCGCGTCGACGACGAACTCGCCCGTGACCGAGATGTCACCCGTGATGGAGCCGCCCGTCCCGTCGTTGCGGAGCGTCCCGACGGTGACGGCCGCCGCGCCGAGATCGACACTCGCGCCGGAACCGACGGACAGGGCCGCGCCGTCTAGGAATCCGTCTTCGTACTCCGCCGGGGGATTGCCTTCCGTCCACGTCGCCGTCTTCCATTTTGCCGCGAGATACGCCTCGACCTGCTCCATCTCGCCGTCGGTGAGAACGCGGTCGTAGGCGATCACTTCGCCGACAAGGCCCTGGAACGAGCTGTTGGAGCAGTATTTGCCGACCACCGTCCCGCGCGCCGCAGGAGTGCCGAGGCCGATGTTGGCGAAGTGGGACGCGTCGCCGTCCATGCGGGCGCTGAAGACGCGTGTCACGCCGCTTGCGAAGTCCGTGGCCTGTCCGCCGTCGAAGACGCCGTCCACGCAGACCCGGTCGCCGGGGAGCGTCGGGCGGACGTGGCCGTCATCGCCCTCGATCCTCGTCGTGTTGTTGGCAAACCGGAAGCCGCGGTCCAGCCCGGAGATGCCCCACAGGCCGCCGTTGCCGCTCTGCGTCCCGGAAAGCGCGGCCACCACGAAGACCGTGCGGACCGCGCTGGGCGTCTTGGCCGCAAGCGAGCTGCCGGTGCCGAACCGCAGCGCGGGCCTGCCGCCAAGGCCGGCCGGCTCGTAGGCGGGCGCGCCGTCGCGGATGGCGAGCGACGGCGACGTGGACGCGGCGCGGCTCACCCAGCCCGTAACGCCGACTCCAGGGGCTTCGAGGATCGTGTCGCGCGCGGCGGCGTCGCACCAGTAGGCGAGGCCGTCTGTCGGGGGCGTCAGCAAATGCGTCCCGGCGGAGAGCGATCCGCCCTGCGGGGCGAGCGCCGCGCCGGAGCCGACGACCGCGCCGATGGAGGCGCTGCCGGACGTGGCGACCGTGACGGGGCCGGCGATGCGGCCCGTGAAGTCCGCCGCGCCCGTCACCGTGAGCGTGGCCGCCGTCTCGGAGGAGTTCGTGATCGTGCCGTTGCCGGAAAGCGACGCCACCGTGGCGGAGACGCCGGCGAGGTCGAGCGTCGCGCCGGTTTCAACGCGGAGCGCGGTCGCGGCGGGGAGCGCGGGGGCCGCGAGAGTGTCGGCGTGGAGAGTGCGTCCAAGCCACTTCTCGGAGAGGTAGTTTTCCATCACGCGCTTCTCGTGTTCGGAGAGGACGCGGTCGAAGGCGAGGATTTCGCAGTAGTCGCCGTCGAAGGCGCGCTGCGAGTAATACCATCCGATTGCGGGGGTGAAGTCGCAGGACGCCGTGTCGCCGGCCCACGAGGCGCCGACCGAGTTGGGCCAGCCGTCGCGGTCGTGGACGAGTGTGAGGATGCGCGTCGAGCCGACATTCACGGCAGGCCGCGCGGTGTCCTCGCCGTCAACGCGGATCGTCCCGGTCGTGTTGAGCGTCCAGGAGCCGGACTCCGGCTGCCAGAGCGACGTGCTGGTCATGCGGTGGCCGATGTCCTCTCCGTTTTTGCCGATGAGGCCGACGTTTGCGGCGGACGAGCGCGCGCGACAGACGACGAACACGGTGCGGTGCGGCGCGGAGGCCGAGCCGACGAGCCGGTCGGCGACATCGCCTTCGGCCTTCTTCGTCGTCACCACGTCGAGGCCGTTCACCCTGTCGGCCGTGCCTCGCGTCGGGGTCCCGTTCGCCGTGGAGAACGTTGCGTTCAGCTTGCCGCCCCGCGACCGCCACGCCGTGATCGCGCCGGTGTTGTCGTCGAGGGAGAAGTCCTCGGCGCGGGAGGCGTCGAGCCAGTAGAGCAGCGAGGACGAGAGACGCGGGTCGTCGTTGAGTTTGAGCGTGCCTTCGCGGACCGTGGTCGCGCCCGTGTAGGCGCGGGTGTCGTCGGCGGGCATTTCAAGGGTGCCGGCCCCCTGCTTCGCGAGGCCGAGGGCACCGTCGCCGTCGGCGAGCGTCGTCGCCAGCACGGCGTCCGAGGCGTCGCCCAGCGCGAGCGTGGCGCCGCCGGCCGTCGCCGTGACGCGCTCGTTGCCCAGGGTGGCGTCGCGCGCGCCGCAGCCCGCGAGTTTCGCCACGTCCCATTCGCCGCCGATCGCGACGGCGGAGAAGTTCGTGAGCGCGAGCGAGGCGAGGGACGCGGGCTTCGTGAATGCGAGGTCACCGTTGTCGAGGCTCATCGAGAGCGAGCCCGAATCGAGGCGGAACTCGTTCGTGGAGACGATCGAGCAGCCGCGGTCGAAGGCGAAGCGGTGGTCGCCGCCCTTCATCCATACGCGCCCCGCGCCGAACGTCGAGCCCGCGCGGAAGCGGATGGCGGTCGAACCCGTGAGCGTGAGCCCGCCGAAGGTGTTGACGCCGCCGAAGTCGAGTTCCCCGCCGTTGTCGAGAATCAGCGAACCGGGGCCGCGGACGCCCTTCGCGAAGACGGCGCCGCCCAGCGAGGCGTTTGCGCTGTGGAAGACGGTGTCGTCAAGCAGCGTGACCTGCCCGCTCAGCCCCGTCTTGCCGTTTTGGAGGTAGAACGCGCAGTCGCCGTCGCCGTAGGGGCCGGCGCCGGCGAGGAAGAAGTTCTGGGGGAAGGTCCATCCGCCGGCGTTCGGCCGGAAATGTGCGCCGCCGCGCCCCGTGCCGCCAAGGACGTAGATGTCGCCCGCTGGAAGCGCATCCGGCGCCGTGACCCACAGCATCCCGCCTTCGAGCCGCGTGGGGCCGCTCCACTGCGCGAAGCCGCTGCCGATCTGGAAAAAGCCTGCCGTGTCCGCCGCGCCGCGGTCGTGCGACGCGAACGTGACGCCGTTGCGGCCGGCGATCTTCGTCGCGAGGACGACGCCGCGGTTGGGGCCCCAGCCGTTCTTCGTCGGCATCGACGTCCAGACCACGCCGGGCGAGTCGCCGAAGTCGAGCGTCCCTGCGCCCGCGAAGTTCATGGCGACGTTCGCCCCCTTTTGGACGTTGTGGTTGAAGATCACGCCTGCGGGATGGGCCGCGTTGCCGTCGCCGACGGTCAGCGTCGCGCCCGAGCCGATGGAGAGCGACGCCGTGTCATCGACGACGAGCGCCGCGACCCGCTTCGATGCGGAGAGCGTCGTGTCGGCCTTCACGACGGCCACGTCGGTGGATGCGGCCGAGGAGAAATCGACCATCGACGTGGCGGGATACGGGACGATGCCCTTCTGCGCGTCGTAGGTGGTGAAGAGGACGGGCCACGATTCCATCGATTCGTCGTGCGTCACGATGCCGGGGTCCAGCATCCCGTTCACGAGCGCCGGCGGCGCTGAAACAAGCACCTTCACCGTCGAGCCGAGAGCGTTCGTGCCGCCGGCGGCGCGGATCCAGAGCGTCGCGCCGTCCGCTTCGGGCGTGAGCGAGGGGATCGAGAGCGTCGCGGTGGCGCCGCTAGCCGCCGCGACCTTGATGCCGCCGCCGCGCGGGCCGTAGGCGACGGGCCGCATCGAGGCCACCGCCTCAGCGCCGGGTTCCCACGAGAAGAAGCCGCCGCGCACCGCCTGCGTCCCCGACGACGTGAAGAGCGTGCCGTCCGTCGCCGACGTCCGGAGAGTCCCGCCGCCGGCCGCGACCGTGGCAAAGTCCGCGAGCGGCGTCGAAAGGACGAGCGTCCCGTAGCCTTTCTTGGTGAAGGTGTTGTCGCCCGTGCCGGAAATCGTGCCCGCCACGTTCGCGATGAGGGCGCCGCCGCCGGTTCCGCCAATGAAGGCGTCGCCCGCGAGCGTGAGGGAGCCGTTCAGCGTCGGGCGATACCGCGGCGAGCCGACGAACTGGACGTCGCCGAAATCGAGGCCGCGCAGCGTGTCGCCGTTGAACCGGATGTTTGGAAGGCTTGTCCCCGTGAATGTGCCGACGCCGCCGTCGCGCGGAACGACGCCGCCCTCCCAATACGGCGAGCTGGCGGCGAACGGGTTGAATTCCGGCGCCCACCAGGCGTTCGCCCAGCAGAAGCCGTCAACGGGTTCTGACGCCGCGCCGGCCACAGGGGCCGCGAGAATGGAGGCCGCGAACAAGGCGGTCGCAAAAGAGGAACGCATGGATGCTTGAGTGTGTTGGATGTGCATGGTTTGTCCCTTTCGCGCTCCATTATCCCCGGACGGCATTTTGCCGTCAATGGGATAAGTCATCATATCCGAACAGAAATGTCATTCTAACCGAAATTCCGGGGAAGCAATTGACGTGATTCATCCCCGATGCTAGGATTCATCGCGTTGATCTCAAAAAACAACCATGGCGACGCGAAACAACAGGACGGTTGCGATCTGCGTGGACGTGCGGCAGAAGGCCGCGCGCGACATCGAGGACGGCGTGATGCGTCAGATCGTGGCGCATGGCGGCGCGGAGGCCATGTTGCTCGGGAACCACCCTTGCAACGACGGCTTCGACCGCTCGACCGGCACGGCGCCGGACATCGTCGTGGCGAACTACGAAGAGCTCAAGGGGGCGAACCGCGATCTTCTGCGCTCGCGCCACGTCAAGGCCGCGCTTTTCTTCGGGGCGGTTCCTCCGGGACTGCCCTACCCCGCCGTTTCGGTCGTGAGCGACGACCGCGCGATCGGCGCGGCGGCGGCGCAGGTCCTCGTCCGTAGCGGACTGCGCGCCTTCGCCTACCTCGGAGCCCCGCACGGCGACCGCTGGAGCGTGGCGCGGCGCGACGCCTTCGCGGCCGCGCTCGCGGAAAAGGGATTCGCGCTCGCGGCCGACTACAGTCCGTCCGCGAAGCGCCCCGACTGGCGGCGCGAGCGGCGCAACCTCGCGGCATGGGTGCGGGACCTCCCGAAACCCTGCGGCGTCTTCGCGGCCTTCGACCAGCGGGCGCGCCACCTGCTCTCCGTCTGCCGCGGCGAGGGACTGCCCGTCCCGCGCCAAATTCAGGTGCTGGGCGTCGATGACGAAGAATACGTCTGCGAAAACGAAATTCCATCTCTCTCGTCGCTGGCCGTCGATTTCCGCGGGGCGGCGCAGGAGGCCATGCAGGCGATCTTCGCGCATCTCGAAACGGGCTCGCCACTGCCGTCCGCGTTCCTGGCCGGCGTCGCCGGATTCACGGAACGGCTCTCCACCTGCGACGTGAGCCGGTCCGGCGAACGGGTCAACCGGGCACGCGACTTCATCCGCCTCCATGCGACCGAAGGGATCTCGCCGTCCGACGTGGCGCGCCACGTCGGGGGAACGCTGCGCTATCTGGAGTCCGGGTTCCGGGCGGTGCTCGGCACCACGGTGGAGGCGGAACTGCGCGAAGCGCGGCTACAGGCGGCGGTGCGCCTTCTCGAAGACACCGAGACGCCGCTTGGCGACATCGCCGGGCGCGTCGGCGCCGGCAACCCCCGCAGCCTCATGAACGCCTTCAAGAGCCGCTTCGGCTGCTCCATGCGCCAGTGGCGCTCGAAAAGCCGCCCATGAGCATGGCACGGATGGATCGCGGACGGTGGTTGAACTTGCCCTTCTTTTGCGGTTCCACACCGTGCTTTTTAGCGTGATCTTGGCCGCGTGACGCGCGTAGCGGCCGCCGACTACTACAAACCGACCTTTCTGTCACCATTTCCGAGTTCGTCGATGGTGTTTATGGCGGTTCTTTTGGCAAGTGCGCCCTTGCCAGACGAAATTTCTCCTTGGAGGCATCATCGAGCGCGGCACGACTCTTGTCAGCGCACTTGCCAAGAGTCTTCGCCCGGACCCAGAAAGAAATCGGCGGCTGATGGCTATCCAGATCAAATGAAGCTGGTGACATAGCGGCTGGAAAATCCCGGACGCATTTGGGATCCGTGCGCTTTCCAGCGCGCGGCGAATGCCTTCGGAAAAAATTGGGGGATAAGCCTGCGCGTTGATGAAGTTGCGGGATTTGTCGCGACATGGTAGAACCATTAGCCAATTGTGACATGGTAGAACCATTAGCCAATTGTGAAGACAGGCCAGGGGGCGAGAGCGTAG
>CAMOSH010000091.1 GCA_946624575.1 uncultured Verrucomicrobiota bacterium
CCGCGAGCGTCCGGACCTGCGCCGTGGCGCGCTCCGTCTCGTATTGGTGCACGGAAACGTGGTCGGCGACCCATATCTCGCCGCGGTCGCGCATCGCGGCCACTTCGTCGAAGAACGGGATGTATTCCCCGATCGGTACGGCCCAGAAGTCCTGGTAGCCGCGCTTCGGATCGTCCACCTCGACGCCGTGGAAGATCACGTATTCGGCGATGCCCTCCGCCGCGGCCTTCTTCGCCTTGGCGAGCATGTCGTCCTTGTTCTTGAGATGGTATGTCGCGCCATGGTCGTGGAACGGCGGACGCGCGACGAGCCCCTGGTCGCGGCAGATCTGCGCCTCCTGCTCGGCGTTGATGTTCCAGCGCCCGCCCGGCACTCCGGGCTGCGCGTAGGAGATGAGTCGGCCCGGCTTGCCGGGGACGTTCGCGCGGAGGTAGTCGGTGCACTTGCCGAACTCCTCGACCGCGCCCGCGTAGTCGTCGAAGCCGTTGTGGCTCCACGTGTGGTTGCCGAAGCGGAAGAGCGGGTTCTTGAACTTCTCCTTCCAGACGTTCTCGAAGACCTTGAACTCTCCCTTGTCGGGGATGATGTAGAAGTCGGCGGGGAGCTTGCGCGCCTCAAGCGCGGGCATCGCGGCCTGCCATAGCGACGGCCAGCCGTCGTCGAACATCAGCATGAACGCGCCGCGCGCGTCGCCGGCCCATTTGGCGACTGTCGCGTCGCCTACGGCGGCGGAGGCGCTGCCTGCCAGAGTCGCGGCGGCGGCCGCCGCGACAAGAAGTTTTTGTGTTTTCATGATTGTCTTGACCGTTTTGAAATGCGGTCGGCTGACAGTGCGGCTGGCATCAAATTGGGAATTGGACTTGGAAATTGGCAACATTCTCACATTGGCAACATTTCTCAGCACCGCACCGCGCCCTTGATGAAGTTGTCGCGGTGCGTCTCCATGTCCTCGTTCGCGCGGTCGAAATCCTCCATGGAATAGACGCGCGTCACGCCGCGGAATTTCCAGTAGCCGCTTGAAACCAGTTCGAGGCAGCGTGGGCAGAGCGTGGCCTCGTATTCGATGCGCCGCTCGTGGCAGTTCACGACCGTCATCGCCTTGAAGTTCCAGAGCTTCCAGTCAAGCGTCCGCGGGCCGTCGTTGTGGTATCCGCCAACGCCCAGGCGGCCGTGCGCGCACACGAGATTGCCGGCAAGCTCAAGCCCGTCTGGCGTGCCCGTGAACTCCATCACGTTGCGGAAGCCCAGGCCGAAGATGTCGGTCTTGTGGCCGTCGCGCGTGAGGTCCGGCGTCTCGATGTTCTCCCAATCGACGAAATACTCGCGCGGCAGCGTCTCCGGCGTCCAGCACTCCGTCGCGCCGAAGCGCTTCGCGTTTTCGAGCGCCTCGGGGCGCCTGTCGATGGCGACGACGCGGGCGTATCCGGCGGCGCGGAAGAGCGAAACCATACCGAGTCCCATGTAGCCGCATCCAACTACGGCTATGGAGTCGCCGGGAAACGCGGGCATCATCTTTTCGGCGGCGCTCATCATGCAGGCGAGCGGTTCGACGATCGCGTCCTCGTCGGCGAGTCCGTCCGGCACGTGGCAGGCCTTGGCCTCCTCCATCACGATGAATTCCTTGTATCCGCCGCCGCCGAGGCCGGTCACGCGGTCGCCGACTTTGAACTTGGTGACGTCCGGCCCCGTGGCGGCCACGACTCCGACGGCCTCGTGGCCGAGGATGTCGCCATCCTTCGCGGTGCTCCACGGATACCACTCCGAATGGCACATGCCGGTGAGGGTCACCTTGACGAGGAGCTGCGCGCCGGAAATTGCGGGAGTTGGGACTTCGACGATCCTGCTCCTGCGCGGGCCGGACATGACTATCTGTTTCATGAACAGTTGGGCTTACGCCAGTTGAAAAGTTGAAAGGTTGAAAAGTTGAAAGGTTGAAAAGTTGGGCTGGCACATGCTGCAAGCGCCAGCTCGTCGATGTCAGCGGGCATGAGCCCGCGATAGTTGATTTTCGCGGCGCCTTCGCCCGCAAGCCACTGGCAGAGGCGGTTCATGGCGGTGGCGTCGGCGCGCGACATGGGCTTTTCGCCGGGCGAGAATGGCCAGGCCACCGGGGGCACAAGCCCGCGGTTTCTGGTCCTTGCTGGCCATTACCGGAATACCAAGACCGTGCCCGCGCCGGGAACCGTGAGGATCACGCGCTTCGTCACGCTCCGGCCATCGACCTCCTCGCTTTCGTAGCTGACGCGCCACCCTGCGCCAGGCTTCGAGACCGTCGCGAACTCGCCCGTGATCTCGTCCGCTTCGAGAATTGCGAACGTTCCGCTGCGGACCTTGTCCTGGTCCCCGACCGCGGCCACGACGAGCTGAGTGCCTGTTTCCGCGATATCGACCGTGCCGTGCACTACAAGCGCGTCGGCGCCCTCGCGCCCCGCCGAAATCGCCAGCGACGAGTATTCGCCGAAGGTGACCGGGTGGTGCAGCTCCTCGACGCCGACCGTCAGAATGCCGATGACGTGCGCTCCCGTCTCGTCGTCGATCGTGCCGGGAGCGATGACGGCCTGCGCCTCGGCAGTGCCGGCGGCACTCACGCAGGTGTTCTCGCCGTTGCCCTTGGGACTGCCATAGTTATAGCTCCAGTGGTTGATTTCTCCGACAAGACCGCCGATGCGCCCGGTTCCGCCGAGAACTGCGCCCGCCTTTACATGAACGAGGCTGTTGCCGGTTCCTGAGCCAGTGTCAGGGTCGTTGTCAACTATCAGAATTCCGCCATTGACTATCGTCGCGCCTTCCCCGTTGGCGAGCGTCCCGTATCCACCGTATGTGTTTGCGCCAGTCAGCCGGAGCACCCCCGCTCCCTCCTTTCTCATGCCATCGTGCGGATGCCAGGCGTATCCGATCGTTCCGCTGAGCGTCAGGTCGATATTCACATTCGGAACGTCCTCGACAAGGAATTTGACAGCAGGGTTGACGTTGATTGCCGTGGGTATCGTCAAAGGTTCGGTCGCCGTTGCTGGGCGGACAAGCCATGAATTGTCCTTTAGGTCGATCGATGTTGTGGTGCTACCCTCAAACGAACCTTCAAGGAAGAGATTCGTGACGCTTCCAGATCCGAATTCAAATCTCCTGTTTCCCTGCGACAGACTACCGCCGGCGCGGATGAAGATCGGGCCGGTGCCACCGCTGTTTTTTTGCCAAGTTCCGATGTTTGGACTTGCCGTCAGATCGAGGAATCCGTTGCGCAAAATCTCCGTCGAACTTCCATTGGCATAAGGGGTTATTTCGCCCCATAGCTGCGGATTCACGCGAACGACCGCAGTCGTGTCTCCCCCGCCGATGATCAGACTATTTCCTAATTGGTAATTTTTTGACACGACAACAGTGCCGCCTCTGACTACTGTTGCGCCTCCAAGCCGACCGCCGTCCTGATTTTTTCCGAGATCGACGGTGCCGGCTCCTTCAAGAGTGAAGTCGTACTCGCCGGAAACCTTGGTGAATACAATTTCCGTGTCCTCGGCAGCGGTGATTGTCGTAGCGGACGAAAACACGAACTCCGCGCCGAAAGTGACGGTGCCGGCGCCGGCCGCCACGGTAAAGTCGAGTGCCGGGAATGCCGGACCGTCTGCCGTGCCCAGAGTCACAGCGTAAGGCGTTTCGAAACTGGCCGACAGAGGCTTCTCGATTGTTTCGCCGCTGGCGAACGTCACTTCCAAATCGCCGTCGACTCCGTTTCCGAAAACGACTGTATCGATTTCAGTCGGCACAGTGTGTGATGACCAGTTGTCGGCGTCGCTCCAGAGCGTCCCGTCACCGCTTCCCGTCCAGCTGCAAACCTGCGCGTGCGTTTCGTCGTCGAGAATCGTCAGCGAAACTGACGAGGTCGCGCCGACTTCGTAGTCGTCGCCCGCAAGGACGGTCGCCGCGAGATTTCGATCTCCGTCCGTTAGGTCGTTGTCCACGACCGGGATTGCGACGGTCGCGCTCGTCTGGTTGATCTGCATCGTGACCGTCGCGGGCAGCCCGGAGACGAGCGACTGCGTTCCGGTGTATCCGAGATTGACTGTGATTTCGCACCACGCGCTGTCGCTGGAGCGGGTGAGAGTGATGGTGCGGCTTTCGTTGCGCCATTCGCGGGAAGTCGTCGAATCGATCGCGATTGAAACTACGGGAGTCGTCTGCGAAAACGCCTGGTATGTTAGGAACGCCGCATCCGCGCCCATCGCGTATTCGGCGGCGAACCAGTCGGCGTATGCCTCCATCGTCATTTCGGAGTTGAGATCCTGAAGGCGCATCTCGTCGAAAAGGCCGACAACGTAGCTGTCGTTGTTGTAGACGCCGTTCCAGCTGCCGACATTGCTGCCTATGCCAAGATCCAATCCGCAGTCCGTGGCCGGTGAAATCCTGCCGCTTCCCTTCTGGACGCCGTTCACGAATGCTGTCGCCGTGCTTCCGTTGTAAACAAAGGCCATGTGCACCCAGTTGCTGTAGCAGTCGGCAAGTCCGCTCATGCCGACCTTGGGATCGTTGCTGTCGGATGCTGCTCCGGCAATTGTCCCGACAGTCGAAAAATTATTGAGGGCATATTCAAATCCGCCGTTCATCTTCCATGAGTTTTTGCGGGAGAACATGCGGCCGTTGCGTGTGCGGTGGTTGCCGTCGTAGTTGCCATGATAGTCCGTGAGTTTCCACCACCCTGAAATCGTGAACGTGTCGCCGAGGGCGAGGTTGTCGTAGTTCGGCACGCGCAGGAACGCGCGGCCGTTCGAGTCGTGGTTCATGTCCTGCGCCCCTGTGTCGCGGGCGAAGCCGATAGGCGCATCGGCGGAACGGACGCTAGAGGTCGCGCGCGCACCGGATGGAATTGCATCAAGCGCAATACCGTCGACGCCTGTCTTCGACGTCGCGTTGGCGACGTTGCCGGACGCCTCTGTCATGTGCCAGACGCCAGCGTATCCTGCGGGGTCCCAGACCGAGCCCTTCGCCCAGGGCGTTTCAGGACCGGTGTAGTCCGGGTCGCCCCATTCCATGATGAACGACGTGCCATGTTGCATTTCAGGCAGGAGCACCCAGACAGTCGATTCGCCTGAAGCGTTCCAGGCGTCGATTTCGTGCGGGTATTCAGTTTCGCCGTCGGGCGACGTGAAGCGGATGTCCGCTCCGTCGGCGCGGCACTCAGCCGCGGTCCCGGCTGGGATGCGGACGAGAACCGGGAAGTTCGCGAGCGTCGAACGGGATTCGCCGTAGCCCTCGACCACCCAGAGGCCCTTGTGTTCGAATGCTGGTTCCGCCGCAAGCGGGAACGTCGCCGTCGTCGCGGCAAGCATTAGGGAAGCAAGAATGCGCTTCATCGTTTGACTTTCTGTTTGGGTTGAGTTGGAAAATCTGCTTCTAGGTTTCTAGGTTCCTAGGCTTCTAGGCCCCTAGGCCGCCGGTATCGGCGCGCCGGTGTCGTCGACCGGGACGGGATGGATGGTTTCAAACGACCCCTTCGCGCCGTCGACTATCATCGCGCGCAGCATCTCCACGGCGCTGGCCGCGATCGCGTCGGTGTCCGGCCGGACGCTCCACATCCCCGGCACGGCGATGTCGGCGTCGCAGCCGACGACAAGGATGTCGCGCGGGGTCGAAAGCCCGGCCTTTGCAAGTTCCCCGACAACCGCGGCGCCGACGTGGTCGTTTTCGCACAGCACGGCGTCGGCGGCGCCGCGCGGCGCCGCCAGCACCCACGCAGCGAACTCCGCGGCCGAAGAGAACACGTGCCCCGGCTCCGGGCCGACGGTCGCGAGACCGCGCGCCGCAAGCGCGTCGATCACCGCCGGGAACTTCTGGCGCGGCCAGCCCCGGCGCCCGGCCTCCAGATAGTATGGCGAAATCACCGCGACGCGCTCCTTGCCGATCGAGAGGATTTTTTCGATGAGCGCACGGTATGCGCCCTCGAAGTCGATTGCGACGACCGAGACATTTTCCGATACGTGGACGTCCTGGTTCACGATCACGACGCGCTGCGTCCTGGTGAGCGCGTCGATCTGCGCGCGCTCGATGTGCGACATGCTGATGCACCCGCGCGGCGAATAGGAGCGGCTCAGCGAAATGAGGTGCTTGGCGTCCAGGCACAGCGCCGGCTCCGCACCGCACTTCACCACGAGCTCCGACATGCGCGTCGCGAGACGGCCGAAGTAGGGCAGGTCGAGGCGCATCACGCTCAGGGGTACGAGGTCGAGGTGCTTCTCGCGAAGCGCTCTCGCAACGAGATTCGGGCGGTAGCCCGTCTCGCGAATCACGCTCTCCACCTGCCGCCTGATATACGGGCGCACCGACGGGTCCCCCCGCACGACCTTGCGCGCCGTGTCAACGGCCACTCCCGCCTTTTCGGCTACTCCCCTCAACGTCATTTTCAGCCTGTTTCTCCAATCGTCACGAAAAATCGTCTCGATACTAATTTTCGTGACGAGCCGAAAAATAGCCCATGCGCCCCCCGGTTGTCAAGCATTGTTTTTCGCGAAGCGCCTGGGGGCGGAAAAACACTTGGATTTCCGCCGGGGGCGTGTTATGCTCCGGGCGCATGAAAACCTACACCACCAGCGGCACCTGCTCGCGCGCCATCGAATACGAAGTCGAAAACGGGATCCTCACGCATTGTCGCATCGTCGGCGGCTGCCCCGGCAACACGCAGGGCGTGGCGAAGCTCGCCGTCGGCCGCAAGGTCGAAGACGTGATTGCGCTACTGAAGGGGATTCAGTGCCGCAATGGCACGTCGTGCCCCGACCAGTTGGCTCGCGCGCTGGAAGCGGACGCCTGAGCGTAGCTATGAGATCTTGCCGCTTTCCAGCAGCCACTGGAAGGTGCGCGCCCCGGAGAATCCGAATGGCGGGATTTCCAGATGCCGCGCCGTGGCCGACGACACGCTGAAGCGCTCGGCCTCGCGCGGCACGGGCAGGCGCATCGCCGCGCGGTAAGACATCGAGACACGCGGCAGGTACTTCGTGCGGAACAGGTTTTCCGCCCAGTCGCCGCGCCAGGGCTTTGCGGAGTGTCGGCCGTTCCATTCGGCGGATGCCGCCTCGCAGAGCTTGCGGCTGCGCAGCGAGAAGCCGCCGTCCATCACGTGCATTTTGAAAATCGAGCGCACGAACGCCGACCACCAGCCGCCGCCGACAAGCGGGGCGCCGATGAAGTCCCAGTCGTCGAGAAACGATCCCAGTCCCGGACGCAGGGGAAATGCGTCGTCGCGGACCATCAGGACTCGCGGTGTGCGGAATCGCGTCGCGAGGCGCGCGTTCATGTCGGCGTCGATTGACTGCGGGCGCGCGGGGTCGAGCGAGCGTTCGACCTGAAGCTCGCCCCAGGGGCCGAGCGGATCGAGAAACGCCTTTGCCTCGGCCGCGGGGCGGTCTGCGACGATCACGGTGCGCAGGAATCCGCACCGCCGCCACGTCTCGCGCAGCGCGCATTCGAGGAATGGGAACGCCGCGGCCGCTTCCGCCGCCGGCTTCACGAAATAGGCGATTGCAGTGACTTCTGAGGGACCTGGTGCCGGCATCGGCAGCTCGCGGTCGCATTCCAGACGTTCGCGCTGCCAGTCGCGGAGCGCGGTTTCGGCGTTCCGCCGTTCCTGGTTCTTTTTGTGTTTTTTGCGGCTCATGGCCGACAATCATACCACCAACGCCGCGCCGGGGCAATGCCCCGCGCCAGATCGCTGCGGAAAACGCCCCCGCCGCGCCTCAGAAATGCCCCGGCGCCGACTGGTGCGTCGCCCCGCGGAACGAAAACGGCCTGCCTTCCGGAATGTACGAATCGGGGAAATGCACCATCACGCGGTCTTCCTCCAGGCGGCGCTGCAGCGTTCCCACGGTCACGTCGGAGACGGCGCGGTTTTCGTCCAGTGCGAGCGCGGCCGCCTCTCCGGCCGCCTGCCCTGTCAGAATCGCGGGAGGTATCACGCGCAGCACGTCCCAGCCGAATCCGTCGGCCGACGCGCTGCGCCCCGCGGTGAGCAAGTTGGGCCATCCGCGCCTGCAGATCGTGCCGTAGGGCACCTCGAAGAGATGGCAGCGGTGCTCGAAGTCGTTGATGGCGCAGATGGAGTCCGGCTCGTGGCGGTACACGGTGTCTTCGCCGTATCTGAACACGGCGTCGCCGTCAAGGCACGCCGTGGTGCGCAGCTGCGGCATCATCGGAATCTGCGCGATGTCGAACGTACCGCGCCCGCGCTCCGCCGCGAGCGCGCGGAGCTTGCCGAGCGTCTCGCGGTGGTTGCGCAGGAGATACGCCGAGACGTTTTCCGCGGTCAGCCCGGACCAGAGCGGCACGTCGGCGGGCTGTTCGTCGCCGTAGAGATTGACCGTTCCGGCGCCGAAGTGGCTGCCGTAGACCGCGCCGATCCGGCCCTCTTCCGCGGCGCGGGCGCAGCTTTCCAGAGTGGCCAGATACGTGAGCCACGTGTGGTAGTTGCCGCGCGTCCGCACCGGCGTCCCCGCCGCGCGCAGGATGTCGGCGTCGCCTGTGGCGTCCACCACAATGCGCGCCGGGCGGAAGCGCAGTCCTTCCTTGCCGAGCGTGACCACTCCGCGGACGCGACTGCCGTCCATGACGGGCTGCGCTACCGCGCAGTCGAACAGGATTTCCACGCCTTCGGCCGAAAGTTTTTCGCCGAGCTGCATGGCGTAGATCCACGGGGAGAAGCGCGTCACCAGCCGGGCGTGCGTCGGCGCGGCCGGCTCCCCGTCGCGCCATTCAGGCGGCAGGGTGTCGTATCCGAGCGCGATTGAGTCGCGCAGGAATTCGTCGGCCATGCCGAAGCATATCTGTTTGCCAAGCCCGTTGCACATCGGCACGAACAGATTTATCAGCCCGATCGTCGCGAGTCCGCCCAGGGCGTTGGACTTTTCGAGCAGAAGCACCGACTTGCCGCGTCGCGCGGCCTGAAGCGCGGCCGCGCAGCCGGCCAGGCCGCCGCCGGCGACAATCACGTCGAATTCGCGCGCGCCGCCCCTTGCATGGCAGACGACGTCGGCTTCGGTTCCTTCAGGCGTTTCCGCCGCGTTCGGACTGGTGTCGTTCATTTCGGTTTGGATCCATGAATTCGGCACCAATTCTACTGCAATGCCGCCTGCCGCGCAATCGACGTTTTTTTCGCGCGGGCTGGCTGGAGCGGCGGCGAGTTTGCACGTGCCGGGGCGTTTCGCTAGAATCCGCTCCCGTCCATACGCAAATACGTCATTCCATGCCAGTCTTCGACCAGGAACAGTACCGCCCGCAGATCCACGACGCTCTTGTCGAGTGTTCGGCGCTTGTGTTCGACGCGCCATCGTTCGCCACGGCGGAGTTTCGCTTTCGCGATCCCATCGGCCCCGGCGACAACGCGACGTTCTCGCTGCGCCCGGTCACCGTGGGCGCCGATTCCTTTTGGCAGGCCACGCGCGCCTCGGAGTCCGAAAATCTCGCGCGCGGCCGCGCGAAGAAGGCGCTCTGGGATCTCGTGAATTCCGCAAACGTGCTGCTGGAGGCGCATGTCGACGGCGGAAGCGCCGGAGCGTTCCATCTGCGCACCACGAAAAAGGGGCACGTCCTCGTTGACCGCCGCGGCGTATCGCGCACGGCCGCGCCATGCGCGGCCGACGCCACGCGCGGAGATTCCGCGGCCTGCTCCGGCGGTGCCGGGCGCGGCGCCCCGCACGACCACGTGAAGGACTACCCGCTTTCCCGCTTCGATTCGCGCGCACTGCTGCTCGCGCTTGGCTTTTCGGGGCCTGACGGCGACGTCAGGCCGTCGATGCACCCCAAGTTCCGCCAGGTCAACCAGTTCCTCGCGCTGCTGTCGGCCACGCTCGACGAGCTTCCGGCGCGCAAGGACGTGAACGCGCCGTTCCATGTCGTCGATTGCGGCTGCGGCAAGGCGTATCTTTCCTTTGCGGCGAAGGCGTATCTCGAAAGCGTCCGGGGCATGAAGGTCCGCCTCTCCGGCATGGACCGCAAGCCGGATGTCATAGCCGCCTGCCGGCGTACCGCCGAAACGCTGGGCTGGGGGCCCGACGACGCGCGTTTCGAGGCGTGCGACATCGCGTCGTTCAAGCCCGATTCCGCGCCGGACGCCGTGCTTTCCCTGCATGCTTGCGACACCGCGACCGACGAGGCAATCGCCTTTGGCGTGGAGCGCGGCGCCCGCGCGATCCTCGCCGCGCCATGCTGCCAGCACGAACTCCAGAAGACGCTGTCGCCGTCGCTGCATCCGCACCAGGCGATTCTCCGCAACGGCATCCTGCGCGAGCGTCTGGCCGACATTCTGACCGACGCGTTCCGGGCGCAGCTGCTGCGCGTTGCCGGCTACCGCGCGAGCGTGGTTGAGTTCGTGGATCCAGCCGCCACCGCGCGGAACGTGCTGATCCGGGCGGTCCGCGTGTCGCGCCCCGGCACCGGCACCGCGCTGGCCGACTACGAGGACCTGCGTTCCGCCTGGAACGTGTCGCCCTGGCTGGCGGACCGCCTTTCCGGCTCCATTCCAGCCCTTTCCAAGACTACCGCGTCGCGCCGTTGACGCGATTCCCATTTTCAAAAACAAAAACGGAGACAGTGAAGACAATGCAGAACAAGCGCAGGATAATCGTCACTTCCGCCCTGCCGTACGCCAACGGCGACATACACATCGGGCACCTGGTGGAGTACCTCCAGACGGATTTCTGGGTCCGTTTCCAGAAAATGCGCGGCAACGACTGCCTGTACGTCTGCGCCGACGACACGCATGGCACCCCGATCATGATCCGCGCCCGCAAGGAGGGCCGTCCTCCGGAGGCGCTGATCGACGAGATGCGCGAACGCCACACGCGCGACTTTTCCGATTTCCAGATTTCCTTCGACAACTACTATTCCACGAATTCGCCCGAGAACAAGGCGTTCTGCGAGGACATCTACGCCAAGCTTGAGGCCGCCGGCGCCCTGATCACGGAGAGGGTAGGGCAGCTCTGGTGCCCGCAGTGCGGGATGTTCCTGCCCGACAGGTTCGTGCGCGGCACCTGCCCCCACTGCGGCAAGGAGGACCAGTACGGCGACTCCTGCGAAAGCTGCTCGGCCACCTATTCCCCGTCCGACCTGAAGGACGCCCACTGCGCCACGTGCGGCTGCCGCGACCTCGAAACGCGCGAGACGGAGCACCTTCTTTTCGATCTGGCCAAGTACAGGGAATATCTCCGCGAGTGGCTCCCGAAACACACACAGGCCGACGTGGCCAACAAGCTCTCCGAATGGTTCGGCGAAGACCAGAAGCTCCTGCCGTGGGACGTCTCCCGCGACGCGCCGTACTTCGGCTTCGAGATCCCGGGCCATCCCGGAAAGTACTTCTACGTGTGGCTCGACGCCCCGGTGGGCTACCTGGCCTCTCTCAAGAACCTGTGCTCCCGCACAGGCCGCTCGTTCGAGGAGACCTGGGGCGACCCGGACGCGGAGCGCTACCACTTCATCGGCAAGGACATCGTCCGCTTCCACTGCCTCTTCTGGCCGGCCATGCTTCACGCCGCCGGCTACCAGGGCCCCACGCGCGTGTTCGTGCATGGCTTCCTGACGGTGAACGGCGAGAAAATGAGCAAGGCCCGCGGCACGTTCCTCAACGCCCGCACCTATCTGGACCATCTCGATCCGGCCGCCCTGCGCTACTACTACGCCTGCAAGATCAACAATTCCACGGACGACATCGACCTGAACCTCGACGATTTCGCGCAGCGCGTGAACTCCGACCTCGTGGGCAAGATCACGAATCTCGCCTCGCGCGGCGCGCAGATGCTGGGCAAGAGACTGGACGGCAGGCTCGGTTCGCTCGATGACGAGGGCCGGACCCTTCTCGCGGCGGCGCGCGACCGCGCCGACGCGATCGCCGCGCTCTACGAGGATCGCAAGTTCTCCCAGATCCCGGTCGAGGCCTGCCGCATCGCCGACGCCGCGAACGAGTACTTCGACCGGCACGCGCCCTGGAAATCGATAAAGACCGATCCCGAAGGCACTCGCGCCGTCCTCACGTCGGTGCTCAACCTCTTCCGCGTGATAGCGATCTACCTGGCGCCGATTCTTCCGGTCTACGCCAGGAAGGCGGCCGCGCTTTTCGGCGAAGGCGACTGGACGTGGGATTCGCTTTCGGAGACGGTCGAAGGTCGCGAAATCGGACCGTACGAGTATCTTGCCACGCGCGTCGATCCGGCGGCCGTTGAAGCCATGGTCGAATCGGCCAAGCCAAAAGCCGCCCCGGCCGCGGCCGCCGCCCCGGCCGCGCCGGCCGCGGCGCCTGCCGCCGCTCCGAAGACTCCCGCCAAGCCGCAGATCGAATTCCCGGCTTTCGACGCGATCGATTTGCGCGTCGGTCTTGTCGAAAGCTGCACCGCCGTGCCCAAGAGCAAAAAGCTCGTGCGCTTCGAGCTGGATTGCGGTCCGCTGGGTCACAGGACCATTTTCTCCGGAATTCGCTCCGCGTATCCCGATCCATCGGTGCTCAACGGCAGGCAGGTGGTGTTCGTGGCGAATCTTGCGCCGCGCGAAATGAAGGGCGTCGGCGTTTCCGAAGGCATGGTCCTCACCGCCGGCGAACCCGACACCGGCCTGGCGGTTCTTACAACGCTCGCCCCGGTGAATCCCGGCGACCCGGCCTGCTGAAGCCGCGGCGCTGGGCGCCCGGTCCGCGTCCGTCTGGTCTGCGCCCGCCCGGGCTGCGTCCGCCCGGTCCGCGTCGCCATGCGATCAGCCGAAAAAAAGCACCTGCGTCCGTCGGCGCAGGTGCGTTTTTTTCGGCGGCCCGACATGGCCGCCGATGCGTCAGATGTACTCGATTTCTGCCAGCGGGGCGCCTTTTTCGACGTTCTGCCCGGTTTTCACGAGGAAGCGAAGCACCCGCAGAGGCTTGTCGGCCTTGATCTGGTTGAAAAGCTTCATCGCCTCGATGATGCATACGGGCTGCCCGGCCTTCACGGCGGCGCCTTCCTCGACGAGGTTCGGCGCCGAGAGTCCGTTGGCGCGGTAGAACGTGCCGGTGAGCGGCGCCTTCAGCGTATCGCCGGCGACCGCCGACGCGGCAGCGGCGCCTGCCGGCGCGGTGGTCGCGGCGCTGTCGGCCGAGGGTTTCGCGGCGGGCTCAGCGGTCGTTACCACGGGCTTCGCGACGATCGCGCCCGCGGTCTTTCCCGCGCTTCCGACTCCGGAAAGCGCGACCGACATGTCGCCGCGCCTGATTACCAGCTCGTCGATTCCAAGGTTCTTCACCGTGGCCAGCAGGCTTTCGAGAGCGGGATAGTCCTGCGGCGCCATGAGCGGCTTGGCGGGCAGCGCCACCGGCGCCGCGTCCGCCTTGCGTTTCTTTTCCTCTTCGTCGGCGGGAATCGGGGGCCGCGCCGCAGGCGGCATCGCGCGCCACTGGAAGTACGAAAGCGCCGGCTCAGGGAACAGGCAGTAGGAAATAATGTCCTCCTCCGTCTTGATGAGCGACGGCTCCACGGCGTCCACCGCGTGCGGCAGCATGGGCTGCAGCAAATCCGCGGGCCGCCCTGTCACGGGCTTTTCGCGCCCGAGGATCTTTTTCGCGAGTTTCGCGTCGATTGGAGCCGGCGGGCGGCCGTAGAGTCCGCGCACGTAGTTCTTGGTCTCCTCCGCCACCATCTCGTAGCGCTTGCCGGCAAGCACGTTGAGCACCGACTGGACGCCCACGATCTGCGACGTGGGCGTGACCAGCGGCGGCCAGCCCATGTCGGCGCGCACCCTGGGCACTTCCGCCATGACTTCTCCGATGCGGTCCAGGGCGCCCTGCTGCGAGAGCTGCGAGCGCAGGTTGGAGATCATGCCGCCGGGAATCTTGTGTTCGAGAATCCCCGGATCGATGATGTCGTGCATCCGGTGCGCGGGTTCGCGCATCGGGCGGAGTCCCTTGAAGAAGCGGCATTCCTCCGCCACGCACTCCATGTCGAGCTTCGGGGCCACGGCGCTGTCCGCGAAGATCGCGGCAATAGTCTCGACGGGCGGCTGCGAGGAGAAGCCGGCCATCGACGAGACCGCGCAGTCCACGGCGCCGGCTCCGGCCAGGGCGCTGGCCAGGTACGTGGCCGTCGCCATGCCGCTTGTGGCGTGGGAGTGGATTTGTATCGGGATGGAGATTTCCCTGCAAAGCGCGGAAACGAGGCGGCGCGCGTCAAGCGGCGCGAGTATGCCGGCCATGTCCTTGATGCAGATGGAGTCCACGCCCATCTGCTCCTGCTCGCGGGCGATTCGCACGAACTCATCGATCGTGTGCACCGGGGAGACCGTGTAGCAGATCGTGCCCTGTGCGTGCCCGCCGTACTTCTTGATGTACTTGACCGACTTTTCGATGTTGCGGTTGTCGTTGAGCGCATCGAAGGTGCGGAAGATGTCGATGCCGTTGCCGGCGGCCAGCGCGATGAAGCGCTCCAGCAGGTCGTCAGGGTAGTTGTGGTATCCCAGGATGTTCTGCCCGCGGATTAGCATTTGCAGCGGCGTGTTCTTCGCGTGGGCCTTGATTTCGCGGAGCCGCTCCCACGGGTTTTCGCGTAGGAAGCGCAGGCACACGTCGAACGTGGCGCCGCCCCAGCATTCCAGCGAGTAGTAGCCCGCACGGTCGATCGTGTCTATGATTTCGAGGATGTCCGTTGTCCGGATGCGCGTTGCCCAGAGTGACTGCGGCGCGTCGCGCAACGTCGTGTCCGTGATGCGCAGCGGCACGCGGTTGCCCAGGAGGATGGAATCGTCGATCGGGGCGATTCGTTCCGGCCCCGGCGCGGAGATTTTCTTCGTGGTTTTCATTTGGCGTTCGCGCTGAATACTACCCGAACGCCCCGCTGTGCGCAAATTCTGTCGGTTTCCGGGGCTCAAGCGCCGCTTGCGCGACCGCGAGCGCACCCCGTTCCGGAGGCCTTTCCGATTGCAGGCGGCGAACGCGACGCGCCCGAATACACGGATTCCAAACCTGAATTTGTCGCGCTGATCTGACGCTCCGGACGGGTTGTC